>JAETPP010000013.1 GCA_021771115.1 Bacillota bacterium | reverse complement strand
CTCCATAACTGCCGTAAGGCAATATAACTGTGCAAAGCACAATAACACTGCGAAGCAATATCACTCGCCGAATGGCGAATAAAACTGGGGCGCCTTCCTTACGGAGGGCGCCCCAAGTGCCGGTTTTGTTTTATAGAAGAAAGGAAAAACCAAGCCTGCAAAATATCCCAGGGGGATAAAAGCGCACTACTGGAAGGCCATATCGGCAAACATCAGGAACTTTGTGTTTCAGCCGCCCTGTATCACAGAAAACGTAGAATAGAACGACAGGGGCGCTCAAATCAGAGAGCGTCCCTGTTGTCTTTTCCTGCCCGGCATTCAAAATCGACTTATCTCCTTCCCGGCAAGGCAGGATTTTTTGTGTTTTTGACGAAATGCGTATTTTCCCCTTGCGCGGCTTCTTCAAATAAGTTATGATAAGCTATTGAGAAGAAAGAGAGATCCTTTGATCGGAAAAGGAGGAAAAGCGCATGGCGAAAACAGGCTATCTTGTACTCGAAAACGGAAAAGTGTTCCGTGGAGAACGCTTCGGCGCGCCGGGAGAGGTGACCGCCGAGGTGGTTTTCACTACTGGCATGACGGGGTATTTGGAAACGCTGACGGATCCCAGCTATTGGGGACAGATGGTGGTGCAAACGTTTCCGCTTATCGGCAATTACGGGGTCATTCCCGCCGATTTTGAAAGCGGCAGCATCGGCCCCAGGGCCTATATTGTAAAGCATTGGTGCCAAGAGCCTTCCAATTTCCGTTCGGAGGGCGATCTTGACACCTTTTTTCAGGAAAAAAATGTGACGGGCCTTTCCGGCATCGACACCCGTTCCCTGACAAAGATCCTGCGGGAGCGGGGCGTGATGAACGGCGTGATCACAGATCACCCGGAGCAGGTGGATCTGGAAGCCCTGAAGGCCTACCGTGTCACCGGCGCGGTGCGGGCGGCTTCCACCGGGAAACGGTACGTGGAAAAGCCGGAGGGCCAGGTGAAAAAGCGGATTGCTCTGCTGGACTTCGGCCTGAAAAAGAATATCTGGCGGGAGCTTGTAAAACGGGGAGCGGAGGTGATCGTTTGCCCCTGCGATACCACGGCGGCGGAACTGAAGGAACTGAAGTTGGACGGAATTATGTTAAGCAATGGTCCTGGAGATCCCGCTGAAAATAAAGAAATTATAGAAAATTTAAAAGAAATATGTAAACTTGAGATCCCCATTTTCGGCATCTGCCTGGGGCATCAGCTTCTGGCGCTGGCCCACGGCTTTCAGACGGAAAAGCTGAAATACGGCCACCGGGGGGCGAATCAGCCGGTCAAGGATCTGGAAAAGGACCGTGTTTACATCACCAGCCAGAACCACGGCTACGCGGTGATTTCCGAAAGCATCGATCCGGCGGCGGCCCGGGAGCTTTTCGTAAACGTCAACGACAACACCTGCGAGGGAATCCGCTATTTGGACTGCCCTGCCTTTACCACCCAGTTCCACCCCGAGGCCTGCGCGGGCCCCCTGGATACCGGGCTACTGTTCGATGAGTTTTTCGCCATGATGGAAGCAGGAAAAGGAGAATAAAGTATGCCGCTGAATAAGGACATCAAAAAAGTATTGGTGATCGGCTCCGGGCCTATTGTGATCGGACAGGCCGCCGAGTTTGACTATGCGGGCACCCAGGCCTGCCGGGCCTTGCGGGACGATGGCATCGAGATCGTGCTGGTGAATTCCAACCCGGCCACCATTATGACGGACAAGGCCATGGCGGACAAGATCTATATTGAGCCGCTGACCCTTACCACCGTCAAGCGGATCATTGAAAAGGAGCGCCCCGACAGCATTCTTTCCGGCTTTGGCGGGCAGACCGGCCTTACCCTTTCCATGCAGCTGGCGAAGGAGGGCTTTCTCGCGAAGCACGGCGTGCGCCTGCTGGGGGCTTCTCCGGAAACCATCGATAAGGCGGAGGACCGCCAGATCTTTAAGGACACCATGGAAAAAATCGGGCAGCCCTGCATTCCCTCCAGGGTGGTCACCACTGTGGAGGACGCCGCAAGCTTTGCCCTTGAGATCGGTTATCCCGTCATTATCCGCCCGGCCTTTACTCTGGGCGGCTCCGGCGGCGGCATTGTCAATGACCTTGCGGAGCTTCGGGAGGTGGCGGCCAACGGCCTGGCGCTGTCACCCATCACCCAGATTTTGGTGGAAAAGAGCATTGCCGGCTGGAAGGAGATCGAGTTTGAGGTGATGCGGGACAGGAAGGGCAACACCATCACCGTCTGCTCCATGGAAAATCTGGATCCCGTGGGCGTGCACACCGGGGATTCCATCGTGATCGCGCCCACCGTGACCCTTTCCGATAAGGAGTACCAAATGCTCCGCTCCGCCGCCCTGAGGATCATTGACGAGCTGGGGGTAGAGGGGGGCTGTAACTGTCAGTTTGCCCTGCACCCCACCTCCTTTGAATATGCCGTGATCGAAGTGAACCCCAGGGTTTCCCGTTCTTCGGCTCTGGCCTCCAAGGCCACGGGCTATCCCATTGCCAAGGTGGCAACGAAGATCGCCATCGGCTATACCCTGGACGAGATCAAAAACGCCGTGACAGGGAAAACCTATGCCGCCTTTGAGCCGGCTCTCGATTATGTGGCGGTAAAGTTCCCCAAATGGCCCTTTGATAAATTTGTGTACGCCAAGCGGGAGCTGGGGACCCAGATGAAGGCCACCGGCGAGGTGATGAGCATTGCCGATACCTTTGAAATGGCCCTGATGAAAGCGGTGCGGGGTGCCGAGATCGGGCTGGATACGCTGAACCTGCCTAAGTTTGAAGGAGAATCGGAGGAAGCCCTGTGGCAGATTGCGGCCCATGCCACAGACGAGCGGATCTTTGCCGTATACGCCCTTTTGAAGCGGGGCGTTTCCATGGAGGAGATGCACGAAAGAACCATGATCGACTGCTGGTTCCTTTCAAAGCTGATTCATTTGATCTCCTATGAAAAGGAGCTTGCCGCAGGTGTGCTGACGGAGGAGCTTTACACCAAGGGCAAGCAGCTGGGCTACCCGGATTCCACCATCGCGAGGCTTTCCGGCTGTGAAGTGACCTTCCGGCGGAAGCCCACCTTCAAAATGGTGGATACCTGCGCCGGGGAATTTGCCGCCCACACGCCCTACTTCTACGCCGCCTACAATACCGGGGAATCCGGCGGGGAGGACGAGGCCCTGGAATTTATCCGGGACAAGGGAGAAAAGCCCACCGTGGTGGTGCTGGGTTCCGGGCCTATCCGCATCGGCCAGGGCATTGAATTTGACTATGCCAGCGTTCACTGCGTTATGTCCTTGCAGCAGCTGGGCTATCAGGTGGTCATTATCAACAATAACCCTGAAACGGTTTCCACCGATTTCGATACCGGAGACAGGCTGTACTTTGAGCCCCTTTCCCCGGAGGACGTGATGGATATCATCGAAATCGAAAAGCCCATCGGCGTGGTGGTGGCCTTCGGCGGGCAGACCGCCATTAAGCTCACCAAAACCCTGGCGAAGAATCACATTCCCATTCTGGGCTCCTCCGCCGATACCATCGATATGGCCGAGGACAGGGAGCGGTTCGATGATCTGCTGGAGCGTTCCGGCATCAAGCGCCCCAGGGGCTTTACGGTAATGACCGCCGGGGAGGCGCTGGAGGCCGCCAAAAAGCTGGGCTATCCCGTGCTGATGCGCCCCTCCTATGTGCTGGGCGGCCAGAATATGATCATTGCCTATTGCGACGAGGATATTGAAGAGTACATGGGAATCATTCTTTCCCACAAGCAGGATAATCCCGTGCTGATCGATAAATATCTTTCCGGCATGGAGATCGAGGTGGACGCCATCTGCGACGGGGAGAATATTCTGATCCCCGGCATCATGGAGCACGTGGAGCGCACAGGGATTCACTCCGGCGACAGCATTGCCGTGTACCCCGCCTCCGATATCGACGACGATATGAGCGCAAAGATCGTTTCCACCACGGAGACCCTCTGCCGGGAGCTTCACGGCATCGGGCTGATCAATCTTCAGTATATCATCATGGACGGGGAAATCTATGTGATTGAGGTAAATCCCCGGGCCAGCCGTACCGTGCCCTATATCAGCAAGGTGACAGGCGTTCCCATGTGCGACCTGGCTACCCGGGCAAGCCTCGGAGAAAAGCTGCGGGATATGGGCTATGGCACGGGGCTTTATAAGCCCTCCCCCTATGTGGCGGTAAAGGTGCCGGTATTCTCCTTTGAAAAGCTCACCGACGTGGATACCCACCTGGGGCCGGAAATGAAATCTACCGGCGAGGTGCTGGGGATCGGCAACAATCTGGAGGAGGCCCTCTATAAGGGCCTGATCGCCTCCGGCCACAACATGAAGCGAAGCGGCGGCGTGTTTATCACCGTGCGGGATCAGGACAAGCCTGAGATCGGGGAAATCGCCAAGAAATTTGCCAGAATGGGCTTTGAGCTGTACGCCACCACCGGCACCGCCATGGTGCTTGCCAAGGTGGGGCTTTCCGTGAAGATCGTGGATAAGATCCACGAAAGCTCCGTCAATACCATTACCCTGTTGGAAAGCAAAAAGGTAAATTACGTCATTTCCACCTCCGCCAAGGGCAGAAACCCCGCCCGGGACAGCGTGAAGATCCGCCGGAAGGCAAGCCTTTTGGGTATTCCCTGCCTGACGGCTCTGGATACCGCCAACGCTCTGGCGGATTCCCTGATGAGCCGCTATACGCCGGAAAACACGGAGATCATCGATATCAACAACCTGAAAGAGCAGAAGCAGAAAATGCGCTTCACCAAAATGTCCGCCTGCCGGAACGACTATATTTATATCAACTGCTTCGAGCCGGAAAACATGGTGGCCTCTCCCGAATTTCTTTCCATCTACCTTTCCGACAGGCACAACGGCGTGGGCGGCGATGGAGTGATCCTCATTTGCCCGTCAGAGATCGCCGATGCGAAAATGCGGATGTTCAACCTGGATGGCAGCGAGGGCCTGATGTGCGGCAACGGCATTCGCTGTGTGGCGAAGTACCTGTTCGACAACGGCATCTGCAAAGGAGAACGGATCGGAGAAGGCAGATATGTACTGCATATCGATACCAAAAGCGGCGTAAAGGAATGCACGGTGACCACAAAGAACGGACTTGTTTCCAAGGTCACGGTAGATATGGGAAAAGCGGAGCTTGCCCCGGAGAAGATCCCCGTGCGGCTGGAGGGCGAGCATGTAGTGGATAAGCCCGTTTCCATTGACGGCGAGGTGTACCGCATCACCTGCTGCTCCATGGGGAATCCGCACTGCACGGT
Organism: Bacillota bacterium; assembly: GCA_021771115.1. Taxonomy (GTDB): domain Bacteria; phylum Bacillota; class Clostridia; order Oscillospirales; family Acutalibacteraceae; genus Acutalibacter. Next base: position 28,646 of record JAETPP010000013.1, on the reverse strand, counting down.
GTTTGTTCCCTCTGTGGATAAGCTGGACTTAAATACCCTGGGCCCCAAGTTCGAAAACGACCCCATGTTCCCTGACAGGGTGAACGCGGAGTTTGTGGAGGTCATTGACGAGCACACCCTGAAGGCACGTATCTGGGAACGGGGCAGCGGCGAGACCATGGCCTGCGGCACCGGCACTTGTGCCGCCGTGGTGGCCGCCACCTTAAACGGCTACTGCGAAAAGGGCAAGGATATCCGGGTGATCTTAAAGGGCGGCGAGCTGAAGGTAAACTATACCGACGACCGGGTGCTCATGACCGGCAAAGCGGAAAAGGTGTACGACGGGGTAGTGGAGGTTTGATGCTAGACGCTGGATGCTGGATGCTAGATGCTGGAGAAGGACATGATTAAGGGATAATTAGCAATGAATAATGAATAACAGGGCTTTTGCCTGTCATTCTGAGCTTCCCCGTCTGTCATTCTGAACCGCCGCAGGCGGTGAAGAATCTCGTCCTTTTGCCCTTTTCCTCAGAAAGGACGAGATCCTTCGTCGTGAAGGCGCGGAGCGCCTTTTTTCCTCAGGATGACAGTGGGGGTGAGCGCGTCCCAGTGGAACGCTGGTGCGAACCGACCGAGCCGACAGGCGAGACAGAACGGCCAGTGTGCTAAATTGGAATTTGGCACATTAGTAATTAGCTGTAAGTAGTTAGTTGTTAGAAAAAGGGGCACACGCACCACTGTCATTCTGAGTCACCGAAGGTGGCGAAGAATCTCGGCCATATCCCAGCCAGCGAGTATAAATTTCCTTTATGCACCGGTTACTGCTAACCGAGATCCTTCACTGAAAGCAAAGCAAGCTTTGCTTTTGTTCAGGATGACAGTGTGTGTGGGGCGTTAGTGTGCTAAACAATAATTTAGCAGCTACTTCCGGTCGGGTCAGAAAATTTTCTCCTGTACCAAGAAGCTTCCCGAGTGCCTGCAACGCCTGCAAACAATAATTTACCGAATTTCTTCCTTGCACCGCAGGTCGCCGCTGCTGTCCGGCATCAAAAGCTTTTTCTGAGTTTTATATAGTAAATTTCGAGTGAATCCGGCGGGTGGATTGTATAAAGGGTATATCCTGCCAAAGGGGGAAATACCATGAAAAAGTCCTTGTTCTTATGCCTTGCCGTCACATTTTTGCTGTTTGCCGCCGGGTGCAGCGAAGAGGAGCTTTTTGTACCGGTAACCGCGGAAAGCGTGGAAAAGCCCGTCTATATGAAATAGGATCTCACCGCCCCCTGCGGCCTCTTTCGCCGACGGGCAATAAAAACAAAGGGGAGGAACCTAAAATGAAGCTTCTCTTTAAGCAGCGCTTCTTTTCCTGGTTCGACAGCTACGATATTTACGATGAGGCGGGCAATACGGTGTATACCGTAAAGGGCCAGCTTTCCTGGGGACACTGCCTGAAGATTTTCGACGCCTACGGCGTCGAGATGGGCACTGTAAAGGAAAGGATCTTTACATTTCTGCCCAAGTTTGAGCTGTACCTGGGGGAGCAGTACATCGGCTGTATCTCCAAGGAATTTGCCTTCTTCAAGCCAAAATACAATATCGACTGCAACGGCTGGCGGATCGAGGGGAACTGGCTGGAATGGGACTATACCATTCAAGGCCCTACGGGCAGCCGGGTGGCGGTGATCACCAAAGAGATCTGGAACTGGACGGATACCTATGTGATCGATGTAATGGAGCCCCGGGACGCCCTGTGCGCCCTGATGTTTGTGCTTGCCATCGACGCGGAGAAATGCTCCAGAAATTAGGGGCTGTTTGAAAAATCAAAAACACCGTCTTTTTGCCCAGAAGCAGGTGCTTTCTGCGTCAAAAATCCTCGAAAACCGAAAGGTTTTCTGCGGTTTTTATCTTGAAATCACCTCCTCCTGAACAAAAATCCGGCATTTTCTCTATTTTCAAACAGCCCTAGCACATTGCGGGGAAAATTTCCCTGAGATGGAATAAAGCCCGGCAAATACCGGGGAAAGGGGGCCGTTTTCATGGGCGGCAGAACGCTTACTTTTACCAAAATGCACGGCTGCGGCAACGACTATATTTATTTCAACTGCTTTGAAGACCCTGTAGAGGACCCCGAGCTGCTGGCTGTGCGCCTTTCCGACAGGCACAAGGGCGTGGGCGGCGACGGCGTAATTTTGATCTGTCCTTCAGAAATTGCCGATGCGAAAATGCGCATGTTCAATCTGGACGGCAGCGAGGGAAAAATGTGCGGCAACGGCATTCGCTGTGTGGCAAAATATGTGTTTGACCACGGCATTGCCCGGAAACCGGAGCTGAAAATCGAAACTTTAAGCGGTATCAAAACCTGTGTGATCCACGAGAAGAACGGCAAAGCGGAGGCCATCACGGTGGATATGGGAAAGGCCATTCTCACGCCGAAGGAGATCCCTGTAAGCCTTACGGGAGAAGCTGTGATCGCGCGGAAGGTCTTGCTGGCGGGAAAAGAGCGGGAGATCACCTGCGTTTCCATGGGAAACCCCCATTGCGTGCTTTTCGGCGGCGACCCGGATACTCTGGATCTGGAAGCCATCGGCCCTGGCTTTGAGCATGACCCGCTGTTTCCGGAGCAGGTGAACACGGAATTCATTCAGGTACTGGACAGCCGCACCCTGAAAATGCGGGTGTGGGAGCGGGGCAGCGGAGAAACCATGGCCTGCGGCACCGGAGCCTGCGCCTCCGCCGTGGCGGCAGTGCTTTGCGGGTACTGCCCCAAGGGAGAGGATATCTTAGTCCATCTTCGGGGCGGCGATCTCACCATAAACTACACCGACGACCGCGTCCTCATGACCGGCGAAGCGGTGGAGGTATTTACGGGGCAGATTCTGGACGCTGGATGCTAGATGCTGGATAAGGGCGGTAAATTGGGATTTACCGGCTTAAGAAAAAACCGTCGTAGGGGAGGGGCTTGCCCCTCCCGTCCCGGAACTACTGCAAATCATGCGGGCCGGGCAAGCCCGGCCCCTACGATGAGTTTTCTGCCAAACTATAATTTATTGCTCTTGACCTTCGCTAACAACTAGCATAATCCATCTTCCACAAACTCTGGCACAAAACACTTGAATTTGAAAAAATAAGAGGGTAAATAAAAATGGCAAAATATATCTTTGTAACAGGCGGTGTGGTATCCGGCCTGGGAAAAGGCATTACCGCCGCTTCTCTGGGGCGGCTTCTCAAAGCCAGGGGCCTGAAGGTAGCGGCCCAGAAGCTGGACCCCTATATCAATGTAGATCCGGGCACCATGAGTCCCTATCAGCACGGCGAGGTGTATGTCACCGAGGACGGCCTGGAAACAGACCTGGATCTGGGCCACTATGAGCGGTTTATCGATGAGGACCTGAACAAATTCTCCAACCTGACCACCGGCAAGGTGTACTGGAACGTGCTCAATAAGGAGCGCCGGGGGGAGTATTTGGGAGAGACGGTGCAGGCCATTCCCCATATCACCAGTGAGATCAAAAGCTTTATTTACAACGTAGGCAGCCATTCCAACGCCGATGTGGTGATCACCGAGATCGGCGGCACCGTGGGCGATATTGAGAGCCAGCCCTTTCTGGAGGCCATTCGCCAGGTGGGGCAGGAGGTAGGGCAGGAGAATTCCCTGTTTATCCACGTTACCCTGGTGCCTTACCTGAAGGGCTCCGGCGAGCACAAGTCAAAGCCCACCCAGCACTCCGTGAAGGAGCTGCAGTCCATGGGAATCAAGCCCGATATCATTGTGCTGCGGACAGACGAGCCCATCGTGGACAAGAGCATCTTTAAGAAAATTGCCCTGTTCTGCAATGTGTGGCCGGACTGCGTCGTTGAAAACCTGACCATTCCCGTGCTGTACGAGGCCCCTATCATGCTGGAAAAAAGCCATTTTTCCGATATCGTCTGCCGAAAGCTGAAGCTGGCCTCTCCCGATCCGGATCTCAGCGAGTGGATCGCCATGGTGGAGAAGATCCGAAACCGGAAAAAGACAGTCCGGATCGCCCTGGTAGGGAAATACGTAAAGCTGCACGACGCCTACCTTTCCGTTATGGAGGCCCTGCGCCACGCGGGCTATGACCACAGCGCCAAGGTGGAGATCGATTGGGTGGATTCCGAAACGCTTACGGAAGAGAACATCGCCTCCCGCCTGGGCGACTGCCATGGAGTCCTCATTCCCGGCGGCTTTGGCAGCCGGGGCATTGAAGGCATGGTGCTGGCGGCCAAATACGCCAGGGAAAATAAAGTTCCCTATCTGGGGATCTGCTTGGGGATGCAGATCGCCGTCATCGAGTTCTGCCGGAATGTCTGCGGCATCACGGACGCCAATTCCGGCGAGTTTGATGAATTCGGCCTCCACAAGGTCATCGATTTCATGCCCGACCAGAACAAGGAGATCAATAAGGGCGGCACCCTGCGCCTGGGCAGCTATCCCTGCAAGATCAGACCCGGCACAAAAATGGCGGAATGCTATGGGGAAGAGCTGATCCACGAGCGCCACCGGCACCGGTATGAGTTCAACAACGACTACCGGGAAACTGTGGAGCAGGCCGGCATGGTTCTTTCCGGCACATCCCCGGACGGGCACATTGTGGAAACGGTGGAGCTCACTGACCACCCCTTCTTTGTGGCGGGCCAGTTCCATCCGGAATTCAAGTCCCGCCCCAACCGTTCCCACCCGCTGTTTAAGGGCTTTATCGGCGCGGCCATAGCCCGGGCGGAAGCCCGGCCGAGCATAATTTGAGGAGGATCTTTATGAAACTAAACAGCAATTTCCAGAACTTGGGCCAGAGCTATCTGTTTGTCACCATCGCAAAGAAGGTGGCGGCCTACACAGAGGCCCACCCGGACAACAAGATCATTCGCATGGGGATCGGAGACGTGACCCTGCCCTTGGCCCCTGTGGTCATCGAAGCCATGCACAAGGCCACAGAGGAAATGGGAAAGAAGGAGACCTTCCGGGGCTATTCCCCGGACAGCAACGGCTATCCGTTTTTGCGGGAAGCCATTGCCGGGTACTATAAAAGCTTTGGAGTGGAATTGGACGCTTCGGAAGTGTTTGTAGGCGACGGCGCCAAAAGCGATGTAGGCAATATTGTGGATCTGTTTGCTGTGGACAACACCGTGCTGGTTCCCGACCCGGTCTATCCTGTTTACGTGGATACCAATACCATTTCCGGCCGCAGGATCGTCTATATGGACGGCACGGAGGAAAACGGCTTTTTGCCCATGCCGAAGGAGGATCACCCCCCGGTGGACCTCATCTATCTCTGCTCTCCCAACAACCCCACCGGCGCGGTGTACACCAAAGAGCAGCTGAAGGTTTGGGTAGATTATGCCTTAAAGTGTAAAGCAATTATCCTTTACGATGCGGCTTATGAAAGCTTTGTCACAGAACCGGGGCTGCCCCGCAGCATTTTTGAGATCCCCGGCGCGGAGCAGTGCGCCATCGAGTTCTGCTCCCTGTCCAAAACCGCCGGCTTTACCGGAATGCGCTGCGGCTATACCGTGATCCGCAAGGAGCTCACGATGGACGGCGTGCAGGTTTCCAAGCTCTGGGAGCGCAGGCAGGGCTGCAAATTCAACGGCGTCAGCTATATCACCCAGCGGGCGGCGGAGGCCGTCTTTACTCCGGAGGGACAAAAGCAGATCCGGAAAAGCCTTGATTACTACCGGAATAACGCCAAGGTAATGGCCCAGGCGCTGGAGGCCATGGGTATGAAATTCACCGGCGGGAAAAACTCTCCCTATCTGTGGTTCAAGTGCCCGGAGGGCATGGGCAGTTGGGAGTATTTCGACCACCTCTTAAACGACATGGAGATCGTCGGCACCCCCGGCGAAGGCTTCGGCAAAAACGGCGAAGGCTGGTTCCGCCTGACCGCCTTCGGCGACGCGGAGAAGACCAAAGAAGCCATGGAGAGAATGAGAAGGGGAAGCTGCTGAGACGAATTAGTAATTAGCAAAGAAGGACGAGGGTTTTTACCTGTCATTCCGGGCCTTCCTGTCATCCAGAGCCCCCTCTTGTTATCCTTGCCTTCCCTTCTGCATCCTGGCCCCCTTTTGTCATCCTGGCCTCCCTCCTGTCATCCTGAGCGAAGCGAAGGATCTCGCCCTTATGTCCTTTTGCTCAGGTATTAGACCGAGATCCTTCGTCAAGAAGGCGCGAAGCGCCTTTTTTCCTCAGGATGACAGGAGAGGATGTCCTTCTCTAACGACTAATTACTTACAACTAACAACTAAAGACCGAGATCCTTCGTCAAGAAGGCGCGAAGCGCCTTTTTTCCTCAGGATGACAGGAGAGGGTGTCCTTCTCTAACAACTAACTACTAATAACTAACAACTACTTCCCCAGGAGGAAATCGTATGCTGGAACAACTGAAAGAACAGGTCTGCCGGGCCAATCTGCTGCTGCCGGAGCATCGGCTTGTCACCTTTACCTGGGGCAATGTGAGCGGCTATGACCGGGAAAGCGGGCTGATGACCATCAAGCCCAGCGGGGTGGAGTACGAAAAGCTCACCCCGGAGGACATGGTGCTGGTAGATGTGAAAACAGAGAAAAAGGTGGAGGGAAGGTGGAATCCCTCTTCCGATACCGCCACTCACTGCGAGCTGTACCGCAGCTTTGAGGGGATCGGCGGCATCGTGCACACCCACAGCCGGTGGGCCACCACCTTCAGCCAGGCGGGGCGGAGCGTGCCGCCGCTGGGCACCACCCACGGCGACTATTTTTACGGGGAGATCCCCTGCACCCGGAAGATGACCCCGGAGGAGATCAATGGGGAATACGAGCTGGAAACGGGAAAGGTTATTGTGGAGGCTTTTTCCGGCAAAAGCCCCAGGGATATTCCGGCAGTGCTGGTGCACAGCCACGGCCCCTTTGCCTGGGGGACCGACGCGGAAAACGCGGTCCACAACGCCGTAGTGCTGGAGGAGCTTTGCTTTATGGCCTGGCACGCCATGCTGCTGGAGCCAAACCTTCCGCCCATGCAGCAGGAGCTTTTAGACAAGCACTATCTGCGCAAGCACGGAGAAAACGCCTATTACGGGCAGTAAGGCTTTCAGGAGACTGGGTCATGGAGCTTCGTTTACTTTCACAGGAGGAATTGACGCCCGCTCTGTTTGCCGTTTTTGATCGTTTTCAGAAGGTGGAGCAGTGCTGGCGGAAAATCGATGGCCGGTGGGTGATCCGTGATATCGCCTTTCTTGAACAATGGGGAGAAGCGGACCACAGAGAGCTTTGCGGCTTCCTGCGGAATACGTTATTGACAGGCGGCGCGGTGTGGGGGCTGTTTTCGGCGGAGGGCCTCAAGGGCTTCTGCGCTGTGGAAAAAGAACTGCTGGGCAGCAAAAAGCAGTATGCCGATCTTTCTCAGCTTTATATTTCCGCTGACCAGCGGGGGAAGGGCTATGGCAGGCTGCTTTTTCAAAAGGCTGCCGAGACCGGGCGGCGATTTGGCGCGGAAAAACTGTATATTTCCGCCCATTCCTCCGTGGAAAGCCAGGCCTTTTATAAAAATCTGGGCTGCGTGGAGGCAAAAGAATACGATGCACACCATGTGAAGCGGGAGCCCTGTGACTGCCAGCTGGAATACGCGCTTTAGATTCCTGAACGCCGAAAAGGGAGGAAGCAAGGGCCGGGATCCTTCGCCGCTTTCTGCGGCCCAGAAGGACGGAAAAGCTTCTTCCCAAAAGCAAATTTTTGAAAAACAAGGTGATCATAATGCAGAACAACAATGGAAAAAAGCTGCTGGCGCTTTTGCTGGCTGCGGCTGTGTTTGGGGCGGCTTTCACGGGCTGCTCAAAAAAGGAGGAAAAGCCATCTCCCTCTCAGGGTGAAAACAGCAGCGCCCCTTCCTCTCAGGCGGAAAGCAGCCGCGCAGCTTCCTCTCAGGGAAATGGAAGCGACAGCGCCTACAGCGCCGGGCTTACGGCAGAGGGCTATTTTGAGGGTGTGACTGCCCTTTCCTATGTGACCCTGCCGGATTACAGGAACATGGCGGTCCCGGAGGAGATTTCCACCGTATCCGAGGTGGATGTGGAGAGCCAGCTGGACAGTATGCTGGAAAAATACGGCGCCGCAGAGCAGGTCACAGACCGGGCGGTGGAGAGCAATGATACCGTGAATATCGACTATGTGGGCACCATCGACGGCGTGGAATTCCAGGGCGGAAACACCATGGGAAACGGCGCTACGGTAACGATTGGCGTCACAAACTATATCGATGATTTTCTGGAGCAGCTCATCGGCCATATGCCCGGCGAGACCTTTGACGTGAACGTGACCTTCCCGGAGGATTACGGGGAGGAAAGCTTAAACGGGAGAGACGCCGTATTCTCTACTACCATAAACTATATCCAGGTTACAAAAACGCCGGAGCTTACCGATGACTTTGTGGCGGAAAACTGGAAGGAAGAGAACGGCTGGTCCACTGTGGCACAGGCGAAAAAGGGAGTGGAAGAGGAGCTGCGGCAAACGGCTGTTTCCGAATACCTCTGGCAGGAAATTCAGGACCAGGCGAAGATCACCGAGGTTCCGGAAACGATCCAAAATTACTACACGGAATATCTGAAAAACTATTATACCGAGCAGGCCGCCCAGTACGGGGTAGACCTGGACACGCTTTTGAGCCAGTATCTCCAGGTGGAAAGCATGGACGAGCTGCTGGAAAAGAACAAAAGCCAGCTGGAATCCAACGCCAGGGGAAGCTTACTTTTGCAGGCCTTGTCTGAGGATATGGACGTAAGGCCTACCGATGCGGATCTTGCCGGGTATTTCGGCGGAACCAGCTATGCGGACATCGAGGCCCTTTACGGAAAGCCCTATCTCTGCCTGGTTGCCAGAGAAGCGCTGACAAAGGAAGTTCTGGGAAAGCAAGGGGCTGTTTGAAAAATCAAAAACACCGTCTTTTTGCCCAGAAGCAGGCGCTTTCTGCGCCAAAAATCCTCGAAAACCGAAAGGTTTTCTGCGGTTTTTATCTTGAAATCACCTACTCCTGAACAAAAATCCGGCATTTTCTCTATTTTCAAATACCCCCTAGACCGACTTGCTGTCAGTCATGAGGTGCTGGCTGTCGGAAAAGCGGCCTTGTCCGGTGTCCGGTAACCAATATTCTGATCCTGAACATTCTCAAAGGAGGTGGTACAAATGGTTCTGAAAAAGCAAGGCAGATTCTATTTCAGAGTCGGTTCCGATGTGCTCCGTACAAACCCGATGGATGCGGAATAAGCAGGCTGATCCATTGTACGGAGCGATTTTCGGATCGCCTTTTCCTATTCCGCGTGGTCGGGTTTGTGAGAGGGACTATTTTTCACAACTCGAAAAGGAGCAACGACCATGATAGAAATAGGAATGAATCAAATTGTCAAAAATTTCGGATTTAAGAAGGTATTAAACGGCGCCTGCCTGGAGATCATGACCGGGGAGCGCGCCGCCATTGTAGGGCGCAACGGTACGGGAAAATCCACCATTTTGAAGCTGATCTCCGGGGAGGAAGCTCCCGATTCCGGGGAAATCAGCATTCGCCGGGGTGCCGTGGTAGGGCTTTTAGAGCAGATCCCCCGTCTGCGTGAGCCCGGAAAAACCGTGGGCGAGGTACTGCTGGAGCCCTTTGCGGAGGCACTGGAAACGGAGCGGGAGCTCCGAAGCTTAGAAGCCTGCATGGCTTCTCCGGCAGAGGACTACGAGGCCCTTTTGGACCGGTACAGTAAAGTGCAGGAGCGCTATACCGCCCTGGGCGGCTATGAGATAGAGGAGCGCACCGCCAAGGTCATTCAGGGCTTTCGCCTGAACGACCTGCTCGACCGGGAGTACAATGTACTCAGCGGCGGGCAGAAAACGGTGGTAAACCTGGCCGCCGCCGTGCTGCCGGAGCCGGATATCCTGCTGTTGGATGAGCCCACCAACCACCTGGATGTGAAAACCCTGGAATGGTTCGAGGGCTTTCTCGCGAAATACCGGGGCACGGTGCTCATCGTTTCCCACGATCGCTGGTTTCTGGACCGTGTGGCCACCCGCACCTTTATTTTGGAGGCGGGGCAGTGCACCAGCTTTGCCGGAAACTATTCCTTCAGCGTGAAGGAGCAGGAGCGGCTGATGCTGCTGGAATTTGAGCAGTATAAAAACCAGCAGAAAAAGATAGAGGCCATGAAAGCGGCCATCAAGCGCTTCCATGAATGGGGCGTGCAGAGCGATAACCCCAAGTTCTTCCGCAAGCAGCACGAGCTGGAAAAGCGGCTGGAAAAAATGGAGGTGCTGGAGCGCCCCCAGCTCACAAAGCCCAAGGTACCCATCAGCTTCGGCGGTACCCGCACCGGTATGGAGGTGCTGCGGCTCACCGATTTTTCCCTGGGCTTTGGGGAGGATACAGTTTTGCTGGAGCACGCTTCCCTGCTGCTGCGGGAAAAGGATAAGCTGTGCCTCATGGGAGATAACGGCACGGGGAAAACCTCCCTGATCCGCGCGGTGCTGGGCGAGCTTTCCGGCTTTTCCGGAGAGATCACTTTGAATCCAGGCGTACAGCTGGGCTACATCCCCCAGGAGATCCGCTTCCCGGTGGAAACGGATACCGTGCTCTCCGCCTTTCGCCGGGAATGTGTGATGGGCGAGGGGCAGGCCAGAAATCTGCTGGCAAAGTATTTCTTTGTGGGAGAAAACGTGTTCAAACGGGTGACCGCTCTTTCCGGCGGGGAAAAGGTGCTTTTGAAGCTGGCCATTTTATTGCAGCGCCAGGTAAACCTTCTCATTCTGGACGAGCCCACCAACCACATCGATATCGAAACCAGAGAAATGCTGGAGGATGCCCTGCTGGATTACACGGGTACACTGCTGTTTATCTCTCACGACAGATATTTTGTGGAAAAAACAGCCACCCGGATCGCGGTGCTGCGAAACCGCGAGATCGAAAGCTTTGACGGCGGCTATGGCGCCTACTGCGCCTACCGGCAGTCCCATGGGGACTGAGAAGTCCCCTTTGCTCTGGTCTGTTTAAGAACCTAAAATATATTTCGCCCGGCAAAGCCAAACTCCCTTGTGCTTTGCCGGGCGCTCTGCTATACTGAAGGAAATACAGCGGCACGGCCTTTTGGGGGCTGCCGCGCAAAGGAGCATTTTTATGAATCTCATTCCAAAATGCAACGGCCCTGTTTCTGTGACCGGCGCGTCCTGCAAGGTTTCCCTGCCCTTGGCGTATCAGGGAAGCTGTCCCGCCGCCCGGCTGTTCCCCATGGAGGAAGGGGCGAAGGCGCTGCTTTTTGTGGAGCAGAACAGCGCTCTCCCCGCCGAGGGGTACGCCCTTCACATTGAGCCGGAAAAGATCGTGCTTTCCCATGCCGATGAGCACGGCGCTTTTTACGGCCTGCAAACCCTGTTCCAGCTTATCGAGGAGGGGGAAAACACCCTGCCCTGCGGCGATTTGGAGGACGCCCCCAGGTATGGCTACCGGGGCTTTATGCTGGATGTGTGCCGCCATTTCTTCCCAGTGGCGGAGCTCAAGAAGGTGCTGGACCAAATGGCCCGGCTGAAGCTGAATACCTTCCACTGGCATTTAAGCGAGGACCAGGGCTTCCGCTTTGAAAGCAAAAAATTCCCGAAGCTCAATGAGGTGAGCTCCTGGAGAATGGAAAACGGGAAAAAATATGGGGGCTATTACACCCAGGAGGAGATCCGCGAGGTGGTGGCCTATGCCGGCGAGCGCCAGATCCAGGTGATCCCGGAGATCGACCTGCCCGGCCACACCACGGCCATCATCGCGGCATATCCCGAACTGAGCTGCTCCGGGGAGCCGGCGGAGGTGGTCTGCACCGCCGGTATTTTCCCCCGGATCCTCTGCGCGGGAAATGAGAAGGTCTATGACTTCCTGTATGAGCTGCTGGATGAGGTGTGCGCCCTGTTCCCGGCCCCGTATTTCCATATCGGCGGCGATGAAGCCCCCAAGAGCGAGTGGGAGAAATGCCCTCGCTGCCAGGCGGAAATCAAGGAGCACGGCCTTCAGAACGAGGAAGAGCTTCAGGCGCTGTTTACCGCCAGGCTTGCCGATCACCTTGCCAAAAACGGCAAGGCTGTCATTGGCTGGAACGAGATCCTGAATTCCGGTACCATGCGCTCAGACGCCATCGCCCAGTACTGGACGCCCCAGGGTGCGGAGGCCTCCGCCCGGGAAGTTCCCAAGGGCAGGAAATTCATTTTCTCCAATGTGAGCTCCTTCTATTTCGACTACGACCACGCCCTGGTGACACTGCGCGCCACCTACGGCTATGAGCCCTCCATCGTGCCTGGGCAGGAGATCCCGGCGGCGCAGGTGCTGGGGCTGGAGGCCCCCCTCTGGACGGAATATGTGGAAACCCCGGAGCGCCTGGAAGAGATGATCTTTCCCCGCATGGCCGCTTTGGCGGAGAACGCCTGGACGAGAGAAAAGGATTTTGAAGAGTTCAAGGCCCGTCTTCACGCCTGGGTGCCCTACTGGAAGTCGCAGAACATCAACGCCATGATGCCGGAGCGGGCGGATTCCCACGGTAAAGACAGCGCCCAGCGGGTGGCCGATGCGGTAGAAGCCCAGCTCAAGCGCTGGGGGACCGACCTGTCCGGCGATACCGGCGCGTTCCTTGAGGGAAAGGACCCCGCGGAGCTGCTGCGCGGCTTTGTGGAGGGAATGGTATCCGATACCTACACCCCGGAAGAAAAAGAACAGGTGGTGGAGCTGCTGGTGCGGCGGCTGCAATGAAGAAAATTTTACTGATCGCCACCGGGGGCACCATTGCCTCACGGAAAACAGAAAGCGGCCTGGCCCCCGGCCTGACCCCGGAAGAGCTGCTGCGCCACGTGCCGGATGCCTCTTCCTTTTGCCGGGTGGAAACGACCCAGCCCCTGAACCTGGACAGCACCAATATCACGCCGGAGCATTGGCTGCTGCTTGCGAAAACGATAGAAGAAAATTACGGAAGGTACGATGGCTTCGTGATCTGCCACGGCACGGATACGCTGGCCTATACCGCGGCGGCTCTTTCCTATTTGATCCGCCACACCAGAAAGCCCATCGTGCTCACCGGAGCCCAGAAGCCCATTGACCGGGAGGATACCGACGCCCGGCAGAACCTGTTAGACAGCCTGCGGGTGGCCTGCCACCGGGACAGCGGCGTGTGTATCGTGTTCGGCGGCCATGTGATCGCCGGAACCAGGGCCAAAAAGACCCGCACCAAAAGCTACAATGCCTTCACCAGCATCAATTTTCCCGATCTGGCGGAGGTCAGAGATCAGCGGGTGGTCCGCTTCATTCCCTGTGAGGAAGAGGGAGAGCCGGTATTTACCCATACCCTCAATACCAACGTGGTGCTCTTAAAGCTGATCCCCGGCTTGCCTCCCGGAGCCTTTTCCGCCGCCGGGCAGCTTTGCGACGGTTTGATCATCGAAAGCTACGGCGTAGGCGGGATCCCCGATTGCTACCTCACAGAGCTGGATGCTCTGGTGCAGGCCGGAAAAACCATCGTGATGGCCACCCAGGTGCCTCAGGAGGGCAGCAATCTTTCCGTCTACCAGGTGGGCCACCGATTGAAGGAGCGCTACCACCTGCTGGAGCCCTATGATATGACCCTGGAATCCACCGTGACCAAGCTGATGTGGGTATTGGGCCAAACAAAGGACCCCCAGGAAGTCCGCCGCCTCTTTTATACCCCCGTCAATTACGATTTGCTGTTTTAGGGCTTGTTTTCCGATCCAACAAAACGCTCTCCGCAGTTTTGCGGAGAGCGTTTTCAGTGTCGTTTCTGTTCAGAGAGGCCTGTGAGATAATTCAGAGAAACATGATAAAACTGTGCGAGCTTCATCAAAATTTCTATGGGAGCCGTGATTTTCCCGGTTTCATAATCGGAATAGGTGGCTTGTCCCACATGGAGATAGGCGGCCAGATCGACCTGTTTCAGATCATGGTCTTCTCTTAAATCCCGAATTCTTGGAAACTGCACGAAATCACCTCAAGGCGATTATAAAATACCGGCAATTCCGATATTGCCATATATCGGTAATGCCGATATAGTAAAATAAAAGAAGACCCAACATAGGGGAATTCTTTGAAAAGCGGTGGCAATATGAAACGGAAAACAGTAACTGATCCCGCCCTGCCCTGTTGTGAAAAATGCAGATTCTTTCAGCAGCATTATGTGCGAAATCGTTCTGCAAAATACGTAGCATGTGCTTGGGGACACTGCCTTTTTCACAATTACCAACATGCTTTACGATCTTTTTGGGAACAATGCCCAGAGTTTCAGGAACGCCCCGCCCCGAAAAGATTTCGAATAAAACGTCATTCCTCCTAGTATGGAAAAAGCTCCGCCGGATATCCGACAGAGCTTTTTCTTTTTGTTTGAAATCGCAGGGATAAGTACTTTTGTGCTGTTTCTGCGATGGCAGGGGAAGTAGTGCGCTAAATTGGGATTTAGCGGCGAGGCGCCGCGGCCACTCGTGAAGATAGCGGGCGGTATTTGTATGTGTGCGGCCCGACCTAAAACTAACCTTTTTTTCCACTGTCATCCTGAGGCGTGCAACGCCGAAGGATCTCGGTTTTATGCTGTCAGCGATTAAAAAAGCCCTTAATGCGCTGGTTGCTGCTGACCGAGATCCTTCACTGAAAGAAAAGCTTGCTTTGCTTTTGTTCAGAGATGACAGCGAGTGGGAATCGTTAGTGTACTAAGTATTAGGTTGGAAAGAACGTTAAGCCTCTCACCTGTCGGTTCGGTCAGTTCGCAGCAGCGGGTGGCCATTGCCCGGGCCCGGGCATCATCCGCCTGGATCATTCTGGCGGATGAGCTTACCGGAAACCTCGACACGGAAAACGGCAGGCTCGTGATCGACCTGCTGCACAGCCTGGTAAAAGACAAAGGCTATTGCGTGATCGTGGTCACCCACGACCCGGGAATTGCCGCCGGGGCCGATGTGGTGTACCAAATGCAGGACGGCCACATCATCAGCCGAAAAGAGCAAAAATGAAGGCTCTCAGTGATATTCCAAGCTTCGCTTGGAGTGATATTTTCCTTTCGGAAAGTGATATTGCAAACTTCGTTTGCAGTGGTATTTTCCTGCGGAAAGTTTTTTAAGAAAAAACTCGGCGTAGCCGAATACCACTGGCCGTAGGCGAATATCACTGCGCAGCAATATCACTCGGCATAGCCGAATATAACTGAGCCTCACTTCGTTACGAAGTGAGGCTCAGTTGGTCGTTTAATCCTGATGGGGCGGCAGGGGAGGCTCGTTTTTTACGATCTCCGGCTTCCCTACATATTCCATGTGGGGATAGATGATCTCCAGAAATTCATCGGGGAAATAAGTATCAAAGAAGGTCTGTACTACGTTTGTGGCGGGGATGCTGTTCACCCGCTCCGACTGCCGGTATACCGCGCCGGCGGAAAGAAGGATATCCGCGGCCATGAAAAGGGTAACGCCGATGGTAAGGGGCTTTCCGATCTTTTTGGGGATCTTCTGAATGGTGCGGGACAGCACCGGATACATATCCTTGACCCAGAGAAGGCCCAGAACGCCCCAGAAGAAGGAGTAAAGCAGGTTGGTCCTGCCGCTGATATTCAAGGGGGAATCGCTGTATTCCCAGGAAACCGTGCCGAATACCGCCTGCTGGAGAAAGCTGCACAGATATTCAAAGCCGCCGCCGATGACCATGCTGGCAATGAAGATCAGGGAATCCTTTTGGTTGTACATTTTATAGAGAAACAGGGTGATCGCCACCGCGCCGAAGCCGTATACCAGAATGAAAGGGCCCAGCACCACGCTGACCCGCAGCTCTAAGCGATGGGGAGGCACGATCAGGGCATAGAAGGTTTCCAGCACAAAGCCTACCACGTTGCCGATCATGAAGATCCAGAACAGCTTGGAGTAGCAAAGGCCGAAGGCAAAGGGCGCCTCCGCCCCCTCGGGCAGCTTTTCCTCATAGGCGGCAACGGCGGCCTCGTTCCTGCGCCGAAGGGCCTCAGACGAGCGGCGGCGAATGCCGTTTACATTCTGCCGCAGAAGCTCCAGCTGCTCATTGTGCTTTAAGGATTTCAAATCCGGGAAAGCTTTCAGCAAACGGCGGTGCAGGGGATTGGCCCGCAGGCTTTCCTCGTATTTTTCCTTGAGCCGGGCGGCTTCCTTCTGCCAATCCTTTTCCAGAAGCTGCTTCTTTTCCTCCAGAACCGCCGCGCCGGCGTAAAGGCCCTCTCCCAGCTTATCCGAGCCGGCCTTCAGCTTGCCGGAAACGTATTCCAGGTTTTTGAGCTTTTTGTTCAGGCCGATAATGGAAACCACCGTCACCGTAAAATCCACCGCGAGCAGGCCTAGAAGCACGCAGAGCAGCACCCAGCCCATCGTGCGGGGGATCAGCGACACAAGATACCGGGAAGCGGGCATCACAAGCCCTACCACGGCAGAGCCCGCAAAGGCCCACAGCAGAGAAAATTTCAGGCAGATGTAACCGTTTAAATTATGGGGCTCGTCAGAATAATCCCACCATTTTTGATGAAACACCTTTTCCAGCAGGAAACCGGCCACCCACTCCAGCGCGGAGCCCACCAGCATGCTGCCGATGAGCAGCGCCGCGATATTGTATCTTACCGGCCGCAGGCAAAAATCGATAAGCACCACGCCAAAGCCGTAGATCGGACACAGGGGGCCGTTCAAAAAGCCCCGGTTCACAAACCGTTTCTCCACAAAGGCGGCGAACACCACCTCGCTGCACCAGCCGAGAAAGGCGAAAACAAAAAAGCACCACAAATAAGTATACATAACTTTTTAACCCCCGCCGGGACTGCCCGGCTTCCCCATTTCCTTTTGGAAAAAATCCGTGTACCATATTGTAGCAAATTATACTTCCGATGTAAAGCGCGCTCTAGATGCTGGATTCTAGATGCTAGATTCTGGAGAAGGACGCAATGCAATGAGAAATTAGTAATGAGCAATTAGCAATTAGCAATTAAGAACAAAGGCTTTTCCTGTCATCCTGAGCCCCCTCCTGTTATTCTAAGCCCCTTTTTTGTCATCCTGAGCCCCCTCCTGTCATCCTGAGCGAAGCGAAGGATCTTGTCCTTTTGTCCTTTACCCAGGCATTTAGGACGAGATCCTTCGTCACTGCGTTCCTCAGGATGACAGACGAGGGCCGTTGCGCTTTTCTAACAGCTAACTACTCACATCTAACAACTAACACTCCCCAACGCCTCCGGCAGGGCGGCGATCAGGTCCGTGGGGAGCATGGAGCGCCAGCCGAGGCGCTTTGCGCACAGGTCACCGGCCAGGCCATGGAGGTAAACACCTGCTGTGGTGGCCTCGAAGGCGGGGAGGCCCTGGGCAGCAAAGGAGGCGATCATACCGGCCAGCACATCTCCGCTGCCGCCCTTTGCCATGCCGGGGTTTCCGGTGGGGTTGACCGCGCAGCGTCCGTCCGGCGCGGCAATCACGGTGGCGGCGCCCTTCAGCGCTACTACCGCCCCGGTCTCCCTGGCCTTTTCCCGGGCGGCGCCCAGGCGGTCCGCCTGGATCTCAGAAATGGCGTCTCCGCAGAGCCGGGCCATTTCTCCGGGGTGGGGCGTCAGGATCAGCGGAGCCTCTATCTCTTCCAAAGCGCCGGGGCGGCGGGCGGCGAAATTCAAGGCGTCCGCATCCGCGACCAAAGGCACCGTGCAATGGGAAAATACCGGTGGACAGGCAAGCTCCGAAAGCTCTCCCAAGCCGCAGCCGATCAGGCAGGCGGTGGAGCTGTTCAGGGCATTTCTCAGCTTTTCCTCGCTTTCCCTCCGGCGGGTCTCCCAGTCCAGCACGGTGAAAACCGCCTCCGGCACAGCCTGGGCCAGAATGGGGTAAATGCTTTGATCTGCCGCGATGCGCAGCAGCCCCACGCCGCAGCGCAAGGCCGCTTTTGCCGCCATGATACAGGCCCCCGCCATGCCGAAGCTGCCGCACACCAGCAAAAGCTTTCCCAGGTCGCCCTTGTTGCTTTGAGGATCCGGCTTTGGCAGAACGGCGCGGGGAAAGGCGCTGTCTGTTTCAAAAAAACGGGTTTCCGCCCCCTCCAGCAGCACCGGGGGAACGCCTACCTGCCTCACCACCGTTTCCCCGCAGTATTCCTTGGCGGGATAGGAGCAGTTGGCGGGCTTTTTCCCGGTGAAGGTCACTGTTACATCTGCCCGGAAAGCGCCGGGGCTGACTCTGCCCGTGTCGCATACCGCGCCGCTGGGCAGGTCCGCCGAGATCCGAAGGCAGTCCCGGCGGCTGGCAAATTCCAGAAATTCCAGGCCCTCCCCGGAAAATTCCCCCCGGAAGCTGAAGCCGAACACGCAGTCTAAAATTAGCTCCGCCTGCTCCAGCGCCTGCTCGCTTTCTCCGCGCCGCTCCTGTACGGAGAGTATTTTTACCGATTCCGGCATGGCGCGAAAAGCGTCCATGGCAAGGGGCGTTTTGGGCTGGCCCTGAAGCAGCAGGACCGTGCACAGCGCCCCGTGCTCCGCCAGGCGCCGGGCGCAGACAAAGCCGTCGCCGCCGTTATTGCCCTTGCCGCAGAGCAGCACCGCCCGTTTCCCGGCTATGGGCCGGAGCCGGGAAATAGCTTCCTCCGCCAGGGCTGTCCCGGCATGCTTCATCAGCGTTTGCAGGGAAACGCCGGAGCGCTCGGCCATTCCCTCCAGGCGCTGCATTTCCTCCTTGCAGAACAGCTTCATAAAAATCCTCCTCACAGGCTCTGAGTCTCTTGACAAAAATGTGAGTTCTTAGTAAAATAATAACAGCAAATGATCTTCGGGGCAAGGTGTAATTCCTGACCGGCAGTAAAAAGCCTGTATTTCAGGCTCCAGTCTGCGAGCGGCGGGCGAAAGTCCGCTGTTGAACCGGTGTGATTCCGGTACCGACGGTACAGTCCGGATGGAAGAAGATCGAGGCTTGGCCGGCGTTTTGGCGCTTGTTTCCATCTGTGGAAAGCCTTGCCTCGCGTCCCGGAGAGCGCTTTGGCGTCTCCGGCTTTTTTGTTTTCCCCGGTCTTTTGCAAATAAATTTCCAGAGAGGATGTTTTTGATGCAAAAGCAATTCAATCTACGTAAGCTGGCGGTTTCGGCCGTCATGGGCGGCGTGGCCACGGTGCTCATGTTTTTGAGCTTCAGTGTGCCGGTGATCCCCGCCTTTATCAAGCTGGATTTTTCCGAGCTTCCGGCCTTGATCGCGGCGTTCAGCATGGGCCCGCTTTCCGGGGTGCTGGTGTGCTTTGTGAAAAACGCGGTGAACGCAATTTTTACCACTACCGCCGGGGCGGGCGAGCTCTGCAATTTCCTGATGGGCGTCACCTTCGTGCTGCCCGCCGGGTGGATCTACAAGAAGCACAAGAACCTGAAGGGCGCGGTGATCGGTTCCCTGGTGGGGGCGGCGGTGATGGCGGTGTGCAGCCTGCCCATCAATTACTTTATCAGCTATCCCGCTTACTCTTTGTTCTATGGCATGAGCACCGATATCATTCTGGGAATGTACCGGGCCATAAACCCCAATGTGAACACACTGTTCGACGCGCTGCTGTGGTTCAATGTGCCCTTCACCTTCTTTAAGGGCCTGTGCGATGTGATCCTGACCTTCCTTGTCTATAAAAGGCTTTCCCCGGTGATCAAAAAGCTTACCGCATAAGAAGCTCCCGTTCTGTTTTTCGCAGAACGGGACAGACTGTCGATAAAGTCGCTAGCGAAAAAATACGGAGGGAAAGAGAGTTGTGAGAGAGAACCGTCAGGGGTGCTGGTCTCCGGTGGAGACCGTTCAGCACTTGACCGAGCCGACAGGCGAGACATCTTTCACTTTTCAATCGCAACATGTTGGGAAAATCGTAGATTTCCCCAACATGTTTGAGCGGGGCGAAAAAGAATTTTTCGCCCCGCTCTCCCGTTCTGTTTTTCGCAGAACGGGAATTTTTTTGCGCGTTTTCAGGTGTTTTGCTGGGATTTCCCGGAAAAATGTAGTATACTGAACAGGAAACTTACCATAAGGCGGGAAACGCCAAAACTTTGAAATGGAAAAGAGGGAAACTATGAATCGTGAATTTTTGAAGGAGCTGCTGGAAACGCCTTCTGTCAGCGGCCATGAGGAGAAAAATCAGAAAAAGGCGCTGGCGTTCGGGAAGCAGTTTGCCGGGCGGCAGCTGACCGATCCCAGCGGGAATGTGATTTCCGTGGTGAACCCTCAGGCGGAGCACAGAGTGCTGCTTTGCGGGCATATGGATGAGATCGGTTTTATTGTCACGCATATCGACAGCGAAGGCAGGCTTCACGTGGCAAAGGCAGGCGGCGTTGATTCCTGTCTGTATGTGGGCAGCCCGGTGCAGGTGTGGCATGGAGAGAGCATGGTCAGCGGCGTGGTGGCTGTCACCTCTGAGCTGTTGAAAAAGGAAAAGGTAGACCCCTCCGACCTCATTATAGATATCGGCGCAGACTCTAAGGAGGAGGCGCTGAAGACGGTTTCCGTGGGAGACCCCGTATGCGCGGATGTGCAGGTGAAGGAGCTTCTGAACGACCGCTTCACCTGCCGGGCCTTGGATAACCGCACGGGAGCCTTTGTGGTTCTGGAAGCGGCCAAACGGGCGGCTGAGCTGGGTGTTTCCGCCGGGATCTACGCCGCAACCACCGTGGGGGAGGAAACCACCATGCGGGGCGCCTACTATGCCGCGTCCCGGGTAAAGCCCACCTGCGCGTTGGCGGTGGACGTCACCTGGGCCAGCGACGCGCCGGGGACCGATCCGGCCTCTACCGGAGAAGTAAAGCTGGGTGGCGGCCCCGTGCTCTGCATGGGCTCCGCGGTCAACAAAAAAATGAACGGCCTGCTGCAAAAAACGGCGGAGGAAGTGGGCATCGCCGTACAGTGGGAGATTGCCACAGGGCGCACCGGCACTGACGGCGACTCCGTGAACCTGACCGGCGAGGGCGTGCCCATGGCGCTGGTTTCCATCCCCCTGCGCTACATGCACAGCTCGGTAGAGGTGGGAAGCTGGAAAGACCTGGAAAACTGCATTGAGCTTATCGCCCAATTCCTTCTCCGCCTTTCCAAAGAGCTGGAGCGGGGCTTCAGCTTCAGCCCGATAGAGTAATTTGTTTGAGAAACAGCAAAGGCCCGGCACTTAAATAAGTGCCGGGCCTTTGCTGTTTCAGCTTCCCGTTGAAAAAATCTTTCTATTTCCGGGAAATGCAAGCTTTCAGGGAGAGCAGCGCATGTATCAGGATAACGAAGCTTGCCCTTGTGAAAGCTTATCTAAAGGAATTCCATATAGTTTCCTTTTTCCTACTGTCAGAGAAGCTAACAGACCGTATTGCGCAAAAACCACTAACCGTTTGCTGAGAGTGGCTCTTGAAATTTGAAGAACCTCCAGAAGTTCTTGTGTGGAAATGCCCTGCTCTGAAAACAATTCAGCCTGAAGCAGCAAAGAGCCCAGTTGGAAGAGCGCGGGTTCCTTTTGGAGAAACGGCAGAGAACCCAGCAGCTGGGAATAGCGGACAAAATCCTGATATCTACGCCTTAGAGCGCGGAAGAGCTGATTTGTTGAAATTTCCACCATGCGCAGAAAGAAAATGAGAAAGGGAGTGAGATCGCCCCGGTTTCTGGGATTGTTGCAGGTTTTGAAAGCGGCGTAATACTCTTTTATGTTTTCACTGATCGTATAGGAGAGCCGATACCCCAAAAGAGGATCGATATCCCGTGACAGAAGATAGCTGCTGATAAACCGGGCCAGCCTTCCGTTTCCATCATAAAAAGGGTGAATATATCCAATCAAATAGTGGAAGATGGCGGTATTGATCAAAGGATTCTTTGTTTCGGTATGCAAAAACTTCAGAGCCTTTTGCATAGCGGTACAAATAGAGCTTTCAGGATACAAACCCTGGTGGATCACTTTTCCGGTGCTGGAATAGACAGATACTCCGTCCCTGCGAAAAACGGTTCCATCGGGAAGGCTTCCGGAATCGGACAGGCGGATTTCGTCTTCCAAAAGCTCGTCGTAAATATTGCGAATATCCTGACAAGTTTCTAAATGGATCTGCTGAGGGCTTTGAAGGAGCAGGTATTTTTGAACCATTCCGGCAAAACGCTTTTTTCGATCCTGCTTTTGCAGGTGATTCAAAACATCACTGATATCTTTTCTAGAGCTGGAAACACCTTCAATGTTGTTGGAAAGAACGATTTCATCTATCAGGCAGCGTCCGGCAAACTGTTCCAGGGCCACGCCGGGCAATTCATTCTTCAAAAGAACGATATCCCGTTCGGTTTTATAGATTTGAAGCATGGAATCGTACGCTTCTGCGGGAAGCATGTAAAATGCAGGCGCGTCGTGAATGGAAAAATCCAAATGTACCGCAGAAGGGTCACAAAAACGGGCTTGGTAGGTACTTTCACAAAGCGCCTCGTCTTTGTAAGATATTTTTTCCAGAGATTTATATGCCACAGACAAAGCACCTTCCTTTTTGTTATGTCTATCCTTTCTTTTTCCACGAGATAAAGAAAACGTTGCTAAAAACCTTGATTTTTAACAACGTTTTCTCTATTATAGCAAAGTTTATGCAAAAATCAAGTCGAATTCAGCATGTGATTTTCTGCATTTTCCAAAAGCGCCTCTCAGACTGCGCGCTACTTTTCCAGCTTCCCCAGCACCCGCCCCTGGCAACGGAGATCGTCAAATTCGTGAAGGGGAATGGGGTTGTAATCGGGATTCAGAGAAATCAACTCCCGGTTTCCCAGGCGCTTGATGTAGCCTTCGCCGTTTAGGGCGAAAATGCCGATCTCGCCCTCTCTCACCAGCTCGTCCAGCCGCTCCACAAAAACGATATCTCCGTCCTTATAGGCCGGCTCCATGCTATTTCCGTTAACTCTGGCGCAGTAATGGGCGTTTTCCGGCACCTGCTCCGTGGGGATCTCCAGCATGGTCTTGTAGCCTCCGTCGTCCGCCCAGGGCTCGCCGGGCCCGGCGGAAACCGCCAGGTCATAGCAGTTGATGTAGGTGATATTTCCGGTTTCCTTCCGCTCCACCACATGGGTGATGCGGTCATATTCCAGCTCCAGTGCGCCGTCTACTACCCGTTTGCCGTGTACGTCCAGTACGCGGTATTTTTTTATGAGCGCGTATTCCTCCGCGGAAAGGCTGCCGCCCGATCCGAGGCTGACCAGATCCTCACAGTCGTATATGCTGCAGAGGGCCAGAAAAACATCGGCATTCGGCATGCTGACGCCGTTTTCATACCCATAAAGGGTTTTTTCGGAAAGGGAAATGCCGTAGGAGGCAAGCTTTCGGGCCACATCCTTCCCGGAAAGCCCGGCGGCGTTTCTGAGCTGCTTGAGCAGCGAAGGGATAGGAGCAAGATTCATGTTGGTTTCTCCTTTGCAAGGCTGAATGCCGGATCACAGGTTCTCGCAGATAATCGCTTTGCGATTATTTTACCATGATTTTTCCGCAAGGTCAACGGGAAAATCTTAGCATATAAGAAAAATGAGAAAGAGAGGCTTGACAATCTTTGTAAATAAGACTATACTGAAATTGTCTTAGTGTATAAGACAAAATTATATGATTGGAAGAAACACAGAAGGAAAGGCGGTGGGGAACAGTCTGTCAGGCACAAAATTTTCAGGTCAGAAGCGGAAAAACCGAATGGAAAAAAGCAATAACGGAAAAAGAAAAGGAGGGATGTAAATGGCCAGAATCAGTAAAGACGGGAAACATTCAGAAATGACCTCAGACCCCAAGTGGCGGGAGGAACAGCAGGCAAAGGAAGAGAAAAGGAAGGACACAGAGGCGGTAAAGTTCGCGGTGGAAACCTACCATCACTCCGGCGCGGGGCCCAGCGCGGCGGAGCTGAACAAGGAGGCGGCAAAAAACAGCAAAATAACCCAGCGATTGGGAGAATCGGAGAAGAATCTCACCTATACCGGGAAATATCTGGAGGCAAAAGGGGAAATGGTGAGTTCTACCGAACAAAGCTTTCGGGACTATCAGGCGGAATTGGGCCTGAACGAGGATTATAAAAGGCTGGATGAAATGGAAGCGGAATTCGCGAAGAACCCCAGCCGGCAGCTGGCCCAGGAGCACGATGAGTTGTTGGACGCCGTCATCAAAAAAGAACAGATGCTGAAGGTGTATGAACAGGCGTACCTGGATACGGTGGAATCCTACAATTCCCTGGTTCAGCAGGGCCAGGATGAGTGGAAGACCTACCAGGAGGTATGGGAGAACTGGGACAAAAACCGGCGTGTCTTCCATTACATGATGGATGATTACCAGGAAGACGACTGGGATCAGCTTTCCGACGAGGCAAAAACCGCACTGCAGGGCCATGAAGGCTACCAAAACGAAACCAGTCAGGCTACGATCGATTGGATCGGCGAAAAATTGGTCTCTATCGATGACGAAATAGAAGTTACCCAAAAAAAGCACGATGAGAAGCTGATGTATTATCGTGATTATTATCATGAGCACGGCGAGTACCCGGAGGGCTACCAGGCGGCCGAAGCCGAGCTGGACGGCTACCAGGAAAAGATCAATAGGCTGGAAGCGGACAAAAAGCAATACAAGCAGATGCAGAAGAATGAAAGCAACGAGCTGGATTTCCGAAAGCAGTACGGCGGCCTGAAATACAACAGTGATTTTCAGCAATATGCACGCTATGAGCCGGTGGAGCAGAGCGGCCTTTCCTGGGTGAGCGATACGGGAAGTACTTATCATAAAATCAACGGCGCTCCTGTAACAGGGGGGGATCTTTGACAAATGGGATACCAGCAAAGATCATCTGAAGGAAATGAAGCAGGATGAGATCGATATCTTCAACTACATTTACCAGAAATCCGGAGAGGAGGAAGCCCAAAAATACATTGACAAGCTTACCCCGATCCTGCACAAGAGGCAGCGGGAAAGCAGGGAGAAGGAGATCACAGAATTCTCCCAGAAAGGCTGGGGAGAGGCGGCGCTGTCTTCCATTGGCAGCGTGCTGACAAAGCCTCTGGAAGGCATCAGCTATCTGGGCCAGGGGATCGATTATCTGATGGATGGGGAGATCGATGAAAACGCACCCTACAATGCCTTTGTGTATGAGAACAACGCGGCCCGAAGCGCGGTGGACAAGAAGATAAAGGAAACCTGGGGAGAAGCAGGAAGCTTTATGTATCAGCTGGGGATGGGGCTGGCGGATTTTGCCTACACGCTGGCTTTATCCCATGGGCTTGCCGCCGGAGCGGGAGCGTTGGGGGCCCCGATAGGAAGCGTGGCAAAGGCGGCCTCCAATCTTTCTCTTGCCATCATGAGCACCGAGGCGGCTGCGGAAACGGTGCTGGACGCCAAGGACCGGGGTTTAGAGGACGGAGACGCGTTCTGGCTGGGGACCATAGCGGGAGCCACAGAGCTTCTGACGGAAAAGGTGAGTATCGATACGCTGCTGAATGGAATCGGCAAGGGAAAAAGCAAGCTGGGGTACCTTCTAAAGAACGCTCTGACAGAAGGCAGCGAGGAAATGACCAGCGATGCGGTAAACTGGCTTGCGGACGTGATGATCTCGAAGGACAAGTCAGAGTGGGAAGAGATCCTGCTTTACTATCGAGCTATGGGCTTTTCCGAGGACGTGGCTTTCATGGAGGCTCTGAAGGAGCAGGGAAGACAAATGCTGAAGGACGGAGCGGCGGGAGCCATAACCGGCGTGGCCGCAGCCGGAGGTCGCCTGGCATTTGGGCAGATCAGCGAGGGGATCCAAAACCACAGAAACTACCGGGAGACGGTGCAGAACGGAAGGCAGTATTACGCCCTGAACCAGCTGAGCCAGGGAGACCTGGCCAGAAGTCTTGGCAATATGAATGTGGAACAGGCCTACCGCACCATGTCCCCCGAAGCGATGATGGAAGCCTCCGGCCTGAATCCCCGGCAAGCTCAATACTTGCTGGAAAACACTGGATATTCCCCGGAAGGCAGAGCAGCCCGCCCCTCGGTGAATCAGGTCTACTCCATGCTGAGATCCACCGGCCTGAACCACCAGGAGACCCAGGCTTTGATGAAGAGCAAGGGGTATTCGGTGGAGGAAGGCCTTGGACAGGAAGCAATGAGAGAACCTCAAAATGTTCTGAAAAAGGAAAGGGGATCTCTGGATTTCCAAGGAGATATGGCAGAAATATCCGACAGGAATCGCCTTGAAAAAATCGCTGAAAGTGGTATAATTAACAAAGAAATAATTGAGAATGGTATTGATGTAGAAATCGATAAATTTACACCATGCTTGATTGAAAGAAGCACAGGGAAAATTTTAGGTACTATATACAATCGAGCCACTAGTAGTGATATTAAAGGTTTAAAAAAGAACGGTTGGCTATTTAACTGGAATGCAGCTAGCTTAAAAGGGACGGATATCTATAAACTGGCTTTAGATGGCGATGTGGATCCTCAAGGACTAATAGCTATATCTGACGATCCTGATAATTATGCAATCTATGTTAACTTAGTTGAAAGTGCCCCCCATAATAAGGGAAAAGGAGGAGATTTTGAAGGTGTTGGGGGGCATTTGTTTGCGATAGCGGCAAAATTATCAGTAGATAAAGGGTATGAAGGATATCTTTTCCTTGATGCTAAGAATATGGAATTAGTAAGCCATTATGAAAATACACTAGGAGCACGACTTATAGGTGGAGCACATCCTTATCGAATGGTTATAGACGAATCGGCTGCTAAGAGATTAATTGAGAAATACACATTAAAGGAGGAATGAAAATGGATCAGGAATTCCGAGAAGAAATGGAGGCGCTTGATAGGGCAGCGGAAAGAGCAGGCGGCTATGTAACGCCTCCGTGGGAATTGGAAAATTGGGAAGAGGGAATGAAAGAATTTTCTCGAATGCGGAAGTACTCGTTAGAGCACAAAATTCCTATCACGCAGTTCACGAAGGAGGATTATCAGAAATTAGGAATCAGGCCTCCGGAAAGATTGAATTCGTAATAAGAATGTGAGACATTATTAAGATGAAAGCCAGTAGTATGCCTGAAAGGGTGTACTGCTGGCTTTTCTATATTTAAAAACCATAGCGGGAGCCACGGAGCTTCTGACGGAAAAGGTGAGCATCGATACGCTGCTGAATGGAATCGGGAAAGGCAAAAGCAAGCTGGGGTACCTTCTAAAGAACGCCCTGACAGAGGGCAGCGAGGAAATGACCAGCAGCGCGGTAAACTGGCTTGCGGATGTGATGATCTCGAAGGACAAGTCAGAGTGGGAAGAGATCCTGCTTTACTATCGCGCTATGGGCTTTTCCGAGGACGTGGCTTTCATGGAGGCTCTGAAGGAGCAGGGCAGACAAATGCTGAAGGAAGGCGCGGCGGGAGCCATAACCGGCGTGGCTGCAGCCGGAGGCCGCCTGGCATTTGGGCAGATCAGCGAGGGGATCCAGAACCACAGGAACTATCAGGAGGCAGTGCAGAACGGAAAGCAGTATTACGCCCTGAACCAGCTGAGCCAGGGAGACCTGGCTCGATCTCTCGGAAATATGAACATGGAACAGGCCTACCGCACTATGTCCCCCGAAGCGATGATGGAAGCCTCCGGCCTGAATCCCCGGCAAGCTCAATATTTGCTGGAAAACACCGAATATTCCCCGGAAGGCAGAGCAGCCCGCCCCTCGGCGAATCAGGTCTACTCCATGCTGAGAGCCACCGGCCTGAACCACCAGGAGCCCCAGGCTTTGATGAAGAGCAAGGGGTATTCGCTAAAAGATGCGCCCCAGCTTCCGAATTTGATCAGAAACTCTGGAGGAGAACAGCTGTATAGGGATGAAACATCAGAAAGGAATGAAGTGTTTGGTTCCCCTGAAATGCTTTTTGACCAGCAAAAATCTCTTCTTTCCGGTGATTCCGAGGAATCCTTTACAAATGGGCTGCAGGATAGTATAATGCAGACAAGGAACATGGCTATGGGCTTGAGGAAGCCAGCAGGCCATGTGCTTACCGAGCAGGAAATTGATGGTGTCATATCCGATGCAGTCGCCCTTAAAATTGATCCTAAGTTGCTTCTGTTTAACACAGGAGGACGTACTGGTCTGGTGGATGATTTGGGTATGATTGGTGTGTGTGGAGATATTTTACCAGACCTGGATTCTAAAATAGCTCGTGATCGTATGTCGCAAAGGGCGGTTTTGGCTCATGAATATTACGGGCATTGGCTACACCACCCATCGGAATATCCTATTGGAGATTGGAGGGATGAATTCAGAGCCAGTTATGAAGCGGCGATAAAAGCCCCGGCACTTACAGCGGAGGATCGTGCCCTTTTGATGATAGATGCATATGATCGGGCACGGGAGGCAGGCAAAATGATGGAATATGATGAAACAGCAAGGAGGATCATTTATGGATATTAAACGTGCAAATTATACAGAAGAAGAATGGACGGCTTTGCATCAAAAAGAACGGAATCCCCAAGATAAGGTAATCTGCCCCCGTTGTGGCAAAGAGCTCACCTATCGTTCGGTGGGGAATTCGTATGAAGTGAAATGCCCTACGGAAAATTGTATCAAACTAACCTGCAGGGGACTTTAAGCTGATTTTCAAATTTCACAAAATAAGTTAGGAGGATTATTTGTGAATATTGAATGTGCTGATTATACAGAAGAAGAATGGGAAGCTTTGAATCAAAAATCTTGTAATCCCCAAAGCA
>JAETPP010000222.1 GCA_021771115.1 Bacillota bacterium | reverse complement strand
GAGTTGGGATAAAGAGAGGATCGCGCAGATACAGCTTCCCGATCCGGCAGACGATGATCCGCACCCTCGGCTGCTCCTGGAAGGGTACGGCATACACGCAGGGCAGAGTTTTACAGCCCTGTTCCCCGATGGGTGGCACGACATTACCCTGGAAGTGTCCTGGGGAGCGACAGGCCCCGCTTGTTGGTACATAGCTGACCCTGAATATAAGGGCGTGTGTCCTGTGGGCCTGTTCGTGAAGGTATGAAAACGATCCGGCAGATAGCGGACGAGATAGGGGTATCAAAGACAGCAGTAAGTAAGCAAATCGCAAACCTGGGTTTGCGATCAGGTTTGCGAAAAAACGGAAACCAGTTTGCGATTGATGAACGCCAGGAAGCCTTGATAAAACAGGCTTTTCTTGAAAAATCGCAAACTGAAAACGCAAACCAATCGCAAACTAAAACGCAAACCGAAAACCAAGAAGTTGGCGATTTGGTTTGCGTTTTACAGGCCACCATTGACACGCTGCAAGGGCAGCTTGAAGTGAAAGACCGGCAGATTGAGCAGCAGGCGCAGACCATTACCCGGCTTACAGACGCGCTGGCCGCCGCCCAGCAGACAGCGGCAGCGGCCCAGGCTCTTCACGCAGGGACAATCCAGCAGCAGCTTCTTACTGGGGAGGCCGGAGCGGATCAGCCGGAGCAGAAGCGGAGCTGGTTTAGCAAGTTGTTTCGAGGATGAAAAGAGGTGTTGATATGAAAAGGTCAAAGGTTGGAATGGTAGTAGAAATCCTCATAGAGAGTTTCGTTCTCGTCTTTTTACAATATTTGTTATGTTCAATGTGCCTGTCCTTTAAGAGTAGTATCGTATCAATACTTGCTATGGGAACATATGTCTATTTATCGACAAAATATCTTGAAACTGTAAAAAAAATAGTGAACCGAAAAATACTTTGTTATTGTCTATTAGGTCTTTGTTTTGCAATCGAAATTGTGTTGGCTGCTTTTTTGGGATACATAAAAATGGAAGTCGTTCCCTTACTCTTTTAGCCCCCGGCAGGGCGCAAAAGCACTTTCATACTGCCAGCCCCAACGGGGCGGCGGTGTGAAAGTGCTTTTGCGTTACTTTCTCACAAGAAAGTAACAAAGAGGTTGTGGCCTGCGGCCAGTTATGGTAAAATAGGAGTAGTAGGATATAGGCTTTTTGCAGAAAAGGGACGGGTGATTTTATAGGCACAACCATTTCGGGAATGACGGGCCGGGGAAGTATCCGGCACAACAACAGGAGCTTTTCAGCGGCGAATGTAGACCGGAGCAGGTCGGGGCAGAATGTCACCTTTTGCAACGAGGATTTGAAAAAGGTGTACCACGAACTTTTCGATGAAGCCCTGGCCGCCTACAACGCCAAAAAGAAAAAGACTAGGGACAAGATACCAGACTACTACAAGCATATCCGGCAGAGCAAGCAGGAGAAACTATTTCACGAGGCAATCTTTCAGATCGGCAATTTGACGGACTGCGGGTGCGGCTCCCCTGGAGGGGAACGGGCGGCGGCAGCTCTCAAAGAGTTTGCGGCGTCTTTCCAGGAGCGCAACCCTCATCTGCGGGTATTCAATATGGTGCTGCACATGGACGAGGCCACACCTCACCTCCATGTGGACTTCGTGCCGGTGGCAACGGAGCAGAGCCGGGGCCTCTCAACGAGGGTATCAATGAAACAGGCGTTAAAGCAGCAGGGATTTGAGGGGCTGGGCCGAAAGCAGACGGAATGGAAAGCCTGGATGGAACGGGAGAAAGAAGCCTTAACGGAAATTGCCCAGGAGCATGAGTTTGAGATTATCAGCCTGGGCGGTGGCCGCGAGCGTATGGAGCTGCCAGAGTACCGGGCGGCAGCGCAACGGCTTGAAGCTATCCAGGAACAGGTGACAGCGGCGGAGCAGGAGATCGCGGCCCTGGAAAAGCAGAGAAAGGCCCTGCAAGGAAATGTTAAGCTGCTGAAAGCGGTGGAGAAGGTCAAGCCCGATCTGGACGCGATACAGCCGGAAAAGACGCTGACAGGGGCCGTTAAAGGCGTGACGGTGGAGCAGGTGAAGGAGCTGAAGGCGGCGGTGATCCGGGGCGCGGCGGCAGAACAGAAGGCGCGGGAGCTGAAGGTAGAAAACCAGCAGCTTCAGCAGAAGATCCCCTCGATGAAAGAAAAGCTGAAGGAGGCCCAGGAGCGGCAGCGACTTGAAAATGAAAACCGGCAGCTCAAAGTGCAGGTGGAATACCTGGAAGAAGATTTGAGCTGGGAGCGCGGGATTTCGGCGCAGCTTCGGGAAGGGATCGGGGCGGTGTTGGACTTTCTGGATCAGCACTTGCCGGAGCAGTTCCGGCCCCTGGTCGAAAAGGCGCGGGAGCTGCTACCTGTGCCAGAGGTGCAGCAGCCGGAAAGGGAGCAGGAACGGGGCCACACCTGGGGCGGTATGGAGCTGTAAAAGAAGCCTGTCCGGGGGACTTGCAAGAGCCGCCCGGACAGGCTATAATAACAGTAAAAATAGGGAAT
>JAETPP010000221.1 GCA_021771115.1 Bacillota bacterium | reverse complement strand
AAATCCCGATCCCCCAAAATCCCTCTTGACTTGCAGTAAACTTTAAGATATATAATAAAACTAACAGAAACGGCGGGGGCCGCCGCCGGGCGGCTCCGCACCGCGGCACAGGCCGCAAAACAAAAAGGAGAGAGGTTATCAGTATGGCGAAGGTCTATTTTACAAAGGAGATCACACCGGAGGCGATGCTCCGCCTGTATGAGGCTTTGGGGGTGGAGCTGCCCGGAAAGGTGGCGGTGAAGGTCCATTCAGGCGAGGTGGGGAACCAGAACTTTATCCGTCCCGATTTTATGAAGTCCATGGTGGAGAAGGTACAGGGAACCATCGTGGAGTGCAACACCGCCTATGAGGGAAAGCGCAATACCACGGAGGAGCACTGGAACACCATGAAGCTGCACGGCTGGACGGAGATCGCCCCGGTGGATATTCTGGACGCGGAAGGGGAACTGGAGCTGCCCGTTCACGGCGGAAAGCGCATTGACAAAAACTTTGTGGGCGCGCACATGAAGAATTACGATTCTCTTCTGGTGCTGTCCCATTTCAAGGGCCATCCTATGGGCGGCTTCGGCGGCGCGCTGAAGAATATTTCCATCGGCCTGGCCTCCGCCTACGGCAAGGCGTATATCCACGGCGCGGGCAAGCCGGAAGAGCTTTGGACCGCCGAGCACAATTCCTTCCTGGAATCCATGGCGGATTCCGCCAAGACCATTGTAGAATACTTCGGGGAGAAGATCGCCTTTCTCAATGTGATGAAAAACATGTCGGTAGACTGCGATTGCTGCGCGGTGGCGGAGGACCCCGCCATTGGGGATATCGGCATTCTGGCGTCTCTTGACCCGGTGGCGCTGGATCAGGCTTGTCTGGATCTAGTCTATGCCAGCAATGATCCCGGAAAGCCCCATTTGCTGGAGCGCATCGAATCCCGCAACGGCGGCTATACGGTAGAAGTGGCGGAAAGCATCGGCGTGGGCAGCCGGAAATACGAGCTGGTGGAACTGTAAAAACAGCGAAAAACCGGGGAAAGGTGCGTGAGATAGGATATGGCAAAAACAGTAGAGCGCTGGGGCATGTTGGAAGTAGAAGTGCATGGCCCGAAGGAAGGAAATCCTTTTACAGAGCGGCAGCTTACCGCCGTGTTCCGGGGAAAGAACGAGGAAGTGAAGGTTTCTGGCTTTTATGACGGCGAAGGCGTGTACAAGGTACGCTTTATGCCTTCCTTTGAAGGGAAATACACCTATGAGACCATGGGAAATTTCCCGGAGGCCGAAACGGCCGGAAGCTTCCTTGTTACGCCGCCGTCGGAAGGGAACCACGGCCCCATGCGGGTGGTGAATACCTTCCACTTTGCCTATGAGGACACAACGCCCTATTATTCCGTGGGTACCACCTGCTATGCCTGGGCCCACCAGCCGGAGGAGATCCACAGGCAGACCCTAAAGGAGCTTTCCGAAGGGTACTTCAACAAAATGCGGTTCTGTGTGTTCCCAAAGCACTATATCCACAATTTCCGCGACCCGGAAACCTTTCCCTATGAGGGCACGCCGGTGGATAATTCTAACCTCAGCGAGGAAACCTTTACCTATGAAGCGGATCTTTCCGGGAACCATTGGGATTTTACCCGGTTTTGCCCGGAGCATTTCCGCCGGATCGAGCGCTGCATTCTGGAGCTTCAGGAGCGGGGGATCGAGGCGGATCTCATTGTGATGCACCCCTATGACCGCTGGGGCTTTTCCCAAATGACAAGAGAGCAGGACGATTTGTACTGGCGCTATGTGATCGCCCGCTTTGCCGCCTACCGGAACGTGTGGTGGAGCCTTGCCAATGAATACGACCTGCTCCGGGCGAAAACCCTGGAGGATTGGGAGCATTACGCCGCCCTGCTCTGTGAGCTGGATCCCTACCGCCATCTGCGGAGCATTCACAACTGTATCGCGTTTTACGACCACAGCCGGCCCTGGATCACCCACTGCTCTCTTCAGCGCCAGGATCTGTACCGCCATGTAGAGTATACGGATGAATATCGTGAGCGCTGGGGCAAGCCCATTGTCTGGGACGAAATTTCCTATGAGGGCAATCTCGACATGGGCTGGGGCAATATTTCCGGCGAAGAGCTGATCCGCCGGTTTTGGGAGGCCTCCCTGCGGGGCGGCTATGCGGGACACGGCGAAACCTTTGTAGACAGCGAAAAGGATATCCTCTGGTGGAGCCATGGCGGCAAGCTGCACGGGGAAAGCCCGGCGCGCATCCGCTTCCTGCACGGCATTCTGGAAGAGACCCCCAGCCACGGCCTGCGCCGGGGCCAGGGAAGCTTCGACGAAACGGTGGGCGTGCCGGACGCCATGCTGCCCGATGGCTATGAGATCCACTACTATGGCTTCGGCAGACCCTCCTTCCGTGATTTTTACAAGCCGGAGGGCAGCTGGCAGGCCGAGATCATTGACACCTGGGAAATGACCGTCACCGATGCCGGCATACACAGCGGCAAGTTCCGCATCCCGCTGCCGGGAAAGGAATATATGGCGGTTCGGCTCAGAAAAGT
>JAETPP010000220.1 GCA_021771115.1 Bacillota bacterium | reverse complement strand
GAGATCATCTTCCACACGGAGGCAGTCCCACGGGTAAACATGATGATACAGAAGCTGAAATCCGGCAGGCTTGCCACGTTTGATGATTACCTGAAAAACGGGGACGAAAAGGAGATGGACAAGGTGCTGTCTTTCCTGAAAGAACAGAAAAAGGGAAACGAAAACCTCCACACTGAGGAAGCGGCAAGGGTGGGAGAAGCTCTTGACGGGCTGATTGAGAAAGTCGGCAGCTATGCGATGGAGAAAAAGAGCATCAGTGTGGAGGAAGTAAAGGAAAATTTCAGCCTTGAAAACGAGCAGGCGGAAAAGGTAGTGGGGCAGCTTGAGCGGATCGGCGTCCTTTCCAAAGGGGAAGGCGGGCAGCACAGAGTCCTTATGGATAAGGACATGTTTTTAAGCCGCATGAAAGGATACCGTGAGCTTGCGCAGCGTATGCAGGCAGTAGCCGCCGCACAGAACCCTGATCTTACGGACATTACCATTACAAAGAAACTGATAACGGAGGAAAATGACCATGCCGTAAAGACAAGGATACCGGGAACGTGGGGCGAAAATGCACAATATGTCTGGATCAACAAGGACAAGGCAATGGAAATCCACGACGGCAAGACAATACTGACTTTTCTTGACCGTAACAAGGAGTACAAGATTTATTCGGCGGACAACCGTGTGGTCGCAACCATGAAGGGGAAAGACCTGTACGAAGGGCATTATGACAGGGTAAGCGTAGAGGTGCGGAAACGGTATGCGGACATGGAGCGGAAGGCAAAGGAGCAGGAGAATATGCGGAAGAAAAAGCCCGCACCGAAAAAGGCGCCTGCACCGAAAAAGAGGTAGCCGCCTATGGTACAGAATAAGAAAAAAGTATCCCTGTGGTTTGTCGTACTGGGTGCGGTTCTTTGTGCCTATGCGGGGTATCTCCTGAACGGGGCATGGGAGCCGGGAATGGAGATGAACGCCTTTCTGGAGTCCTTTAACCGTGTGTGCGCCGAACCATTTGCAAATTATTATAACCAAACAACCATGAAAGCGGTAGTGATAGCCTTAATTGTCTATGCTACCGCCCTTTTAATGTATATCACAAGCCAGCGGAACTTCATGCCGGGGAAGGAATTTGGAACGGCAAGGTTTGAATCGCCGCAGATGGCAAATAAGATACTGGCGGACAAGGACGTGAATTTTAACCGCATTTTGAGCCAGAACGTGAAAATGTCGCTGAATTTCCGGCGGCTGAAACTCAACGGGAACATCCTGATATGCGGCGGTTCCGGCGCAGGAAAGACCTTTTATGAGGTAAAGCCGAACCTGATGCAGATGCCGCATAACTGTTCCTTTATCTGTACCGATCCAAAAGGGGAAATCTTAAGGAGCTGCGGGGAGATGTTAAGAAACAACGGATACAGCGTAAAGGTCATAAACCTGCTGGAAATGGAAAAGTCGGACTGCTACAATCCCTTTTCCTATATCCGTGAGGAAACGGACGTGGTAAAGCTGATCACGAACCTTATCAGCAACACCACGCCAAAGGGCGCAACTCCCTCCGATCCTTTTTGGGAAAAGGCGGAAGGACTGTTCTTACAGGCAATCTTCTATTATGTGTGGCTGGAAGAGCCGCCCGCAAGGAGGAACTTTGAAACAGTCTTACAGCTTTTGGGGGAGGCGGAAGTGACGGAACAGAACAAGCCTTCCAGACTGGACGTGCGCATGAAATTCCTTGAGGAAACCTCAAAGCTCGGCTCGGCACACCCTGCGGTGAAACAGTACAACAAATGTATGCGTGGTGCGGGCGATACCGTCCGTTCCATCATCATCAGCGCAAACTCCCGGCTTGCCTTTCTGGAAAACAAGCAGGTGTTAAGGCTTTTGTCAAGGGACGATTTAGACCTTGCGGAACTGGGCATCGGCGTGAACGGGGACGGGGAGACGAAAACGGCGCTGTTCTGCGTCATTCCGGATTCCGACAAGTCCTACAACTTCATCATCGGGATGCTTTACACGCAGATTTTTCAGGAGCTTTACTATCAGGCGGACTTCAACTGCGGCGGGCGGCTCCCGATCCATGTGACCTTCATGCTTGACGAATTTGCAAACGTCGCACTGCCGGATGATTACTGCTCCCTTTTATCAACCATGAGGTCGAGGGAAATTTCCAGTATCATCATTATCCAGAATTTCGCCCAGTTAAAGGCGCTTTTCAAGGACACATGGGAAACCATACCCGGCAACTGCGACACGTTCATCTATCTCGGCGGCAATGAGCAGAGTACGCACAAATATGTTTCGGAACTGCTCGGAAAAGGCACGATTGACAAGAAATCAAGCGGCGAGACAAAGGGCAGGCAGGGAAGCTCCTCACGCAATTACGACGTGCTTGGCAGGGAGCTTTTCACAGCGGACGAAGTGCGGAAGCTGGACAACAAGAAATGCATTATCTTTATCCGTGGCTTTGATCCGATTATGGACAGCAAGTTTATCCCATTCGGACACCCGGCATTTGACCAGACCGCTGACGGGAAAGGGAAGCCGTATGTCCATGTCCCAAACAGCGG
>JAETPP010000219.1 GCA_021771115.1 Bacillota bacterium | reverse complement strand
GGCGCTTCCCGTGCCAAAAATTCTCGAAAACCGAAAGGTTTTCTGCGATTTTTGTCTTGGAATCACCTACTCCTGAACAAAAATCCGGCATTTTCTCTATTTTCAAACAACCCCTAAAGGCCTTGTCTTTTTCTAACAACTAACTACTAAAGACTAACAACTATTCCGCCAGGAAATCGGCAAGCCGCATCAGCAGGGAGGCCGCCTGTCCTCTGGTGGAGCCTGCGGCGGGCAGGAATTTTCCGTTGGTGTCTCCCGACAGCAGCCCCTGGGCCGTCATCTGCTCCACCGCTTTCAGCGCCCAGGGGGAGATCTTTCCGGCGTCCAGATATTTTTGGGCCGCGCCTGCGCTGTCCGGCATGGACACGCCCCGGTATGTTAGAAAGCCCGCGAAGATCACGCTCATTTCTTCCCGGCTCACGCTTTTTTCCGGACGGAACTCGGCACTGCTATAGCCGCTGACGATCCCCCTGGCATAGGCCCAGGCCACGGCCTCTCCATAGTATTCCGTTGGCTTGGTATCTCCAAAGGGCAGCGCCATGAGCTCCTCCTCCGTTGCCTGTTCCCCGGAATACCGGTATAAAAATGTGACCAGCTGTCCCCTGGTAACAGGCTTTTCCGGGGCGAACCGCCCGTCTCCCACGCCATAGAGGTACCCGGCGGAAACCGCCCTGTCCGCATCGGCATAATACCATTGGCCGGGAAAAATATCCCGGAAGAAATTGCCCTGGTGGGAATAGACCGCCCGGACTTCTCCGCTTCTGAGCAGATCTCCGCCTCCCGCGCAGGCGGAGATCACCGTGCCGGGAGAAAGCTCTACCGGGCCTTCATAAACGGGAGAATCCAGCCCGGCGGGGGCGCCGTTCAGCGTATAATATATCCGGGCCCCCGGTGTTTCACTTTCCAGGGTCAGCATACCGTTTTCCACCTGGATCCGGGGTGCTTTGGCCGTTGGCTTCGTTATGGTCACACTGGTTTCCTCACTGCGGCTGCCGTTCATGTTGTAGGCCGCCACCGCCCGCACGGTACAGGGTGTATCCGCCAGAAACGGTCCGGTATACCGCTTGCTTTCCTGGTTCAGGGCAGAGCCGTCTGTAGAGTAGTAGATCTGCGCGCCGGCCTGGGCGGTGATCACAATCTTCAGTTTCCCGTTTTCCGACTCGTTTGTGATCTTCGGCGCTGTCACCGGGCCAAGGTCTGTGCCGGTAGGCGTGCAGCTGCTGTAGTCTACCCCGTTTTGCAGCGTCTTCCCCCGGCGGCGGAACAGCTCCCGCACCGTGACAAATTCATAGCCCCGGCTTTTCAGGGTGTCGATGGCCGCCAGCGCTCCGTCCACGCTGGTGGAATGGATATCGTGTACCAGTACAATGGCGCCGTCGTAAGTATCCGCCAGAATATTGGCCTTTACCGTTGCCGCATTGCGGTATTTCCAATCCAGCGGATCCACCGACCAGCGGATCAGCGGCGCGCCTACGAGGGACCGGACCCGGCTGCTCTCGCTGCCATAGGGCGCGCGCACCAGGTAAGAGGTGCCCTTTCCGCAGGCCCGGTTCAAAATGCCGTTGGTCGTTTGGATCTGGCTTTGCACCCCGGCGTCTGAAAGGGTGGTCAAATCGGGATGGCCATAGCTGTGGTTCGCCACCTGATGGCCCTCCCGGTAAACACGCTTTACCACCTCGGGATACGATTCCGCCCGGCTGCCCAGCATGAAAAAGGTGGCCTTCGCGCCCCTCCTTTTCAGCCCGTCCAGCAGCCGGTCCGTATAGGGACCGGGGCCGTCGTCAAAGGTGATAGCCACAAGCTTTTTTCCGGCCGCCCGCACCGTGGGCGCGGCAAACGCTGTTCCCAAAATCAGTACCAACGCCAGAATCGCCGCTAAAAACCGCTTCCCATTTTGTCTTTTCATTTCCTGTTTCCTCTTTTTCGCATAAAATATAGATGCTGGACAGTGATTGCGCCGCTGCGCAAGAAGGAAGGGCAAGGACAGTAAATTATTGTTTAGTACACTAACGACCCACACACACTGTCATCCTGAGGAAAAAAGGCGCTTCGCGCCTTCTTGACGAAGGATCTCGGTTAGCAGCAACCGGCACATAAAGGGAATTTGGTCTCACCTGTCGGTTCGGTCGGTTCGCACCAGCGTGCCACCGGCACGCGCTCACCCGCTGGCTGGGATATGGCCGAGATTCTTCGCCTTCGGCTCAGAATGACAGTGGTGCGTGTGCCCCTTTTCTAACAACTAACTGCTTACAGCTAATTACTAGTGCGCTAAATTCCAATTTACCGCACTGTGCCCTTATCCTTAATTTCTCATTGCTAATTGCTCATTCCTCATTGCCCTATCTCGCCTGTCGGCTCGGTCGGTTCGCGTCAGCGTCCCACCGGGACGCGCTCACCCTTCTCCAGCATTCAGCATCTAGAATCCAGCATCTAGAGCTGTAGGTTTGTCAATGATATGTTACAAAAAAGAGAAGGAGTCTAAAGCCAGTTTAGGAGAGAGCCAGTTGAGAGGCCGGATAGGGAAGTTATTGTACTGCCTTTGCCTCACAGC
>JAETPP010000012.1 GCA_021771115.1 Bacillota bacterium | reverse complement strand
GTGATTTATTCCCATAAATATTAAATAGCTACTTGTAAAAATAGATTCAATGAGCAGCTATTTTGTGTTCGATAGAAAAAACATCGGATAAATCACCCTTGACAAATCTTTTCCCATTTTCGTATGCTGTGAAGTATGCTTTTGAAAAACAGGAAAAACCTTTCAAAAACTGGACCACAGAAAACAAAGAAGGAGCAAAAATATTTTCGAGAAGATGATAGACATAGGCACAGGCTCTGTGGTAGTCTGTGGTGCTGGAAAGAAGGTTGGGCTATGAAGAAAAACCTATTGACCAACGGCAAGGCGTTCAAGAGAACAGACAACCGCTGGGGCGGGACGGTCTGGTACATGGACGAGCATGGTGAGAGAATGCGAAAAAGTTTTTCCGGCACGACCAAAGCGGAAGTCAACAAGAAGATGACCGCTTACATTGCTGAGTTTAACCAGCGGCTCACTGAGTCAGATGAATCCCGGAAAACACTTAGAGAGAGCATGGATCACTGGCTGCAAGTGTTTAAGTTTCCCTCTGTAGAGCGTGGCACCTACGACCGCTGTGAGTGTACGGCAAAACACCAGATCTATCCCCTGATTGGAGAGAAAGTAGTTGGGGACATCACCTCTGCCGACCTGAAATCCGTGCTAAATTATTGGCTGGAAAGAGACTACGCCTACACCACGGTCAAAAAAGTTCATGACCTGCTGGGAGAATATTTCCGCTATCTTACAGAGCAAGAAATTCTTGTAAAGAACCCCATGTTGAGCGTTCCCATGATGAAAAAGGCAAACTTCATGGCGGCGCAAAACAAGGAGGATTTACCCACGCAGGAAACCATCACGGTATTCACCCCAGAGGAAATTGAAAAATTTAAAGCCGAAGCGTTTTCAAAATTCAGAAATGGGAAGCCCAAATACCAGCAGCCGGCCGCCTATATTCTCATGCTGAATACCGGCTTGCGCACCGGGGAACTCCTGGGTCTCCTCAACAGCGACATTGACCTGGCAAACCGCACGCTGACTGTTCGGCAAGGGGTAAAAGA
This sequence comes from Bacillota bacterium, assembly GCA_021771115.1. Classification (GTDB taxonomy): domain Bacteria; phylum Bacillota; class Clostridia; order Oscillospirales; family Acutalibacteraceae; genus Acutalibacter. The sequence continues at coordinate 29,114 of JAETPP010000012.1, read as the reverse complement.
GACTTCAAAACGAGTGAAAACAGAAGCTGTTCCTGGTCGAGAAGTGAAGGTAGGCAAACCCAAAACAGCCACCAGCAAGCGTACTGTGCCGCTGAACGACACAGCAGTGAAGATGATTCAGGCACTGCGGAAAGAACGCAATTTCGGTGAGGATGCACCGCTGGTATGCGACGAAAAGGGCGGCTACACTCGCCCTGTCAACTTCCGAAAAAGGTACTACCGCATCTTGAAAGCTGCCGGAATTGAAATCAAAGGGTTGCATTCCCTCAGACATACCTTTGCCACAAGATTGGTAAATGGAGCGAGACAAGCTGATGGAAGCATTAGAAGTCTAACTCCCCGGCAGGTGGCGGATCTTTTGGGGCATTCAACTTCCCAGATCACTGAGATGTACTATGTGAAGAAAGACACCCAGCGGTTGAACGGAATCACGGATGGGTTCAACTTATGAAACCGAAAGCATGCAGAACAGCGCCCCCGGATTGATGATTTTTTGATGATAAAACAAACGGAAACAGTGGGAACAGAACCCACCGGATACGAAAAATGAAGCAGTTTTGGAACTGTGAAGGATTCGATTCTCGCCTGTCGGCTCGGGTGTTGTGTGCCGGTGGCACACGCCCAACACCGACCGAAGCGACAGCTGAGAACGGCGCTGAACGGTCGCCACCGGCGACCAGCGGTCTCGCCTGTCGGCTCGGTCGGTTCGCACCAGAGCGCCACTGGCGCTCGCTCACCCCTCGGCACGCGGTTTTGGAGTGGATGTGGAAAAAGCATGAGTGGACATATAGCAGCCAGTTTTCCGCGCCGTTGAGCCACAAGTTTCCTCAAAACACACGCCCACCGACTTTTTGATGCTTTATTGATGCTGTCCGAACTTCTCAGGCTAAAAACAGGACGATTCGGATCTAAATAAGCAGAGCCTGTTTTGAGTAATAAGGGAAAGTCTGCTTTTGTGATAGTAACATAGAAAAAAGGCTTTGTCAAGCCAACCGTACCACTCAAAATCTGCGCCGCTAAACAAAGAAAAGCCATGTCTCCTTCACCGCAAAAACCCCCGTTCCTCCCATCGGCAAATACCATAATAAGCCGCCTCCGCGTCCCCTCCGGCAATAGGCAGGCAGACCCTCTGCTGGGGCCGCATCGTGTGCTCCAAGTGCCAGCTGCTGACAAAAAACGGCAACTTGGAAGCCTTGGCCAGCTCCAGATAGACATCGAAATCAGTTTGCAGCAGCAGGCGGGCGTTGGGAAGATGTGCTAGGCATAGATCGTGCCAAAACCCGGTGTTTGAATAAAACAAAACTGTTTCCTGGTTAATCTCCTGCCAAGTGACGCCTTCCTTTTTGGCCAGGGGGTGACTTTCCGGGACGCAAAAAAACATCTTCTCTTCCAGCAGCTTTTTGCAGAAAATGCCCTCCTGTTCAAGGGGATGGGTCAGTACGATAATCTGCATAGTGCCCTCCGCAAACTGCCGCATTAAAACGGCTTCCTCCCTTACCTCCGCCGTGACTGCTTTATCCGGGTACCGGTCGGTCAGCCTCGGCACCAGCTCCCGCAGCGGCACCGGCGCACAGGACCCGACCTGGATGGTGTGCCGCGCCCGTTCAAACAGGCGGAGTTTTTCGACGATATCTGCCTCGTTTTCCAACAGGCGCACGGCGTATTCCGCGGCCAGCCGCCCCGCGTCGCTGAGCTCGATCTTGTTTTTCCCTCGATGGAACAACCGCACGTCCAGAAGCTCCTCCATCCGTTTCATAGAGCGGCTCAAAGCCGGCTGCGTCACATGAAGTTTTTCCGCTGCCGCCGAGATTGTCCCACATTCGGCGATGGCTGCCAGCTGTTGCCAGAAATGTAATTCTATCATGGGGCTCCCTCCTGGTCTGCTATAATTTCATATTATAGCAGATTGAGAAAATGGCATTGTACTTTTTAAGAAAAAAGTGGTAGAATCCTTTACAGAAAGAGAAAAGGAGGGCCTTCTATGAGCCAACCAATCAACAAGGAAAACTTTATTGAGGCCAAATACGACGTGTTCCAGAAGTTCCACAAGCAGCTGGCCGTGCTCACCTGCGGGGAAGGGGAGGATTTCCGCTGCATGACCATCGGCTGGGGCATGATGGGAAATGTATGGGGCCATCCCGGCTCGGCGCTGACCGTGTATGTGCAGCCCGGCCGCCATACCTTTGGGTATATGCAGGACAGGGAATATTTCACCGTCTGCTTTTTCCCGGAAGAATGCCGCCCCGACGTGATGACCCTGGGCACCCACTCCGGCCGGGACGGGGACAAGGTCGCCCCGACCAGCCTGACCCCCAAGCCCCTGGAGCACGGGGTAGGCTTTGAGCAGGCCGAGTTGACTTTTGTATGCCGCAAGCTCTGTTCCCAGCCCTTTGAGCTGGAAGCTACGCCCGACCATGTCCGCAATGGCATTTACAAAAAAATGGACCCGCACTATTTCTTCATCGGAGCGGTGGAGGACGTGTTTGGCACCGTGGAATAAAACATATAGGAGGATGTGGAGGCAATGAAAAAACGCGTATTGGGCAAAGATTTTGAGGTAGGGGCGGTGGGCCTGGGATGCATGGGCTTTACCCACGCCTACGGCGCTCCTATGGAGGACGGGGAAGCCATCAAGGCCATGCATGCGGCGGTGGAGATGGGATACACCCTTTTTGACACCGCCGAGCGGTATACGGGCGTATATGCGGACGGCTCTACCGCTTATAACGAGGAATTGGTGGGTAAGGCGCTGGCTCCTTACCGGCACCAGGTGCAGATCGCTACGAAGTTCGGCATTACCATTACAGAGAAGGGGGAGCGGGTGTACGATTCCCGGCCCTCTACCATCCGCCGGTCTGTGGAAGGGAGCCTCAAGCGCCTGGGCACCGACTACATCGACCTTTACTACCAGCACCGCATGGACCCGATTACGCCGCCGGAAGAGGTGGCCGGTGTCATGGCCGACCTGATAAAGGAAGGGAAAATCCTGCGCTGGGGCATCTCCAACATGGACGAGCAGCATTTGCGCCGGGCCCACGCCGTCTGCCCGGTGACTTGTGTGGAGAGCCGCTATTCCATGATGGCCCGCCAGGAAGAAAAGCTGTTCCCGGTGCTGGAGGAGCTGGGCGTCGGGTTTGTGGCCTATAGCCCGCTGGCAAACGGCATCCTGACAGACGCTTATAAAAATCAGACCTTTACCAGCGCGGACGATTTCCGCAGCCATATGCCCCAGTACACCCAGAGCGGCCACGAAAAAAACGAGCCGTTTTTGCGGCTGGTCCGCAGGCTGGCCGAGGAAAAGCACGCGTCCCCCGCGCAGATTTCCTTGGCCTGGATGCTGGCAAAGAAGCCGTACATTATGCCTATCCCCGGCTCCCGCAAGTTAGCACGCTTACAGGAAAACGCCCATGCGGCGGAAATCTCCCTGACGGAAGCGGAAATGCGGGAGATCGACAAAGCCATGGAGGGGTTGGATGTGGACGTGTATGGCGGGCCTCCGGCCAGCTTGGAGAAGCGGTGGAATAAGTAAACTTGTTGGGGGAAGTGAAAATCTGCACTGCTTATTAAAAGCCTTCTGATATTCCTGCTGTGCCGGGGTATCGGAGGCTTTTTCTTTTTCGGCTGCGCTCCTTACTCGCTTCTAAACCGGGAGTATAGGCCATCGCAGGCCGCAAAATAAGGCAGATTCCGGGCGTCCGATAAAAAAGCAGGAGAAAGAGCAGGGGTCGCGGTGCAGCCCCTGCTCAGTTTACATCGCCCGGCAACGCCAGTCGTTTCAAGGGTTTCCGAGATTTTGAGCGACTAAAAATTCTCGGGGTCATTGGAGGCGGTTTAGGGTCAGTCATGGAGTCACAGAGCAGATAAATGGCTGTGTAGAGCGGTTCTGGAAGGGGTTGCGTGTGGAGTCAAGGCTGTCCTACGGAATTCTTCCCGTTTCGGGAAGGCAAGCATGAGCGCAAACTATCCTGCGGATAGTTGCGTCCGACGTTGTCGGACGGCACGGTTACCGGGCGGTAACCCGGACCCACTGTTTCACAGGCCAAGCCCCTAGCTCAAAATTTGCGCCGCTAAACAAAGAAAAAGTGACTTCAGAAACCAGAAAAAGTAAGAAAAATGTCAGTGGACATAGGCGGGTCCTCTGTAGTATCCTGTGTGGTTGCAGAAAGGAGGCCCGTATATGGCACAGAAGAAATTACTTACAAATGGAAAAGCCTTCAAACGCTCAGACAACCGCTGGGGTGGTACCGTATGGTACATGGACGAAAAAGGGGAACGCAAACGAAAGTCCTTCTCAGGTACTACCAAGGCAGAAGTCACGAAAAAGATGACAAACTACGTTGTTGCTTTCAACGAGCAACTGTTTGCATCCGATGAATCCCAGCAGTCACTTCGCGAGAGCATGACGCACTGGCTCCACGTGTTCAAATTCCCATCGGTGGAGCGCACCACTTATGACCGCTGTGAATGCACGGTGGAGCACCAAATTTTTCCTCTGCTCGGAGAGAAAGTGGTAAGCGATATCACATCTGCCGACCTCAAGGAACTGCTGAACCACTGGATGGGTGAAGGCTATGCGTACACCACAGTCAAGAAGGTGTACATCGTCCTAAATGAGTATTTTCGCTATCTGACCCAGCAGGAAGTCCTAGCAAAGAACCCCATGAACAGCGTGCCCATGATAAAGAAGTCGAATTTCATGGCTGCGCAGAACAAGGAGGATTTACCTACCCAGGAAACGGTCACAGTGTTCACGCCCGAAGAAATCGAGAAATTCAAAGCTGAGGCGTTTAGCAAATTCAGTAACGGCAAACCCAAGTATCAACAGCCCGCAGCGTACTTTCTCATGCTAAATACAGGTTTACGCACTGGAGAACTACTGGGCCTGCTCAACAGTGATATCAATCTGGAGGGCCGATACCTGGAAGTGCGGCAGAACGTCAAGGAAGTGTGCAAGCGTGATGGTGTGGATTTCGAGCCGGGCCGGGAGGTCAAAGTCGGCAAAGCCAAAACGGCCACCAGTAAGCGCCGTGTGCCCCTGAATGGGGCCGCTGTGAAAGCGGTAGAGGAACTACGCGCCGAACGCGATTTCGGCCCCACAGAGCCCCTCGTGAGCAACGAGAAGGGCGGCTACACCCGTCCGGTCAACTTCCGCAAACGGTACTACCGAATTCTCAAGGCAGCCGGGATAGAACAGAAAGGGTTGCATAGTTTAAGACATCATTTTGCCACGCAGTTAATAAACGGTGTGAAACAGCCCGATGGCACTATTAAGGCTCTCTCGCCCCGGCAGGTAGCCGACCTCCTCGGCCACAGCACCTCACAAATTACCGAGATGTACTACGTCAAGAAAGACACGACCCGCCTGCAAGGTATCACAGACGGGTTCAACTTCTGATTGATGCGTTTTTGATGCTGAAGCAGACGGAATTTTTACGAACAGATACGATCAAACGAAAAAATCCCGATGCTCCAGTGATGATACGACTGAAAAGAAAGAATCAGCCAGCGCCCCAGCCGCCCAAACATATACCAGAATATAGCCAAAAAACAAGCGCCATAGACACCCACGTCTACGGCGCTTTGGCAGGGGCAGAAGGACTTGAACCCTCGGCACGCGGTTTTGGAGACCGCTGCTCTACCAGCTGAGCTATACCCCTATCTATCAAATTTCGTCTTCCGTTTCTTGCTCAATAAGTTTACCATTTTGCCGCTTGGATGTCAACATCTTTTTTGAGGCAAAATCACGGCTGCCTGTAAAGGCCTTTTCTTGACACTCTGATGGGGTCATGATAAAATGATAATGGTATAGTCGAAATCTGTGTAGCTCTTTTGGGTTTTATTCTTTTCATTTGACCGGCCTTTAGTCGATCCCGCGGTCAAGCGCGGGATTCTTTCGTTTTTAGGAGGAACTGTATGAGCATCATGCATTTTTTGAAAAAGCCCGGACTTCTCTTTTTCGCCTGTCTGATCGCGGCAGGGGCCGTTTTGGGGATGGAAGCCGGATGCTCTGCCAGAACACCCGCTCGGATGGAGGTGCCGATCCTGATGTATCACAATCTGTGTGAGGATTCGGAAAGCGAGCAGGTATCCACAAACACCATTACCCGCGGGCAGTTTGAAGAGGAGCTGGCGCTTCTGGACAAGCTGGGAAAAAACACCGTTACCTTTGACCAGCTGATTGCCTATGTGAAAGACGGAACGCCCCTGCCGAAAAATCCGGTATGCATTACTTTCGACGACGGCTACCTCAGCAATTACAAAATCGCTTTCCCTGCTTTGCGGGAACATGAGATGAAAGCGACCATCTTTGTGATAGGCGCAACGGTGGGAAACAAAGAGCATTATAAGGATACCGATTTTCCCATCACACCGCACTTTGACTATACAGAAGCAAGGGAAATGGTGGATTCGGGCCTGATCTCCATTCAGTCTCACACCTATGACATGCACCAGTGGGCGAAATACGAGACCGGCGATAAGATCCGCACCAACATTCTGAAGCTTCCCAACGAAACAGAGGAGGAGTACGCGCAGGCCATCAAGGAGGATCTCACCCGCTCCCGGACAGAGATCGAAGAGAACGTGGGAAATCCCGTATCCGTTTTGGCCTATCCGGGCGGCTCCTTTGATGAGCTGAGTCAAAAGCTCGTAAAAGAGCTTGGAATAAAAGCCACTCTGGCAATCACACCGGGAAAGGCGGAGCTTGTATACGGCGATCCGGAAAGCCTATATGCCATGAACCGCTTTTATGTGACGAATAACACCACGGAGGAAATTTTCCGGGATTGGCTGCGATAGGCGTATTTTCCCAGCCTTGCTTTCCATATGGGGAATAAAAATTTTTGGAAAAAAGAGAAAGATTCCTGGCGAGAAAAAGCTTGACAACGGCACCTGCGTATTGTATAATAACCGTTGCCTGATAATGATTCAGGCATTTGGCCCGGTAGTTCAGCTGGTTAGAACGCTAGCCTGTCACGCTAGAGGTCGACGGTTCGAGCCCGTTCCGGGTCGCCATGCTGCTATGGCTCAGGCGGTAGAGCGCATCCTTGGTAAGGATGAGGTCTCCAGTTCGAATCTGGATAGCAGCTCCAAAAGAATCCCGATAAACTGCGGTTTGTCGGGATTTTGGTTTTTTCGGTTTACTCACTTTTTAGACTATGCCCCACAACAGAAAGCGCTTAGAAGCAAAAGGAAACTGTCAGGGAAGGAGCTCAGCATGAATTTTATCTATTACCCTTCAGAGAAGGAAGTAAAGCAATATTTTGGAAGCGATGAAGTTTTAATGATGCTTGTATCCTTTGACGGAGAAACTGCCGTGGTCGCTCCTTCTGCGGAAACAGTAGAACATCACACGCAGCTGGCACAGGTAGGAATTCGAGAAACCGAGATTGACCAATATTTCCGTATCGTTTTTGACAACACCGCCGCAGATTGGACATTTGTATGCCCGCAGACTTATCGTGGAATTACCGATAAGCAAAAGCGCATTGCGGAGTTTTACAAGGACGGCTTTCGATGTATTTCTCAGGCGCTGGCTGAATTAGGGTATTTCATTGAGCTTCGTATCCCCAAACGCTACCGCCGTCATTTCGATATTATGCGTGGAAGTTTGCCTGAATAAATCAAGGAAGCCCGCCGGAGTTCTTTTGAACATCTTCGGCGGGCTTTCTCTATTTACAGTCACATGACCTCTTCCATAAAATTTTCTTTACAGCTTTGCCCTGCGTCTGTCCTCCGGTACGGGTATCGTGCAGAACGTGAATCCGGCATTTTCCCTCCGCATAATCTATAGGATCGCGGCAATTCTAATTTTATGGCGGGGAGAGCCGGGGCTTTCTGTGGGTGAAACACATTTTTCGCCGAGCCCTCTCCCCTCTGCCCGCACTAAAGCCTATGCGCAGGTCACACGAAACGGCGGGCAGTAACCGCAAAGAAAGGATATCCTGTATGCCGAACCATTTGAACACGGAAACCAGCCCCTACCTTCTGCAGCACGCGGAAAATCCGGTGGATTGGTACCCTTGGGGGGAAGAGGCCTTTCGCCGGGCCAGAGAAGAGGACAAGCCTGTTTTTCTCAGCATCGGCTACAGCACCTGCCACTGGTGTCACGTTATGGCAAGGGAAAGCTTTCAGGATCAGGAAATCGCGGAGCTGCTGAACCGGTGGTTTATCTCCATAAAGGTGGACCGGGAGGAGCGGCCCGATATTGACAGCGTTTATATGGCGGTCTGTCAGGCTTTTACCGGCGGCGGAGGCTGGCCCACCAGCATTTTTCTGACGCCGGAGCAGCAGCCCTTTTTTGCCGGTACTTACTTTCCCAAGCACAATCAGGGCGGCATGGCGGGCTTTCAGGAGCTTTTGGAGCTGATCCATGAGAAATGGGAGCAGGACCGCTCCGCCCTGCTGCGGCAGGCAAGGGAGCTTGTGGACCTTCTGAAGGGACAGGAGCAAACAGAACAGGAGGCCCAGCCGAAGCTGCCGGAAACCGCCGTGCAGCTCTACAAGCGGAGCTTTGACAGGAAATACGGGGGCTTCGGCGGCGCGCCCAAATTCCCCTCTCCCCACAACCTTTTGTTTCTTCTGGCTTACTATCAAAGGCGGGGAGATCAGGACTGCCTGGAAATGGCGGAGCGGACGCTGCTGCAAATGTACCGGGGCGGTCTCTTCGATCATATCGGCGGGGGCTTCTGCCGCTATTCCACCGACGCTCGATTTCTGGCCCCGCACTTTGAGAAAATGCTGTACGACAACGCGCTGCTGATCCCGGCCTATTGCGAGGCATATGCCGTGACGAAAAAGGAATTGTATCTGCATGCGGCCAAACGGACGGCAGATTATGTTCTGCGGGAAATGACCGCGCCGGAGGGCGGATTCTACAGCGCTCAGGACGCAGACAGCGACGGCGAGGAGGGAAAATATTACCTTTTCACGCCGGAGGAGCTGATTTCCCTTCTGGGGCCGGAGCAGGGCCAGGCCTTTGCCGTGCATTTTGATATCACCGCCGCAGGCAATTTTGAGGGAAAGAGCATCCCGAATCTTTTATACAGCGATCCCCATGATCGATCCTTCGACCGCTTTTTGGAGCAGGTCTATCAATACCGCAGAAGCCGCTGTTCCCTTTCTTTGGACGACAAGATCCTGACCGCCTGGAACGGGCTGATGATTGCGGCGCTATGCCGTTTATACAAAATCTGCGGAACCGAAAACTTTCTGAACGCCGCAAAGCGGGCCGACCGCTTTCTGTGGGAGAATCTATGGAAAGACGGTACGCTCTATGTCAGCTTCCGGGCGGGAAAACGGGGCGCAAAAGGATTTTTGGACGATTACGCCGCTTTCCTATATGCCCAGCTGGCCCTGTATGATGCAACCTACGGCAAGGAATACCTGAACCGGGCGGAGGAGCTTTGCCGGGAGACCATTACCAAATTTCAGGATACCGAAAACGGCGGCTTTACCCTTTATGGAGAAGAGCAGGAAGCTTTGATCCTTCGGCCCAAGGAAACCTATGACGGGGCGATCCCCAGCGGAAATTCCCTGATGGCGTGGAATCTGGTGCGGCTCAGTCAGCTTTTTCCGGAGAAGGACTATGAGCAGCAGGCAAAACGGCAGCTGGACTTTCTGGCTCCGGACGCGGGCCGGTACCCGCCCGGTCACGCCATGTTCCTGCTGGCGCTTTTGAACTACAGCGAGCCGCCTCCGAAGATAACCGTGGTTCCCGCAGATCACTCGGAGCGAAAGAAGCTGCCGCTGCTTCTCCCCTCAGATGCGGCTGCCATTTTGCGGGAGCCGGACCGGGAATATCCGCTGAAAAACGGAAAAACCACCTTCTACGTTTGCCGGGAACACAGCTGTTTGCCTCCGGTCAACGAATGGAAGGAATAAAAAACAAGGCGTTTTTCCTACCGGGCGTACAAAGCCACTGCAAAAAAACCTCATGCAGTATTCCACGGAAAATCGGTGGATGCTGCATGAGGCTTTTCTTCTTCGTAAGAATCAGGCCGCTATTTTCCGAAAGCTCCTTCGGTAAAAATGAGGCCATACTGCTTATACGCCGCTTTCCTCTATGAGCTCAGCGCACACCTGCACATAGCGGCAAACAGAGCTGACCCACACCTCCCGGTAGGTGGCGTTATTATTTTGGGGCCAGTAAGGCTCGTCGCCGTTATTCAGGGTCTCCACACCAACGGTAACCTCCCCCACGCTTTCTCCGGTAAGCACCGCGTACTGGCGGCAGTAGTTGCTTCCCATACCGTACACCAGGGACTGCCCGAAGGGGTTCTTCCCCCACATCCAGTAAAGCTGCTCTCTGGCCAGCTGCAGCAGGGCTTCGTCTTCAAAATACCTGCCCAGGATCCCCGCCGCCTTTCCCATGGAAAGCAGCACCGCCCCATTGCCCCGGAAGGAAAACCACACCGGGAAATTCCGCAGTACATATCCGCCGCCCAGCGGTTTTCCGGCGGCAAGCTGTTCCAGGTAATTTTCCCGTTCCCGGTGGTATTCGCAGGTCACATGCAGGAAGGGGAACAGCGCTTCGTCCTCCGCCTCGCTGGTATGATGCACACCGGCAGGAAGCATGCCGTAAGGAGCGGTGTTTCCAGAAACAGCTTTCAGATACTCCCCATAGCGCCTCATGCCTTTTTCCCAGGCTTCTCTTTCCGAAGCCTCCGGCTGGGTGCGGCACAAAGCCTCCAGGGCCTGGACAAACTGATGCTCTCTGGCCTGGTGGTTGAAATGCACTATGGTTTTGTGGCTCTCGTCCCGGTAGAAAAAGCCGCCGAAGGGAAGACCGGCTTCTCCGGTTTCCTGGCAGGTTAGCAGCCTTTCCGCGTATTTCCGGGCGGCGGCTCCGTACTCCTCTTCCCCTGTGGCTTCATACAGGCAGCTTGCCGCCCAGGTGATCACCGCGTAATACTGGGAAAGGCCGCTGTTGTAGGTATGCTCATACATGTGGGCGGGCTCCACCCCGGTCAGGGCAAATTTCTTCTCGGCAAAGGCAAAATCCTCTCCGGCAGCCTTCAGGGCACATTCCGCCAGGCCGTCGTCATAGCCTCTGAGGCATTTTGCCGCATAGGCTTCGATGCCGGCAAACAGGAAGTTTTCATAGGAATGGTCGTGGACCCTGGCCTCCACATCGTCGAAATTCCCCATCAGGCCATCGGTATACCGGGTAAGCCCGGCACTGGTGGCGCGGTACCCGTCTCCAAAGCGGGTGCGGAGAATAAAATCCAGTCCCCACACTGCCTCTTCCATCAGCCGAAGATACAGCGATCGGTCATTTTTACAGCGATCGGCCGCTTCCAGCAGGGCCTGCACGATCTCCCCCGTCTGGGCCGCTTGCTGGGACTGATCCCCCGCATCGTGCCAACCGCCGGAAAAAGAGAGGGCCACCCCGTTGTGATGGGCTAAAATATCCTGGTGGCAGGCGCCGTGCCTGCCGTCCACCGGGAAGCCGCAGCGCTGGCAGTAAAAGAAATTCAGAGCTTTCCACAAGGCTTCTGTACAAAGCTCCTCCGAAATGGAAAAAACGGGGCTTTCCAGATCTCCGGAGCGCAGGCGGTATCTGCCGGGCGCGGTAAGCTCTGTAAAATCCAGTACATCAAAGCGGCCGCGTTCGTTTTCTTCCCGGGTCACTTTTCCGATGAAGACCACCCTTCCGGTTTCTTCCTCGATCACATTGAATTCCTCCGCCGCTCCGGCGGCAACGGCCCGCTTTTCCCCTTTGGGCCAATAGCCCGCCGTGGAAAGCCGGATCCCCGGAATGGGATTTTCCCAGCCCAGCTCATGCTCCGGGTGCTCTACCTGCTCCAGCCTGATCTCCCGGAATTCATAGGTAAGGGTTTCTCCGGCGGAAACATCATGCCCGCTGCAAAGCACATAGAAAGAAAGGGTGCAGACAGCGTCCCGGGGCATGGCAGCAAATTCCCAAATACAGTCGTTCCACCGGTCGTTTTTCAGATCGAACACCGTGGAGCCTTCCCGATAATAGGAATCCGGGATCGGGATCTCGCCGCGATTTTCCACAGAAGCGTGCACATGCAGGATGCGGGCGCCCAAAATATGGGGCCTCACCTGAAAGCGCAGGCGGTGATACTCCCGCCAGTCCTCCCGGTCAAAGGAAAAGGTCAGCTTTGCCGTGCCGAAATTGCAGTAATCCCCATCGGCAGGCGCTCCCTCAGGCCAGCGGTCCGTCCGCAGGGGAGCGGTCATCTGCAAAACGCCCTGCTTTTCCTCCAAGGAGGCCAGCCCGTTGGCCTGGGGCTTGGCAGCACAAGTCTCTCCGGAAAGGACTCTGGTTTTCAGCACCCGCTTTTTCGCAAGCTCCGCCTCCAGCCCCTTTTCCGGGTGCAGGGGCAATGGCCGATGGATAAAAAGGCTTTCCTCTAGTTCTTTTTTCAAAAGCTGATCCATTCTTTCTTCCTCCCGATAAGTAAAGTGATTTAGCTTTACAGAAAAACCGCAACCTGCCTTGCGGCAGCCACAGCTCTTCCCTGCTCAAACTATCTCCACTATAATATGAAAAGTTTTTCCCCGCAACCGGATAATTCCCCAAAAATTTCCTTTCTATTTTGGAGAAAGTGCCGGGAGGTTTTCACACAAGGACGCCTTTGCGCTTCTCCAAAAATGCGGTATACTAAATATAAAAGGAAAGGGGAAACGGATATGGAGATCACATCGCAAAAGGCTTTAGAGCAGTTAATACAGGAATGGGGATTTCTGCCCTTTTTTGAAAACGAGATCCCCGGCTTTTCCATAGAAGAGCACACTCCGCGAAGGCTTTGGTTTTCCGATACAGAAGACGGCCCCTGGGAGTGGAAGGGACCCATTGCCCGGAAGGGAAACTGCGTTTACGGGAAATTTTTCTGGAAAAAGGCCGGCTTTCTCAGCCTTACCTGGTTCCCCGACTTTGCCAATTACCGCCGGGACGGGTATGATTTTGACGCCCGTTTCGACGATGACCTGGCGCCCTTAAAAGACAAGCAGCTTTACGATGTGCTTTCGGAGCACGGCAGCCTGATGACGGACCGCCTGCGGGACCTGTGCAACTACCGGAAGGGCGGCAACAAGGGCTTTGAAACGGTGATCACCCGGCTGCAGATGCAGACTTATGTAAACATATCCGATTTCCGGTACCGCACAACAAAGGCGGGAAAGCAGTACGGCTGGGGCGTGGCGCTGTACAGCACGCCGGAGAAAAGCCTGGGGGAAGAGCTTCTCACTTCCGGCTACGCCCGGCAGCCGGCGGAATCGAAGGAGCGGATCTTTACCCATCTGAAAAGGCTGCTGCCAAAGGCGGAGGAAAAAGCGATTTGGCGGCTTATCGGCTGACCCCGTTTTCCGGAAGAGGGAGTATTCCCTTTAGTAAACTTAAAAAGCGTTTTACGGCTTCTCCCGGCTCCTTTAGGGCCACAAGCCCGTAGGGCATTCGCGTACAACACCTGCCCGGCCCGGATCAGTTCCACCCCCTGGCTGGAACACACCAGAAGCCGCGCCTCCAAACTGTCTTCCAGTTGATTGATCTGCTTGATCACCGCGGTGTGGGTCAGAAACAGCCTTTCCGCCTGCCAAATTCACGGCCACCGGGGCCATGTGGAAGCAGAAGGCGCAAGCTTCAGCAACCATTGGCGCAAATAAGCGTAAAATTTTTATAGAACAGTAGATCCGGCAGGAGCCTTTCCTCCTACCGGATCTACCTCTTATTCCCCGCTTTTACGGGATGATGTTATTTTCCGCAGCGGGCCTGGATGGCTTCCCGGACAAATACAGCCGTTCCCGCGCCGCCTGCCCGGTCGATGTTTTCTGTAAACTCTCCGCCGGCGGCGTACAGCTCGCCGAGTTTACATAACATTTCATCGGAGCAAGTGTAAAAATGCTCGGTGATAAAGCTCTGCAGGCGCTTCACCTGTTTCCCCACTCGCTCCGAACCGGCGGGTAATTCCCGCAGCTCGCCGAATTCCACAAACAGCGCCATCATTTCCTCGCTGAGCTTTTGGGTCTCTTCCTTGCCACGTCCCTTCGCCTTTTCCTCAAATTCCCGATACTCCGCGGTTTTTCCCCAGGAGGCCTTTGCCTGGGCGGCGTACTCATCCAGCTTTCTTGTGTCAAATGCGGTAAAATCCATGTAATTCACTCCTGTCAGTTTGATCCCACGGGCAAGGAGAATGAGATTTTCCAAATGCTCCTTTTTCAGCTCCAGCAGGGTAAGCTGCTGGTCCAGGGCCTTCTTTCGGTCAAAATTCGGGCTTTCCAGAATGGCCTTGATCTCCTTTAAGGGAAATTCCAGCTCACGGAACAGCAAAATCTGCTGCAGCCGCTCCAATGCCGTATCGTCATACAGCCGGTAGCCTGCTTCCGTTACCGCCGTGGGCTTCAATAGGCCGATGGCATCATAATGGTGCAGCGCGCGTACACTGACGCCGGTCAGCCTGCTTACTTCTTTCACTGTTTTCATAGCCTGTTTCCCCTTTTTGGGAGCTTTCCCTCCCGTGGTGTAACCACAGTATACTCTATGACGCAGCGTCAGAGTCAAGGGATATTTCAAAAAATTTTTTGGTGCGGTAAAATACGACTGCCCTTTCGGAAAAAGCTCCGAAAAGGCAGTCGTTTCCTTTTTTCTTATAAAGCGTTATCCCTTTACAGCCCCGGAAGCCACACCCTTGATGATGTACTTCTGGCAGAAGAGATAGACAATAATAATGGGAAGGATGCTGAACATGATCACCGCCATGGTAGCGCCCAGATCCACCGTGCCATAGCTTCCCTTCAGATACTGCACATGGATGGGGATGGTCATATACTTGGTGCGGTCCAAAACCAGGTACGGAAGCAGATAGTCGTTCCACACCCACATGGTCTGCAAAATGCCCACGGAGATCAGGGTGGGCTTCAGCATGGGCAGCACCACGCCGAAATAGGTGCGCAGCGGGCCGCAGCCGTCGATCGCCGCCGCCTCTTCAATTTCCAGCGGCAGGCCCTTGACAAACCCGGTAAACATGAAAATGGCCAGCCCCGCGCCAAACCCAAGATACACAACGGGAATGGTAAACGGGGTATTGAGCTTCAGCCGGTCCGCCGTAAAGGTCAGGGTAAACATGACCATCTGAAAGGGCACGATCATGGAAAAGAGGCACAGATAATAGAAAAATTTACAAAAAAGGCTGTTCACCCGGGAGAGATACCATGCCGTCATAGAGGTGCAAAGCAGAATAAGACCTACGGAAAGGATCGTGATGAGAAAGCTGTTCATGACGGACTGGAAAAACGGGTAATTTCCAAAGGTCATGCCCTTTCCGTAATTTTCAAAGCCCACAAAGCTTTCGCTGTGGGGCAGCGCAAAGGGCTCCATATTCACGTAGGCGTTGGATTTAAAGGAGTTTATGGCCACCTCCGCAATGGGCATGATCCACACGATGCTCAAAAGCCCAAAAACTATGGTGAGGATCCAGCTTCCGGCGGAAAATTTTTTCTCTTCCCTCATTGCTGCACCTCCCTGCTGCGTGTGGCGGCAAGCTGAGAAACGGCCAGGATCGCCACGATCAGAAAGAAGATAACTGCCTTAGCCTGGGCAACGCCGTGCCAGTTTACATTGATATTATAGGTATTGTAAATGTTTAAGGCCAAAAGCTCTGTAGCCTTGATCTTGCCGCCCTCCACCAGGATAGTGGGGTCACCGGCGGTCAGCGCCAGGTTCTGGTCAAAGAGCTTAAAGCCGCCGGTCAGGGTCAGAAAGGTGCAGATGGCGATAGAGGGCATCATATTGGGGATCATTACCCGGAACAGGGTCTGAAGGCCGCTGGCCCCATCGATTTTCGCCGCCTCCATCATATCCTCCGGCACCGCCTGAAAGCCTGCGATATAGATGATCATCAGATAGCCGATCTGCTGCCAGGCCACCAAAATCACCAGGCCCCAGAAGCCGTAAGTGGCATTGGCGGTGAGATAGGTGTTGTACTGCTTCAGAACGCCGTCAAAAATCAGGCTCCAGATATAGCCCAGCACCACGCCGCCGATCAGGTTCGGCATGAAAAACACAGTACGGTACAGGTTGGCGCCCCGCATCTTCTGGGTCAAGGCGAAGGCGATGAAAAATGCCGCCAGATTGGTGATCACAAGGGAAACAACCGCAAAAGCCGCCGTATTCCAAAAGGCATGAAGAAAGCCGGCGTCCCGAAAGGCTTTTCCATAGTTACTGAACCCTTCCCAGGCAGCGTCCCGCGGCGTATTAAACCGGCAGAAGGACAGATAAATACCCTGAAGAAAGGGCCAGACAAAGCCGATGCAGAACGCCCCGAAGGTCGGCAGAAGAAACAGCCAGCACCAACGCTGAATGGGGCGGCGGATCAGGCTGCTGGTCACAGCGGATGCTTCCGCCCCTCTTGACTTCATTTTTTTACGCAAACGAAGCCCCTCCTCTTCCAAAAATTTATCACAAAGAGCGGCTCACGCCTTAAGCGGAGTCTAACGGGCCTTTCTCAGCCGCCGTGCTGGATCTTGTACTCATTTGCCCAGCCGTCTACAAAGGCGGTTTTTACAGCCTCCCAGTTACTGTCGGTCCGGTCGGCGGAATAGGCTGCCAAAGCGGATACCACGGTAGCTCTCCAGCTATCCACATTGGGCGTGTAGTTGAAGACCCAGGTCACGGTATAATTTCCGTTTGCCATGCGTTCGTTGGCGTCGGCAAAAAATACGTTCTCAGGCTCTTTTGCATTTTGAAAGGGACAGGGGCCAAACTGCTCTGCCATCATGGCGGTACCCGCGTCGGAGGTGACCACCCACTTCATAAAATCCAGGGTAGCCTTTTGATCTGCTTCCGATACCTTGGAATTGACCGCCCAGCGCTGCTCAGTGCCGCAGCACAGGCCCGCGTTTTCTTCCCCGGCAACGCCGCAGTAAATCGGGATCATGGTGAGATCCTTGGGGTCCATGCCGTACTGCTCGCCGGTAAGATTGGCATACTCCCAGGAGCCCTGCTGCCAGAACACGGCCTTTCCGGTGCCGAACTCCGCCTGGCTCATGTCCCCGGTAACCGTGGTCAAAGAAGTGGGAGACGCAGAGGAATTATTGAGATACAGATCCCAAATATCCCTGTAGTGATCCAGGTAAGCGCCGGTGATAGAGGCGGGCTGAGAGGTCACGTTGTCGTCACGGAACTCATAGAACAAGGGCATGTTTGCCAAATGGCCGGAAAAGCGCCAGGAAGAGGAGCTGTCCAGACCGGCGGAAGCAAAGGCGTCAAAGCCCAGCTCGGAAGCGCGGCTGTGGATATCCTCCGCCACGGCCTTCAGAGAGGCAAAGTCCTTGATCTCATCAACGGAATGATCTGCCTCCATGAGCAAAGCCTTGTTGACAATGATGCCGAAGGCCTCATAGCAGAAGCCGATGGATTTCACCGCGCCGTCGGAGACCAGGTTAAATTCATCTGTGCTCATTTCCGCCAGCACCTCCGTACCGGTGAGGTCCAGACAGTAATCCCCCCAGCTCAGCAGATCCTGCTCATTGCCGCAGTGGAACATGGTAGGCGGGGCGGATTTTGCCATTTCGGCGGTAAGGGTATCGCTGTAGGTACCGGACGCCGCGGTGACGACCTTGACCTCCACACCTGTTTCCTCTGTGTACTGCTTTGCCAGCGCCTGCCACGCTCCATCGGCCTCAGGCTTGGCGTTCAGGTAATACACCTTACCGGCGGCAGTATTTCCGCCCGTATTGCCCGCACAGCCGGCAAGCGCGCCCACTGCCAACGAACAAGTTAAGAGTATCGCAAGGACTTTTCTCATAATTCTCTCCTCCGATGTTTAAGATCGCCGGATTACGGCTTTCCAGAATCCTCGGGATACGCGCTCCTTGCCGATACCACCGGCAAGCTGACGAAGGAGCGTTTCCCGTTCCTGTTATAGTATAGTGCCCTTTTCCGGGCTTTATTATCGGAAGATGAATTTTTCTGTCCTCCGCCCGCATGAATTTCACAACTCTCATGCAAACCTTGGCACACTTCTAATTTCCCCTGCTTTCCTTTCGGTAGGCGCTGGGAGAGCGGCCGGTCCTCATGTGGAACACCTTGGCAAAGTAGGCCGGATTGGAAAATCCGCAGGCCTGGGCAGTCTCTGCCACAGTATACCCTGTTTTCAAAAGATCCATGCTCTTTCCCACACGGTACTGTAAAAGATAGTCAAACAGAGAAACGCCCATTTGCCTTTTAAAAAACCGGCAGCATTCACTTTTGCATAAATTGACCTGTCGGGCCGCGTCCTCCAGAGTGATTTTTTCCGCATAATGCCCATGCAAAAAGGAAAGAAGGGTACGCAAGCGTTCAATCTTTTCCAGATCCTCTGCCGGAGCTCTTTGCGCCTCTTCCCCGTAATTTCGGAACAGCCCGATCCAGATCCCCGCTAAAAGCCGCTGTACTTCCATTTCGTACAGCTCCGGCTTTTCCAAAAGAAGCTCATAGATCTGAAAGAGGCTTCTCAGCGCTTCCTTCTGCCAGGCGCTTTCCCCGGTAAGCTGGATCGAAGAAAGAGCGGTGCTGTTTACGATCCCCTCCATATATTTTGTGCGGATCACACTGCCTTCATAGCCATAGAGAAACCGTGGGTGAAAGGTGAGGGAAACATAATCGCAGTCCGCTTCTCCGCGCATAGCCCCCGTGTGCAGGGCATTGGCATTGCAGAAAAGCCCCTGCCCCTCTTTGAGCAAATAGCTGTTGTCGTTGACCCGATATTCCATTTCCCCGGACAGCACCAGTGTAAGCTCTATTTCGTTGTGCCAGTGCCATGGGAAGGAGCCCGTTTCATAGGAGGAGATCTTTTTTCTTCCCACATTGACCGGAAACCCATAGGTTCCGTGAAATTTTAATTCCTGTCTCTGCTCGTTTATCTGTAACTCCATGGTTCCACCTCAAAATATTGCTTAAAACAATATTATTTTCTTTATTTTCCTGCGGATAATCTCATTATAAGAAAATTTGTGAAAAAAGCAAACCGGCTTCTGCGGTTTCATAAGAAAAAAGCTCCTCCGCCCCACGGCGAAAGAGCTTTTTTGTTCTTCATAAAATTACGGTTTGCTATTTTTTAAGCTTTGCCGAATCGATTTCTTTCGGCAAAAACGCCTTTTCAGCGGATAAAATTGGTGCGCTGGAACGGCTCCCGCTCCGGCAGGCCGTATTCTTTTTTGGCCAGCGCAATCCCCCGCATGAGGAAGGTCATGTTCCGCGCCAGGGTCCGCATGCTTTGCAGGCCCTCCGCATCCTGGGCGGCCTCGCCGGGGGCCGCGCCGTGGATGCTGTTCCAGTACTGGCCGGAGGCCACGGGCATGCCGGAAATGGTAAAGAACTTATTGAGCTCATCGAAGGTGGCGGAAAGCCCACCCCGGCGGGCCGCTACCACGCTGGCCCCCACCTTCATGGTCTTATCAAAGCGAGTGCTGTAAAACAGCCGGGTCAAAAAAGCGACCAAAGTGGCGTTGGCGGAAGCATAGTAAACCGGGCTGCCTACCACCAGGCCGTCGCAGGCCTCAAATTTTGCCGCCGTTTCATTGACCAGGTCTTCAAACACACATTTTCCGGTTTCCATACACTTCCGGCAGCCGATGCAGCCCCGGATCGCCTTGTTCCCAACATAAATGAGTTCGGTTTCCACACCTTCCTGCTGGAACACCTGCTCCATTTCATGAAGCGCCGTGTATGTATTTCCCTTTGCGTTCGGACTGCCGTTCACCAATAAAACCTTCATCTCCGTCACCCTTTCTAAAATTTTGAGCTGTTATAAAGGAATCCGCAGGCTGCCGCGAATACCATGCAAACCAGAAATTTGAAAGACTCTCTCCGCTGCTTTACCCTGGGGCTCTAACTGACAAACTACATTCTTTTAGTATGCCACATTCTTCCTCAAAATGCAATTCCTATTACAGAGCTTTCTAAAACCGCTTACGGGTTGCTCCGTTTGAAATTTTATAGTATACTGAAAAAAACTTCAAAAAAATTTTCAAAAAGCTGAATGGTTTTCCGGTTTCCAATCGTATTAGCAGCAGAAAGACAAAAAACACTGGAAACATTTGGAGGAATCAACATGAAAAAACTGATGGTAGGAATTCTGGCAGCAGCGCTTCTTCTTCCCACGGGCACGGCAAGCGCCTATATGTGTCACCGGGGAAACGGAGGAGCTTCCCACAGAGGCGGGCGCAGCGTATGCACACAGTATGTGGATGAAAACGGCGATGGCGTCTGTGACCATTACGGCTCTTACAACTGCCGCCATGAAGTCTGCGGCAATTTTGTGGATGAAAACGGCGACGGTATTTGCGATAACTGGGGAACCGGAAACTGCACCCATGGTAATGGCGCCGGCTTTGTAGATGCCGATGGCGATGGCGTTTGCGACAACCTGGGTACCGGAAATTGCGGAAACGGCAACGGAAACGGCGCCGGTTTTGTAGATGCTGACGGCGATGGCGTTTGCGATAATCTGGGTACCGGAAATTGCGGGAATGGCTATGGCAACGGAAACGGCGCCGGTTTTGTAGACGATAACGGCGATGGCGTTTGCGACAACCTGGGTACCGGAAATTGCGGAAACGGCTATGGCAATGGAACCGGACAGGGCAGTGGAAACGGCCAGGGCCGGGGGCGCGGTCACGGCGGCGGCCACGGCGGCGGAAGGGGCTGCCACAGGGGCTGAGCATTTCAAAAAGAATGGGAAATTCCGGCTTTCTCTTAAGGACGAGGATTGGGTATGCGAAGCGAGCAGGAGGCGGAAAGAGCCATCCGGCTGTATTCCGATACGGTACGGCGGCTCTGCATGGTACATTTGAAAAACCAAGCGGATACCGAGGATATTTTTCAAACGGTCTTTTTGAAATATGTCCTCAGCACCGCTGTGTTCGAAAATGAGGAACACGAAAAGGCCTGGTTTATCCGCGTTACCATAAATGCCTGCAAGGATCTTTTGAAAAGCTTTTTCCGCAGCCGAACCGTGCCTTTGGAGGAGCTGCTGGAAGAGCCCGCTTCCCTTTCTGAGGAAAACAGAGAGGTATGGCAGGCGGTGCTGGCTCTGCCGCTGAAATACCGGGATGTTGTTTTTCTTCATTACCACGAGGGCTACACCGCCCCGCAGATCAGCCGGATCCTCGGCAAAAACGTAAATACGGTTTACACCCTTTTGACCCGCTCTAAAGATTTGCTGAAGAAAAGCCTGGGAGGTGATGGAGATGCATGACAGACTGAAGGAAGCCTTTGAGGCCGTGCATGCGGAAGAAGCCCTGAAGGAAAAAACCAGCCAGTTTCTTTTTCAAAAAACACGGGGCTATGAGACAAAGCGCCGCCCCCTCCGGCGTTTCGTTCCTGTGATGGCCTGCTGCCTTCTGGTCCTGTTCCTCTCTGTGGGAACCGAATGGCCAATTTCACCCCTGTTTCCGCGATCACCAGCGATATCAATCATTCCCGGGAGCTCAGCATGACCCGCTGCGACAGGGTGCTTTCCGTAACGGGCTATAATGAAGACGGACGCTCCCTTGCAAAAGCGGTGAACGTGACCTTTTTAAAGTACGAGGACGCGCTGCGGCAGATTTTAGACAGCGCGGATATACAGGAGCACCTGCGCCGCGAGGAGCCCATGTCTATCGTAGTGGTTTCCCCCGATCAGCAGCAGAGCGATAAAATGCTGGATACGGTAAGGCACTGCACCCAAGGCCAGCACAATGTACACTGCCACACGGGGAGCAGCGAGGAGGCCGCCGCGGCTCGGGCTGTAGGCCTATTAACAGGAAAATACCGGGCCTTTTTGGAGTTGCAGGCGTTGGATCCCTCCGTTACGCCGGAGGAAATACAGGGGCTGACCATGCGGGAGATCCGGGACAGGATCGCGGCCCTTTCCGAACAGAAGGAACCGGCCGGCAGTTCGGAGGCTTCCTCCGGCGGACAGGAGGCGGAGCCTCAGTCCAGTAAAGCCCCGGTAAGCAGCTCTTGCGAGCAGGGGACTCCTCACCAGGGCCAAGGAAACGGTACAGGGCAGGGAAACGGTACAGGGCAGGGACAAGGCCAGGGAAACGGTATGGGCCACGGGCAAGGCCATGGTCACGGAAACGGACAGCATCGGGACAGAAACGCCTCTTAGGACCTGTAGACACAGCTGTCTTTATCCAGCCCCTCAGGAAGCGGATCAAAGGATCCGCTTCCTTTTTTACAAATCTTCTCTTCCTCCCAACCGAAAATTATGCTATACTAGACGCTGGATATCAGATGCCGGAAAAGAATGTCAGGACAGGGGCTTTTTACTCAGCTGTCAGAGAATTAGACCTGTGCAATGCCCTTATCCAGCATCCAGCATCTAACATCCAGCATCCAGCATCTGAGGTGAAACAACTTGCCGAAAAGACGAGAAAAGCGGGAGATCCTGGAGCGCACAGACCATCGGCTGGATCTGAGCGTGGCGGGAAGAAACCTTTTTATATCCAGAGATAAGCAGGCGCAGAGCCGTTCCGCCCGGCGCATCAAGCTGTGGATGCGGGCGGTGCTGACGCTTGTGATTTTGCTCGGCTCCGCCGCCGTGATCCTGTTTGCGGTGTCCTATGTGGGGCCATGGCTTCAGTCTGAAATGTCTGTGGGCACGGGAAGCTCCGCCCCCGCTTCCTCTCTGCCCTCTTCCCTGCCAAGCGCCGTTCCGGAATACGACAGCATGGGCCTGCCCGTTTACAGCGAAGAGGTCTGCCTGTTTCTTGTGAATAAAGATAACCCTGTCGAAAGGGATTTTTCCCCGGAGCTGGCAGAGGTAAACGGCGTCCGGGTAGATTCCCGCATCGCCAGCGCCCTGCGGCTGCTTTCCACCGCCGCCAAGGAGGATGGCCTTGCGCTGGTTTTCACAGACGGCTACCTCTCCTACGAGGAGCAGGAGAAGCGCTTTAACGCCATTGCGGACAAGCTGATGAAGGAAGAAGGTCTTACTACCGTGATGGCAAAATCAGAGGCGGAGGCCATAGAGCCCCAACCGGGAGAAAGCGATTTTCAAAGCGGCATGTGCGTTCGCCTGGAGGGAGACCCCAAAACCTTTGAGGATTCCCGCACCTATTCCTGGCTCAAGGCCAATATGGGAAAATACGGCTTCATTTTCCGCTACCCGCAGTACAAGGAGGACGCCACCGGGCTCACGGCGGACCCCACCGTGATCCGGTACGCCGGCAGCGCCAGCGCCGCCGCCATGCAGCAAAGATCCCTGTGTTTGGAGGAATATGTCAGCTATTTGAACAATCAATGAGCCATACAGCAGCGATCTCCTCGCTGCTGTTTTTTAGATGCTGGAGACGGGTGAGCACGCCCAACTGGAGCGTGTTCACCCGTCATTCTGAACCGGTGAGCGCGTTCCGGTGAAACGCTGGTGCGAACCGACCGAACCGGCAGGTGAGACAGCGGTGAAGAATCTCGGTTTGCAGCTGCTAGCGGATAAAAATCTCTCTTCATACGCCGGTTGTTGCTGGCCGAGATCCTTCGTCAAGAAGGCGCGAAGCGCCTTTTTTCCTCAGGATGACAGTGGGGTGAGCGCGTCCCGGTGGGGGAAACTGTCCGGTGGACAGCGTTCTGACCCGGTCTACGCTTCGCTTCGGGTGTTGGGCGTGTGCCACCGGCACACAACACCCGAACCGACAGGTGAGAGCCTTAACGCTTTCTCGATAGTGCGCTAAACCATAATTTAGCAGGCTATCCTCCTGTCATCTCTGAACAAAAGCAAAGCAAGCTTTGCTTTCAGTGAAGGATCTCGTCCTTTTGCCCTTTTCCTCAGGCATCAAGGGCGAGATCCTTCGTCCGGAAGACGCGAAGCGCCTTTTTTCCTCAGGATGACAGGTGGGAGGCGTGATAAATTGGAATTTGGCGCATTAGTAATTAGCTGTAAGCAGTTAGTTGTTAGAGAAGAACAAGGGCTCCAGCCTGTCATCCTGAACGAAGTGAAGGATCTCGCCCTTTGCCCTTTTCCTCAGGCATCAAGAGCGAGATCCTTCGTCAGGAAGGTGCAAAGCGCCTTTTGCGTTCCTCAGGATGACAGGTGGGCGGCGTGATAAATTGGAATTTGGCGGTAAGTAAGTGTAGGGCCCGTTCTCACCTGTCGGTTCGGTCGGCGGGCCGCAGGAATGCTAGCGGACCGCCCGGAGGCCGGTCCCTACACCAGCTTAGTGTTAAACCATCATTCACCGGATTTTCTGCCTTTTCCGATTTTTTCTTGCTTTTTCTGGACTTTTTTCCCTGCCGGTGGTAAAATATATCGGATAGCGCATGATTTGCGCCGGAAAAGGGTTCCCTGGTGCGGTCCAACCTGCCCTTTCTTCTGAACGATCCGGGCGATTGGGGAAGCCGGAAAATGAAAATGGAGGAATGTACATGAAACTTACGTACAACATCAAGGACAAGCCGAAGTTCGGGCAGCTCATCATCTTTGCGGTTCAGCAGCTGCTGGCGATCATGGCCGCCACCATTGCGGTGCCCGCCATTGTAGGCAACGGCATGCAGCAGACCGCCGCCATGTTCGGCGCAGGTGTGGGCACACTGGTCTATGTGCTGTTCACCAAGGCAAAAAGCCCTGTGTTCCTGGGCTCCAGCTTCGCCTTCATCGGTTCTATGTGCGCCGCCTTTGCCGGCGCTGTATCCACCTCCGCGGGTTATGCGGGCCTGATCATCGGCGCCGTATTTGCCGGCCTTGTTTATGTGGTCATTGCCCTCATTGTGAAATTCGCCGGCGTCGGCTGGATCGATAGGCTGATGCCCAAGCAGGTCATCGGCCCCACGGTCGCCATTATCGGCCTGGGCCTTGCCGGCAGCGCCATTTCCAACCTGAACGCCGGTGGCTATGCCCCGGACGGTGTTTCCACCGCCTATCCCCTGCTGGCCGTGTTCTGCGGCCTGTTCGGGCTTCTTGTCACCATGCTGTGCTCTGTGTACGGCAGCAAGAGCATTAAGCTGATCCCCTTCATTATCGGCATTGTGGCTAGCTATGCCATGTGCGCCCTGTTCACCGTGATCGGCATCGCCACCGGAAACGACGGGCTGAAGCTCATCGATTTCTCCCATTTCCAGGGCATTGGCATTTTCTCCCTGCCGAAGTTCACCTTCCTGGAGGCCATGAAGGGCGTTTCCGAAATTGACGGCGCTTATATCGGCAGTGTGGCCCTGGCCTATATGCCTGTGGCGTTTGTGGTGTTTGCCGAGCATATTGCAGACCACAAAAATATTTCCTCCATCATTGAAACAGATCTTCTCAAGGAGCCCGGCCTGCACCGCACCCTGCTGGGCGACGGCATCGGCTCTATGGCCGGCGCCATCTTCGGCGGCTGCCCCAACACCACCTATGGTGAGTCTGTGGCCTGCGTGGCCATTTCCGGCAACGCCTCTGTGGCGACCATTATCACCACCGCGATCCTCGCCATCCTCATTGCCTTCGTTTCTCCCTTTGTGGCCTTTGTGGAGTCCATTCCCTCCTGTGTGATGGGCGGCGTGTGCATGGCGCTGTACGGCTTCATCGCCGTTTCCGGCCTCAAAATGGTACAGAAGGTAGACCTGGAGGACAACCGCAATCTCTTCACCGTGTCCGCCATCCTCATCGCCGGCATCGGCGGCCTGGTGCTGGACTTCGGGAAGATCCAGATCACCGCCGTCGCCACCGCGCTGATCCTGGGTATTCTCGTAAATCTGATCCTCCACGCCGGAGATAAGAAAAAGAAAGCGTAAGCTGTTTTGACATACGAAGGCCCGGGAGAAAACTCCCGGGCCTCAGACTGTCGATAAAGTTGCTAGCGAAAAAATACGGAGGGAAAGAGAGTTGTGAGAGAGAACCGTCAGGGTTCTCTTTCACTTTTCAATCGCAACATGTTGGGAAAATCGTAGATTTCCCCAACATGTTTGAGCGGGGCGAAAAAGAATTTTTCGACACGCTCAGGCCCGGGAGTTTTCTCCCGGGCCTTTTTTTGCATATATTACAGTGTCGTTTCCTGAGAAAGGCTTTCTTATCGCAGGGATATTTCTTCCCCGTTCACCCGCACAGCGGTAATTTTCCGGGGATTTACAGGAGCGCCGTCAGCTGCGAGCTTTACCACCGCTTCCCTATCACCTTCTCCACGGAAAAATTCGAGAGGCGTATTGATCACATGATAGGAACAAACCTCTTCCTCACAAACAAGGTCCAGACTTTCCATACCGCTCAGTTCCTCTCTTGTCCCTCTGAGATATACGCCCAGCGGAGTGATATCGATTGCTTCCAGGGAAACGCTTTTGCCTTTCACGGGGCCAAAGGAAGCGGCACTCTCCCCAAGACTTTTCCCCAAGTTAAATTTCACCGGGAGCCTAAGCGCTTCTTCATGGGAGCATGCGGTCATCCCGAAAAACTCATAATTTTCCAGCTCTTCCGGGCCGATATCGAAAACGATTTCCTGATAGCAGTTTCTTGCCGCGTCGTAAGGCACGCCCCATTGGACCTTGCCATCCCTGCCCAGGTCAAATACTGCTCCCGCATCCAGCACCTGAAACCGAAGAAGGTCGCTTTCCTCTATAGCCAGCATCTTTTTGGAGCCTCCATTGCCCAGCCGCCGTGCAACGGCCTCGCCCTGCCCTGCGCCTGCGCAAACGATTTGGATAGACAGGTTTTCAAGCTCCGTCCCATCAGAACGGTACTTGTACTGCACATGGAATTTCCCCTGAAGGAATCCGGCGGCGGTGATCTCCACAAAGTCCGCTCCTTCCGGAGAAACAGGCGTACCTGGCTTCAAAACCACCGGAACACCATCTTCTCCACGGTACTGCTCAAAAAGGGGTGTGCCAGGCATTTCTTGTCCCTGCTCCGTAAGCTGTGCCCTGATCTCCGCATCGGCGGCCTCGGCCTCCTCCACGGTGAGAAACCGGATCGTGTTTCCGGCGGTATCATAAACACGGGCAACAGGCAGGGTTTCTGTGGTCAGAGACTCTTTCGGGAATTTGAGAGGCAGATACTTAGATAGGCTTTCTCCGGTAAGGATCCGGCGAACGCACAGCTCAACTTCCGCATTGGCAGCGTCATAGGGCTCGCTGCTTTTTTCATTCGCAGAGCCCGGAAGCCAGTAGCGCCCTGTGGTCATATCAAACCGGCAGAAGGCTGTTTGGGTTTCGCTGTTATACTCCAACACCTGAGTGCTCCGAGCCATGCCGCCCTCTATCACATTTTCCGATTCCGGGTATTCTCCATTGAGCACCGCGCTGGCAACCACATCCATATCCGCACTCAGCCGGTTTTTTCCTTCTGTATCCTGCAAAGTAAAATAGGCGATCACACTATTTTTATCGCCCATGGCTCCCAACACTTCCATGCGGATCCCATCTTGTTCTCCGGCAGCGGTAACAGGGGTCAGGCTTTCCGCCACCGGGGAATTTTCCCCAAACAGCCACTCCCGGAAGCCCGGGACCGCCGAGGCCAGCGCGGTGACCGACAGCGCCATCACCAGCACGCACACCAATGCCGCTGTGACGATCCTCTTTTTCTTTCCCACCGCGGGAACAGCCGAGCTTTGCCCCGCTTTCGTCATACGTTCCACCGTTCTTGCCCGCAGGGCGGGACAGGGGCTTACCTGTTCCATCCATTCTTTATACTCACGTTCCAACATGGTCGCTTTCTCCCTTCAATCTGTTTTTCAGCAGCTCTCTGCCTCTGAAAAGCCGGGACTTCACCGTGCCGGGCCGCAGGCTCAGCGTGGTCCCGATCTCCTCTATTGTCATATCCTCCCAGTAAAACAGGTGGAGCACCAGGCTGTATTTCTGCGGCAGCTTTTTCAGCTCCTCCGCCAAATAATGGTTTTCCGGCGTATCCGCCTGCACGCCTTCCTCCAGGGGAACACTGTGCCGCCGCCAGGGGGACGCCCACAGCTTTTTGCAGCAATTCACCGTCACCCGCAGAAACCACGCCTTTTCATGCTCCGGGCTTTCCAATACCGGCGCCTTTTTCACGTACCGGAGAAATACCTCCTGATACACATCGTCCGCGTCGCTGCGATTTCTCAGCTGGGCAAAGGCAAGCTTGTAGACCATATCCGAATATTTTGCGATCACTCGTTCCGCCTGCTCTTCGGAAAACGGCTGAGTACCCATAGGCTCACCACCTTCTTTCTGTTGTTTTCTAAAAACCGGTTTCACCCTGAATACCCTGTAAAGAGCCAAAAGGTTCCGCTGATTCAAAATTTTGTACTGAATTTTCTTCTGAAAAGCAGAAAAGGGAGAAGCAAGCGCTGCCTCTCCCTTGTTCTATACGGTCTTTTTCACCTCTGCCTGGGCCAGAAATACAGGCTGTACACCAAAAGGCAGAGAGAGATCAAAATCGCGCTGGCGGCGGCCCCCAGGGCCAGCACCGTGCGGTTCAGCGGCCCCGCCACCATGCTGATCAGAATGGCCGCGGCATCCGCCATAAGCAGCAGCCTGCAAAGTCTTTTTTCCACGTCAGACATTTTGATTCCCCCTAAATTTGAGATTGATTTTAGATGTTAGATGTGATGGAAAGCGAGTAAAAATTATGGTTTGATGGTCAAAAAATGATTTTATAGGGACCGGCCTCTGGACGGTCCGCTAAGACTTGTAACATTCTCACGGACCGCCGAGGACGTCGGTCCCTACGCTTGCTCTCTGCTAAATACCAATTTATCTACCTGTCCGCCTCCCTCACTGTCATCCTGAGGGAACATAAAAGACGCTTTGCGTCTTCCGGACGAAGGATCTCTGTTAGTACTAACCAGCGAATTAAGGGAATTTGTACCCGCTGGCTGTGATCTGGCCGAGATTCTTCACCGCCTGCGGCGGTTCAGAATGACAGAAGAGAAGTGCCCTTCATTACTCATTGCTCACTCCGTGCTCTTTTCTAACAACTAACGCCTAACAACTAACAACTCTCCCCCGTATCGCACAACGCATTCGCCAAAGCGGCAAGCTGCTCCAGGGTCAGCTGCTCGGCCCGGACGTTTTTCGCCGCGCCGGCAGCTTCCAGGGCCTGTTCTGCCTGGGCCTTGGTGAAACGGCCTGCGGCGGCGATGGAATTGGCGGCGGTTTTTCTCCGCTGGGAAAAGGCGGCCCGCACTATTTTGAAAAACTGCTCCTTGTCTCCCACCTCTACCGGCGGCTTCTCCCGCAGCTTCAG
>JAETPP010000218.1 GCA_021771115.1 Bacillota bacterium | reverse complement strand
CAGCCGAAGGCTGACAGAGGGGTTCTTGCTTGCCACACGGGACCCTCCAGTCACGGCTTCGCCGTGACAGCCCCCCTTTCAGGGGAGCCAAGGGTTAAGCACTAAACAATAATTTACTATGCGTTGCTTTCAACGCTTGTATCCTTGCCCTTACTTGCTAATTACTAATTGCCCATTCCTCATTGTATACGGCACTTTCTAACAACTAACAACTAAAAGCGAAGTGAAAACCATGAACTTTCAGGAAATCAAGGAACAGGACAGCACCTATATCCTGCACACCTATGGGCGGGTGGATGCGGCGCTGGTCAAGGGGAAAAACGCCCGGGCCTGGGATGTGGACGGAAAGGAATATATCGATTTTACCTCCGGCATCGGCGTGAACGCCCTGGGCTACAGCGACCCCCTTTGGGTGGCGGCGGTGGCAAAGCAGGCCGGGGAGATCCAGCATCTGTGCAATTACTACTATTCCCCTCAGAACACGGCGCTGGCTCAGGAGCTTGCCGCGGCCTCCGGCATGGCCCAGGCCTTTTTCTGCAACTCCGGGGCGGAGGCCAACGAGTGCGCGGTAAAAATCGCCCGGAAATATGGGGAAAAGCGGAATGCCTATCAGATTATCACCCTGCAAAATTCCTTTCACGGACGCACGTTGACCACCCTGGCGGCTACCGGCCAGGAAGGTTTTCATAAGGACTTTCTGCCCCTGACGGAGGGCTTCCTGTATGCGGAGGCAAACGACCTTTCCGGTGTGGAAAAGCTGCTGGACGCTTCCGTCTGCGCTGTGCTCCTCGAAACGGTGCAGGGCGAGGGCGGCGTGATCCCCCTGGAGGAAGAATTTGTGCAGGGACTTGCCGCGCTGTGCGGGGAAAAAGATGTGCTGCTGATGATCGACGAGGTGCAGACCGGCGTTGGCCGCACCGGGTCTTTTTACAGCTTCCAGGGCTATGGCGTGAAGCCCGATGTGGTCACCACCGCCAAGGGTTTAGCCGGCGGGCTTCCCATCGGAGCCTGCCTTGTCAGCGAAAAGCTGCGGGATATCTTAAAGCCCGGCCAGCAGGGCTCCACCTTCGGCGGCAACCCCGTGGTGTGCGCCGGTGCCAGAGAAGTGGTAAGGCGCGTTTCCGACCCGGCGTTTCTCAGAAAGGTCACGGAAAAGGGAAGCTATCTACGAGAGAAGCTTTCTACTCTGCCCCAGGTAGAGCTGGTGCGGGGAAAAGGCCTGATGCTGGGCGTAAAGTTGAAGGACATAGACGCCCACGAAGTGTTGGTAAAATGTGCGGAGCAGGGGCTTTTGATCCTCACCGCTAAAGAGCTGGTGCGGTTCCTGCCGCCCCTTACGATCACAAAGGAAGAAATGGACGCGGGGCTGGAAATTTTCGCCGCTGTGTTGCAGTCGTTTTAATTTGGAAAGGAAACGAAACCTATGAAGCATTTACTGAAGCTCTTGGATCTGACCGGGGAGGAGATCCTTGAAATCCTGAACCTTGCCGATCAGCTGAAGTACGAAACGAAGCACGGTATCGACCATCCCCACTTGAAAGGGAAATGCCTGGGCATGATCTTTGAAAAATCCTCTACCCGCACCCGTGTCTCCTTCGAGGTGGGCATCAATCAGCTGGGAGGCTACGCGGTGGTGCTGGCGGCTGATTGCTCCCAGATCGGCAGGGGAGAGCCGGTGCAGGATACCGCCCGGGTGCTTTCCCGGTATGTGGACGGCATCATGATCCGCACCTTCGGCCAGGATGAGGTGGAGGCCCTGGCGGAATACGGCAGCGTGCCGGTGATAAACGGCCTCACCGATTTCTGCCACCCCTGCCAGGTGCTGGCGGACCTGATGACCATTCGGGAGCGGAAAGGCTCCTTTGCGGGGTTAAAGCTCTGCTTTATCGGAGACGGCAACAACATGATGAATTCCCTGATCGTAGGCGGCCTGAAGGTGGGCATGGCGGTTTCCGTGGCCTGCCCGGAGGGTTACCGTCCCCCAAGGGAGATTTTGGAATTTGCCGCAGGGTACGAGCAATTTACCCTGACCGATTCTCCCCTGGAAGCGGCAAAGGACGCCGATGTGGTCATCACCGATGTGTGGACCTCCATGGGCCAGGAGGAGGAGCGCGCAAAGCGGGAAGCCGCCTTCAAGGGCTACTGCATCGACGAAACGCTGATGGCGGCGGCAAAGCCGGACGCCATGGTGCAGCACTGCCTGCCCGCCCACCGGGGAGAAGAGATCAGCGCCGAAGTGTTTGAAGCCCACGCGGATGAAATTTTTGAAGAAGCGGAAAACCGCCTCCACGCCCAGAAGGCCGTGCTGGTAAAGACCATGGGATGCTAGATGCTGGATTCTAGACGCTGGATGCTGGAAAAGAGCGATGAAATGAGTCATTAGCAATTAGCAATGAAAGGGCAAGGCGTCTTTTGTGTTCTTCAGGATGGCAGTGGGATAGCACGATAAATTAGAATTTAGTGCACTAGTAATTAGCTGTAAGCAGTTAGTTGTTAGAAAAGGGCGTAACAGGAAAGGGAGCACACGCACCACTGTCATTGCTGAGCAAAAAGCAAAGCAAGCTTGCTTTCACGAAGAATCTCGGCCATATCCCAGCCGGTGATTAAAAAGCCCTTCATGCGCCGGTTGCTGCTAACCGAGATCCTTCACTGAAAGCAAAGCAAGCTTTGCTTTTGTTCAGGATGACA
>JAETPP010000217.1 GCA_021771115.1 Bacillota bacterium | reverse complement strand
ACTGATATAAGGGCGGCTCCGTTCTGCGTGGGGATAAGCTGCTTCCCCTTGCGCTCTGCAAAGCCGCCCTTTACCAGTTTTTCAATGACGGCGGCGCGGGTGGCGGGAGTGCCAAGCCCCCGGCGTTCCGCGTCCGGGTCGGTGTCCCCGTTCCCGGCTCGCTCCATAGCAGAGAGAAGCGACGCTTCGCTGTGGGGCTTCGGCGGCGTTGTGGTATGCTCCGTTACTTTTGCGGCGGGGTTAGGAAAGTTCTGTCCCTCGGAAAGCTCCGGCAGCGTCACGCCCTCATTTTCCCCGTCCTCTGCTTCGGGCTTATCTTTCAGCGTCGCCCGGTATCTGCGTTCAAGCTCTTTCCAACCCTCCGCAAGTACGGTCTTTCCCCTTGCGGTGAAGTCTGTCCCGGCGCATGAGAAAACCGCCGTAACCGCTTCATAAATATGCGGCTCGGCGGTGGCAAAAAGCAGACGCGCCCCCGCAAGGGTAAGGATATTTTTCTCGCTTTCCGGCAGCGCGTCCGGGTCAGCCTTTGCAAGCTCCATAGTGGGAATGATTGCGTGGTGGTCTGATACTTTTTTACTGTCTGTTACCTTTGCAACCTCCGGCGTGAAGCCCAAGCCCTCCATAAAGGAAAATTTCTCACAAAGCAGCTTGATAATGCCCGCTGCGGTGCCGCCCATGTCGTCAGTAAGAAAGCTGCTGTCCGTCCTCGGATAAGTCAACAGCCGCTTTTCATAAAGGGATTGTGCAAGGTCAAGGGTCTGCTTCGCGGTGTAGCCGAAAATGCGGTTCGCTTCCCGCTGCAAAGAGGTAAGGTCAAAGAGCTTCGGCGGGGCTGCGGTTTTCTTCTCTCTGGTGAGGGAAACGCATACCGCCGTTTGTGTTTCGCAAGCCCCTTTCAGCGCGGCGGCTTCTGCCTTGTCTGAAATCCTTTCACTTGCCGCTTCCGCGCCGGATAAATCAAGGCGAACATGATAATATTTTTCTTTCTGGAAATGGGAGATAGCCGCGTTCCGGTCGGTAAGCATTTTTAAGGTCGGGGTCTGGACGCGCCCCACGTTCAAAGTCTTTCCATACAGGCAGGAGAAAAGCCGGGTGGCGTTAATGCCGATAAGCCAGTCAGCCTTTGCGCGGCAGAGGGCAGACGCAAAGAGCGCGTCATATTCCCGCCCGTCTTTGAGGGAAGCAAAGCCCGCCTTAATCGCCCCGTCCTCCATTGAGGAAATCCACAAGCGGCGCATGGGCTTCTTGCAGCCCGCCGCTTCGTAGACAAAGCGGAAAATCAATTCTCCCTCGCGCCCCGCGTCACACGCATTTACCACTTCGGAAACGTCGGCGCGGTGCATAAGCTCTTTTAGGGTTTTGAATTGCTTCCCCTTGTCCGGGTCAACGGTGTACTGCCATTCCTCCGGCAGAATGGGTAAGCTCTCAAAACTCCATTTTTTATATTGCTCCCCGTAGGCGGCAGCTTCCGCAAGCTGTACCAAATGCCCGACGCACCATGAAATGAGGTAGCCGCCGCCCTCGATAAATCCGTCTTTCTTTTCTTTAACGCCAAGCGCGGCGGCGATAGTCTGCGCCACGCTCGGTTTTTCTGCAATTACAAGTCTAAGTGCCATGAAAAAATCCTCCTTTCAGCATTCC
The DNA here is from genome assembly GCA_021771115.1 of Bacillota bacterium. Taxonomy (GTDB): domain Bacteria; phylum Bacillota; class Clostridia; order Oscillospirales; family Acutalibacteraceae; genus Acutalibacter. The sequence continues at coordinate 1,084 of JAETPP010000217.1, read as the reverse complement.
AGCTCACTTGCCTTTTTCTCCTGTACCTGTTTCAGACAGTAGCCCACACAAGGGAGCTGCCCTTTGTACGGGCAGGAAGCGCAAGCCGGGGAATGGGGAACGGGCGGCGCATTGTCACGCCGCCCGCCCGGTCTTTGTATCATCATCTTTTCAAAGGGATTGTCGGTAAACAGGGTCATGCTTCCTCGTCCTCCTGTTCTTCATCAGAAAGCCCGTCCCCCTCGTCCGGCTCCGGCTCGTCCTCGTCGTAGTCGTCAAAATCGAAATCTTCAAGGTCGGTGTCGCCCTTGACGCTCTGCTTCGGCTTCATAAACTTAAAATAATAGAACGCGCCCCCGCCGCCAAGAAGTGCCACGACAAGGAAAAGCACAAGCCCGCCCGCATTGCCTTTTTCTTTGGGCTGCTCCGGCGGTTCTTCGGTTTCCGGCTCCGCTTCCTTGCCGCTGCAAGCGGTCATGTTGTCCTTGCAGACGGGGCAGCTCACATTTACTTTCCCGGCTTTGCATTTATCGGTACAACTGCAAACGGTGGGCGGGGCTGCTTCGGTGCTTCCGTCCTCCATAAGTGCTAAGAGGTCGGCTTCGTCTACTTGATTAAGGAAATGTACAGTATTCTCGCCCTCGTCGTCCCGGTCAATGAGGATATAAAAGTAATTGCCGTTTTTGGTCGTTACGGTGATAAGCTGCTTGTTGCCGCCGAAATCGTCTACAAGGGTCGCGTTCCCGTCCGGGGTAAGGGGTTCTTCCTTTTGGGGTTCCTCGTAGACAACGCCGCTGTCGTCGGTGTCGTCCTCTCCCTCCGGGGTCTGTGCAAAAGCGGTGACGGAAAAGCCGCCCATAAGTACAAGGGCGGCGCAAAGTGCGGTCAGTGTTCTAAGGATTTTCTTATTCATTCTCGGTGTCCTCCATTTCTTCGTTGTCATGGTCTGCGGGTTCTGCGGGGTAGCCCGGCGCGGCTTCCATGCCCGGAATACCGCCCCCGGAAAGCATAGCGGAAAGCTCATGCGGGGAAAGGCGCATGGAGCGCACAAGCTGTACGATTTGCAGGTTTTCCGCTTCGGTTTTCTGCGCTTCAAGCCCCCTTA
>JAETPP010000216.1 GCA_021771115.1 Bacillota bacterium | reverse complement strand
GGGGGTCACCTCGGTAGTAGGGCCCAACGGCAGCGGAAAAAGCAATATCAGCGATGCCATCCGGTGGGTGCTGGGGGAGCAGTCTGTCCGCTCCCTGCGCTGCTCCAAAATGGAGGATGTGATTTTCGGCGGCACTCCCATGCGAAAGGCCATGGGATACGCGGAGGTCACCCTGACCATCGACAACGCTGACAGGCGGCTGCCCTTTGACGACGATACGGTGGCGGTCACCCGGCGGTATTACCGCTCCGGGGAAAGCGAGTATCTCCTAAACAAGGCCTCCGTGCGCCTGCGGGACATCAATGAGCTGTTTATGGATACGGGCCTGGGACGAGACGGCTATTCCATCATAGGGCAGGGCAAGATCGACAGCATCGTAGCCGCCCGGTCCGAGGACCGCCGGGAGATCTTTGAGGAGGCGGCGGGGATCTCCCGGTACCGCTACCGCAAGGAGGAATCGGAGCGCAGGCTCCAAAAGGCCGAGGAAAACCTGGTGCGCCTTCGGGATATTCTTGGCGAGCTGGAGGAACGGGTAGAACCCCTGCGTATTCAGGCGGAAAAGGCGGAAAAATTTATCGCCTACGACGAGGAAAAGAAGGGCCTGGAGATCGGCATTTGGCTGGAAACCCTGAACCGTTCGGGAAAAACCCTGCGGGAGCACGAGGAAAAGATCTCTCTGGCGAAGGCAAGGCATGAGGAGATCGAAGAGGAGGTCGAAAAGATCTCCGCCCGGATCGAGGAAAATTTCCGGGAGACAAACGGCTGCACCGGGCAGATGGAGCAAGTGCGCTCGGAAGCGGCGGTGCTGGACGAACAGGCTGTGCGCACCGAGGGCGAGATCGACCTCTTGAAAAACGATATCGACCACGACCGCCGGGATATGGAGCGCTTGGAGGAACAGGTCGTGGAAGCGAAGGGCTCCGATGAGGCCATTGACCGGGAGATCGCCGAAAAACAGGCGGAGCTGGAGGAAAAGGCTAGGCGGATCGAGGAAAGCCGTGACAAGCTGGTTTCCTTTACAGAGCGTTTAGAGGAGCTGCGCCAAGGGGCGGACGAGGCCACCCGGCAGATGGAGCAGGCCGCTGTGGAATCGGCCCAGCGGAACGCTTCTCTTTCGGAAGAGCGGATCCGCCTTTCCTCCACCCAGTCCTCCATGGCGGAGATCCGCCTGCGGGGCAGCGCGGTGGAGGAGAGCGTTCAGAAGGCAAAGGAGAAGGAAGCCGCCGTCCAAAAGGAAGAGACGGAGCTGCGGCAGATGTTATCGGATACCGAGACCGCCATCTCCGCCGGGGAAAATACCGTAAAGGGGTATGAGCTCAGGCTGGAGACCAGGCGGAAAAAGGCCCAGGAAGCAAAAGAAAGCTGGGACAAGCTTACTCTGGACGCCAACGAGCAGCTGCGCCGGGCAAGGCTTTTGGAGGATCTGGAGCGAAACCTGGAGGGCTTTGCCCAAAGCGTAAAGGCCGTGATGAAGGAAGCCGGGCGGGGGATCCTTTCCGGGATCTGCGGCCCTGTTTCCCGCATTTTGAAGGTGCCGGGAGAATACGCTGTGGCGCTGGAAACCGCCCTGGGCGGAGCCATGCAGAATATCGTGGTGGAAACGGAGCAGGATGCGAAAAGCGCCATCAATTTATTAAAGCAGCGGGATCTGGGCCGGGCTACCTTCCTGCCCCTTACCACCATTCGCGGCACGGTGCTGGAGGAAAAGGAAATGGAGGAAATGCCCGGGTTTGTGGGCGTTGCCTCCCGGCTGTGCAGCTGTGAAGAAAAGTATGGCGGCATTCGGGATTCCCTGCTGGGCCGGGTGGCTGTGGCGGAGGATCTGGACAGTGCCGTCGCCATTGCCAAGCGGACAAAATACCGGTTCCGCATCGTCAGCCTGGACGGCCAAGTGGTAAACGCCGGCGGCTCTTTGACCGGCGGTTCCCGGGCCAAGAATTCCGGGCTTTTGAGCCGGGCTTCCGAGATCCAGCGGGTGCGGGAAAAGGCCGCCGCTCTGCAAAAAAAGGCGGAAGAGGCTCAGATGTCCTGGAAGGAGCGGCAAACAGAGCTTTCCTCCTGCGAAGCGGAGCTGGAGGCGGCAAAGGGAGAGCTGATCGGCCGGCAGGAGGAGCGTATCAAGATCGCGGCGGAATGCACCCGAAACCAGCGAGAACTGGAAGCGGTGCGGGAAGAGGCCGCAAACCTGGAAAAGGAAAAAACCGATTCCGCCGGGCGGCTTCGGGAATTGGAGGAGCAGGAAAAATCCTCTCTTGCGGCCATCCAGAAGCTGACCCAGGAGGCGGAGGAAGCGGAGCGGGAAAACAGCAAGCTTGCCGGAGACCGGGAAGAGCAGATGGCACGGTGCGAGGATATTTCCCGCACCATTCAGGAGATCCGCTTAAGCGAATTTTCCGCCCAGAAGGATAAGGAGACACTGGAGATCGCCATAGAAGGCCTGCGGGCAAGAAAGCAGGACGCCGCCGGTACGGCGGAAAAGCTCCGTCTGGAGATCGAGGCCTTACAGCAGCGGGCGGCGGAGCTGGAAAAGCAGATCGAGGGCTGTAAGGAGAAGGCCCAGGCTTTGCGTAAGGAGGCCGAGGAAAAGCGCCAGAGCATCACGGCCATTGCGGAAAAGCGCACCGCCCTGGAAAAGGAAGCAGGCGACCTCCGCGCAAAGGAGCGGGAGATCGGCCTGGAGCGGGAAAATATCGGCCACGAGCTCGCCAGGCTTCAGGAGCGCTCCGACAGCCTGCAAAAGGAGTACGATACCATTTTGACACGCCTGTGGGAGGAATACGAGCTGACCCGCCGGGAGGCCGAAGAGGTGGGCACAA
>JAETPP010000215.1 GCA_021771115.1 Bacillota bacterium | reverse complement strand
AAGTTCGCGCCGGAAAAACCGTCGTCGGTGTACCAGCGCAGATTGGTAAAGCCGTTCTGTTTTGCGTAGGTTTCGAGTATCCTTTTTTGGTTCGATATGGAATTACTCTCGCCTTGCAATTCATCCTCGTGGGACAATCTCGGATAAAGGGCGGTAATGAGGTTTTGGGTGGCTTGTCTTAACATAAAATCCTCCGTTTCCGACAGCCAGCCCCACTATTCCGTGGTTTCATTGTACCACGGAACGGCGGGGGCTGTACAGCGGCAAAAGCGTTAAATTTGCTTCTTTACAGCTTTTCAATTTTCCGATTTTTATGGTATGGGTTGTCGTCCCATATTTGCAGTAGAAAAGTTCATAACTCCGTGGTATACTCTGATTTAACAAAAAAATCAGAAGTTAAAGGAGAAAACATGAAGTATACAATAGATGAATTAACCGCGGCCAAAAGGCAAATTGATTCAACTCTGCACAAGCTAAGAGAAACAGTAAAAACATTTGAATCAAAGGATAATTCCGAGCGTTATAAATCACAAATCACATTGGCAAAGAGAAGAATAAAAGCCTTTGAAATTGCAAATTATTTTATAGAGAATGAGATTAAGAATTGCTAAAGCACTTCCGATTTTCGTTCCAGCGGTCATGCTCCCTGGCATGGCCGCTTTTCCATGCCCCGGTTCACGCCGGATAAGTCGGCTCCTGTGTAGCAGCGGCTTCCGCTTCCAGTACCCGCGCCATTTTGTCGGCGGCTGTGGTTGTGGTGTCTTTCTTGAAATAGCCGGACACGACAAGGACGGAATTGCCCATGCGGATTTCCGTCACACAGTCAGGGCGGCGGGTGGTGCGGGTGTCGTGCTGCTTGTTATCTGCCATAGGCAATACTCCTTTCAGTCGGTAATCAGTTTCTTCATGCTCTCCATTTTCCGCTTGGCGGTTTCCTGCCGGAAGTTGTCGCCGGTAAAGCGTACCGGGACGCACATGGAAAGCAGGCGGTCATAAATCCGGGAATGGGCGGTGTCCTCCGGGTTGTGCAGGTCGTCCAGCGTAAGGTTGGTCGTGACGATCAGCGGCTTGCCGCTGCGGTAACGGCTGTCAATCACATTGAACACCTGTTCCAGCCCGTATTCCGTCCCGCGTTCCATGCCGAAGTCGTCAAGGATCAGCAGCGGATAACGACAAAGGCGGGAAATGTACTCGTTGCGCCCCTCAAAGCTGGCGGCAAGGTCATTGAGGATAAGAGCAAAGTTCGTCATGCGGACGGGGATTTCTTTCTCCATGAGGGCGTTTGCGATACAGCCTGCAAGGTAGCTTTTGCCGGTGCCTACGCCGCCCCAGAACAGGCAGCCGATATTGTCTGTCCGCATATCTTCCCAATGCTCCACATACCGGCGGGCAAGCCCGGTCTGCGGGTTCCTGCCGTTGTCGTTCTCGAAAGTCCAGTCCCGCATGGTGGGGTCGGTAAAGCCCCGGCGTTTCAGTTCTTCCACGGTGTCAAGGTGTCTGCGCCGCTTTTCGGCGGCTTCCCGTTCCTCGCGGGCGGTTCTCTGGCAGTCGCACTCTGCCGGGTGGCGGTCGCGCCCGAAGATAGCGGCCTTATCCGGCGCAAAATAGGCTTCTTTCGGCTTGCGGCACTTGCCGCAGTACAGTAAACCGTCCTCGCCGGTGTAGTCCTCCGGCTCCGGGATGGTGGTCGTCATATTCTCCAAAACCGCGTTGATTTCATTCTTCATAAACTCTCGCCCTCCTTGCATGAGTAGTCTGGTATGCCCTTTTTAGGGGCTTCCTTTTTGTCGTTCCCCGCCCATATCCGCAGGGCGGCGGCATAGTTCTGGTAGCTTTTCCCGTTGGCGGCAAGGTAGCGGCTCATTTCCTCGATGAACCGTTCCAGCCTGTCAGGGTACTCTGCCTGCAACTCGTCGTATTCGGTCTGTGACAGAAAAATATTTCCATATCGGCCATAGGGCGCGGACGGCCCCCCACTCACTCCCTTTGTTTGGCTCTCTGTAAGGTTGTTTATAGTAGTTTGGTTAGGGGACGGTTTTCCGACCATCATAAGGTCGGTTTTCTGACCATCAGTAGGACGGTTTTCCGGCTCTATGAGGGGCGGACTTCCGGCCATCAGTTGGTCTGAAAACTGTACCTGTGGCACTGGCGGTACTTTGACATAAAGCCGGTTCGGTGCGGAGAAGCCGCCCCGTTCCCGTTCCAACAGCCCCGCCGTGTCCAGTTCATTAAGCGCCCCCTTGATGGTGGTGCTGCCTTTATCCAGTATTTCTGCTATCTCCGCGATGGGATAGATAATATAAATCCTGCCCTCGTCGTCCAGCCACTTGTTTTTCTGGGAGAGGGTGGAACGGTCTAACAGCAGCGAATACAGCAGCTTGGCGGTCTGTGAAATCTCCATTTTCAGCAGGAAACGGGGATACGGCAGATAGGCGGGCAGCCGCGTGTCTGCCCTGATATAATCAGCGATAGGATCACCTCCCTGTGTTCGGGTTGATTTTGGCGTATTGTCACGCATTAAAACGCCGTTTCCGGGGGAAAAGGATAAATGTATCGCGTACCCTTTGACACCCACGAAAAAAGCCTTGATTTATGCGGGTTTGAAAGGCTCTAAAGCGTGACATCTCTGCCTTTGTTTCCGCTTTCTCTCGGCGGCTTTGATTTTCTTCATGCGCCCGGCGCAGTCGGGGCAGTATTTTCCCCGGTTGGATTTGGGGACAAAGGCCGCCCCGCAGACGGCACACCGTTTCCGGCTTCCCCGGCACAAGAGGGCTGCGGCCAGCTCCCCGTCAAGGGGCAGGACAGCCACACGGAACCAGTGGCACATGAGGG
>JAETPP010000214.1 GCA_021771115.1 Bacillota bacterium | reverse complement strand
AAGCCGGAAGATATCTGGAAACGCACAGGCTGTACTCTTTCGAAGCCAGGTTTATCACGCAGTTCGTTTCGGAAAACAGAAACTCCGCCAGGCGGCTGCCCCAAAAGGCATAAAGATCCTTCGCGTCTCCCAGAGAAAGCTTTGCCTGCATTTCCAGGCGGTAGGGAGTCACGCCGTCAAAGGGGCGCAGCACGCCGTAAAACCCGGAGAGAATGCGCAGATGCTCCTGGAGATAGGTAAGCGCCCGTTCGGGCAATACACCCGGCGCCATATATTGGTATTGGATCCCCAGATAGGAAAGTATAGCCGGGGTCAGGGAAGAGCGAAGCTCCATTTTTTGCAGGCGCTCCGCATTTTGGGCGGCAATGGAATCGTTGCAGGCCCAAAGCTTTTTCAGCTCCGCATAGGACATGCCCCGGAGCTTTTCCAGCAGCAGCTCCGTTTGCGGCAGAAAGCGGGGCAGCTCCTGCCAGGGAAGGCTGTCCGTATCCACCTTCATCTTTTTTGCCGGGGCGATGATGAGCTTCATAGAGCCCGCGGCCATCACTTTTTCTCCGCCAGATACGCCAGGATCTCAGCCGCGTTCGTATCGGGCTTTACCTTGGGCATGGCTTTTTCGATCATACCCTGTTCGTCGATGAGATAGGTGGAGCGCACCACGCCCATGCTGGTTTTTCCGTACAGCTTTTTCTCCTGCCAAACATCGTAAGCCTGAATGGCCTGCAGCTCCGGGTCGGAAAGCAGCAGGAAGGGAAGGTCGTATTTTTGAACAAATTTCAAATGAGAGGCCACGGTATCCTTGCTGATCCCGATGACTACGATCCCCTCGGACCGGAAATCCTCATAAGCCTGGGCAAAGGCGCAGGCCTGCCGGGTGCAGCCGGGGGTGTTGTCCTTGGGGTAGAAGTACAATACCACCTTTTTTCCCAGAAAATCCGAAAGGCTGACCTCTTTGCCGTTTTGATCCGCCAAAGTAAACTCCGGCGCTTTTTTTCCTGCTTCCAACATGGTTTTTCTCTCCTTTTTGTTTTCGTTTAGAATGTGTAGCTTCGCCGGACTCGGGCAGACACGGTTTTGCGGGGCGGTAGGTATCCCCGGTCGGCGTTAGAACTCCGTCTCGTTCACCTTGCCCGGGAACACCTCCTGCTCCCGCAAAACTCCTTCGGACCCCAGAGGGGCTCAAAGGGTGTGATGGCAATGGCTGCAAAACGCTGTCAGCGCGCCCTTTGAACCCCTCTGGGGCGTGTTTCCCCGAGTCCCGCGAAGCTATCCCCGCTTTTTCAACCGATCATTTTCCGCACCAGCCCATATAAGATGGGCTTCATGTTGTCAATGGTGTCCGGGTTGCCCTGAATGATAGAGGAATAACAGGTGGAGCCGATCATTTCCAGTATGACAAAGATGAGCTTATATAATTCATTTTCCGTTCTTCCCTGGGCGATCCCGCTTTTTTCAATGGCCGCCATCAGCTTGTCCCACAGGGGATCCTCCCGCAGGCTCAGCTGCCGCTCCACAATGGGCCAGGAAAAATTTCGCTGGATCAGCCGCAGGATCAGCTTGTTTCGTTTGAAGTACTCGATCACATAGTCGATGAGCAGGATCACGTTTTCCGTAAAATCCTCTGTCTGCCGGGCGTTGACGAATTCGTACCCTTCTGAAATCACCCGGAAGGAGATCTGATAGGCCAGCTGCTGTAAAAGGTGTTCTTTATCATGAAAGTACAAATAAAAAGTGCCCTTTGCCACATTGGCCCCCTTGGCGATCTCATCCACAGAGGTTTTTGAGACGCCCTTTTCCAAAAAGAGGCGATAAGCGGCGTCCAACAGGCTTTGCTTCTTTTGCTCTTTTTTCAGTTCTGTTTTTTCGCCCATGCTTCTGCCTCCGTTTCCGCCTAGCGGAAGTTTTTTCAGGCAATGCCGCACAAAGCCTCTGGGGCGGTATTGCCTTAAGAACATTGAACCACTTTTTTCGAAAAAGAGCAAGGGTTTTCCTCTTTTTTGTTAAAATGACCAATAGTCATTTATTGGCTCCCGGCATTTTCGGCATGGTGCAATATTGACTATTGGTCATTTTTGGGTTATCCTTTTGACATGAGATAAATGACCGATAGTCATTTATTCGGGCTTGCCGCATATTTTATATACGGAAAGCCCCCAAAGAGAAAGGAAAGGAAGCGACTGTATGGAACGTTTTGCCCGTGGAGTGGTCAAACACAGGAAGCTGGTGCTTTGCCTGGCGGTCCTGCTCCTGATCCCCTCCCTGTTAGGCGCGGTGGGTACTTATATCAATTACGATATTCTCACCTATCTGCCGGAAGAGCTGGAGTCCGTGATCGGGGAGGGGTATCTTGAGGATGATTTCAACATGGCCTCGGTCTCCATGATCACTGTGGAGCATATGACCACGGCGGATACCTTGAAGCTGAAGGAAGAGCTCCAGCAGGTAGAGGGCGTAAAAAGCGTGATGTGGACCAGCGATTTTCTGGATGTTTCCACGCCAAAGGAAATGCTGCCGGAGGATCTGCAAAAATTCTTTTACAATGACAGCGGCGCCACCCTGCTGATCGTCCAGTTTGAAAACCCCAGCGCCCACGAGATCACCATGGCGGCTCAGCGGGAGATCAAAAACCTGCTGCGGGAAAACTGCTTCCTTGGCGGAATGTCCGCCATTTTGGAGGATACCCGGGCCCTGGTGCAGGAGGAAATGCCCCTGTATATCCTCTGCGCGGTGGGAGCCTCTCTGCTCATTCTGTTTTTGAGCATGAAGGAAACTGTGATCCCGCTGCTGTTCATGCTGGGCATGGTGTTTCCCATTGCCTACAACTTCGGCACCAATTACTTTTT
>JAETPP010000213.1 GCA_021771115.1 Bacillota bacterium | reverse complement strand
GTCTCAGCTGTCGCTTCGGTCGGCGCTAGACGGTCTCCCCCGGAGACCAGCGCCCCTCCCCTTTCAGGGGAGGCAAGGGTTTTGTGCTATGCGTTAGATCGCTAAATTCCAATTTAGCGCACTGACTCCCCACCGTCATCTCTGAACAGAAGATGCTACGCATCTTCCCGTGAAGGATCTCGGTTAGCACTAACCGGCACATAAAGAGGAATTTATAATCGCCGGCTGGGTTCTGACCGAGATTCTTCACCGCTTGCAGCGGTTCAGAATGACAGAGTATAAACGCATTCACTTCTTCTCTTCTGTACCAATATCTCACGATGAATCACAAAAAGCGGGCAATGCGCGATATGATGCGCATTACCCGCTTTTCCTTGTTTATTTTTCCATCATTTCCTGCCGCAGATAGAGCAGCAGCTTTTTTTCTCTCCGGCTGACCTGCACCTGGGTCATACCCAGCAGACCGGCGGTGACGGTTTGGGTCTTTCCTTGAAAATACCGGTATTCAATGAGCTTTTTATCCCGTTCCTCCAAAGTATGAAGCAGCTCGTACAGGGTGAGCCGCTCCGTCATTTTTTCCTCCGGCGCTTCCACGGGGATCTCCAGCTCTCCGTCCTCATTGCCGCTGAGGGACACGGGGGTCTGGGATACTCCCAGAGCCAGAGCCGCCTTTTCCGCGGATACCTCCAGCCGCTCCGCCACCTGGGCCACCGTGGGGGCTACCCCCTTCTCCTCCCGAAAGGCGGATTCCGCTTCCCGGGCCTTTTTTCCCAGCTCCTGCATTCCGCGGGAAATGCGGACAGGCCTTCCGTTGCGGAACAAAAGGCGGATCTCGCCCAGGATGACCGGCACGGCATAGGTGGAAAATTTTACGCCCCGATCCCGGTCAAAATTTTCCGCCGCTTTGATCAGTCCCACACAGCCTGCCTGGAACAGATCCTCGTATTCCACGCCTTTGCCGGAAAAGCGCTTGGCGCACAGGTGCACAAGGCCCATGTTTTCTTCCACAAAGCCGTCGGAGCAGGCTTTTGTTTCATGGACAAGCATCATTATGCCTTTGTCTCAAAGAGCTTTGTCAGGGTCACGCTGGTGCCCCTGCCGGGGGCTGAGGTCACCCGCACCTTATCGCAGAAGCTTTGCATCACGGAAAAGCCCAGGCCCGCTCTTTCCTCGCCGCCGGTGGTATACAGCGGCTCCATGGCCTGGCGGATATCCGGAATTCCGCAGCCTTTATCCCGAATGCGCACCACGGCCTTGCCGTTTTCAAAGATCTTCACAGTTATGTAAACCATTCCAAGCTTCTCCCGGTAGCCGTGGACAATGGCGTTGGTCACGGCCTCGGAAACGGCGGTTTTCAGCTCTGTCAGGTCGGATACCGTGGGGTCCAGCTGGGCGAGAAAGGCTGAGACCGCCGCCCGCCCGAAGCTTTCGTTTACGGAATTGGAGGGAAAGCAGATCTGCGTTTGATTCACTGGTTTTCTCATGTTATCCCGCCCTCCTTTCGATGGCGGCCACAGACTCAATGCCGGAAAGCTCCACCATTTTGTTTAGATACGGCGAAAGCCCGCACAGCACCACATGGCCCCGCCAAAAGCGATAGAGGCGCACCCTGCCCAGAATAAGCCCCACCCCGGAGCTGTCCATAAAGGGTACATCCGAAAAATCCAGCCGCAGGCAGTAGGGCTTCAGCTTTTGAGAGGTGTCGTCTATTGTCTCCCGCATTTCCCTGGCGTTGTGGTGGTCGATCTCTCCGCTGAGCCTGGCGGTGAGCACGCCGTCCTTATAGCTGAGCTGTACATTCATACGATCACATTCCTTCCAAATTTAGTCTTCAGCCGTCATGAGTTGTCAGATAAAAAAATCCTGAAAAGAACGGCTTGTCCGCTCTTTTCAGGATCATTGTACAGGGTACAACACAAATATTTTGGGGAAGCGTGTCAAGGCTGATGAAAATTACTGAAACGCCTTCAGAGATTCCTCGATCATGCGCACCTTTTCCCGAAGCTTTTCGGCGTTATCCTTCACACCGTCGATGACATTCTGAGGGGCCTTGCCGATAAAGGCTTCGTTTTGGAGCTTGGCCTGTGCGTTTTGCAGCTGCTTTTTGGCGCTTTCCAGCTCTTTGGTGAGCCGGGCGGTCTCGGCGGCCTTGTCCACCAGATCGTCCATGGGCAGATAGCCCTTACAGGCGGCGGTGACTACCGTGACCGCACCATCTACAGAGAAGCTTTCGCCGATTTCCAGCCCGCTGCAATAGGCCAGGCGGAGAATGGCCTCCCGCTCTGTTTCAAAGGCGGCGGGATCGCCGGTTTCCACATACAGGTGCGCCTTCTTTGAGGGCGGCACGTTCATTTCGCTGCGGCGGGTGCGCACGGCGGTGATCAGCTCCATCACCTTCGCCATTTCCCCTTCCTCCTTCGGGAAATGGAGGGCTTCGTCATAGACAGGCCAGGGGGCCACGATCAGGGCCTCTCCCTCATGGGGCAGGCTCTGCCAGATCTCCTCGGTGATAAAGGGCATAAAGGGATGCAGCAGCTTTAAGGTATTGCTCAGCACCCATACCAGCACCTGGCGGGTGTTCTGGGCATCCGCCGCATCCTCGCCGTTCATGCGGATCTTGGCAAGCTCGATATACCAATCGCAGAAATCATCCCACAGGAAATCGTAGAGCTTTGCCACGGCGATGCCCAGCTCAAACTTCTCCAGGTTTTCCGTCATTTCCTTTGTGACGGTCATAAACCGGCTGAGGATCCATTTATCCTCCAGGGAAAGGGTCTCCGGCAAGGCGCAGGGCACGTTTTTCCCATCGATATTCATGTGGATGAACCGGGCGGCGTTCCAGATCTTATTGGCAAAGTTCCGGCTGGCGGCCA
>JAETPP010000212.1 GCA_021771115.1 Bacillota bacterium | reverse complement strand
GCGTCAGGCTCTCAGCATGGGCATTGGGTCTATCATGAAGGCGAAAGCGATCGTGCTGATTGCCACCGGCGCCGACAAGGCGGAAGCGGTCAAGGCCATGATCACCGGCCCGGTTACGCCGCAGTGCCCGGCCTCCATCCTCCAGCTTCATCCCAATGTCACCATTATGCTCGACGCGCCGGCCGCGTCTCTGCTGTAACATTCTGACAAAAATCCCCATCCATCTGGATGGGGATTTTTTATAACAGCAGCTTTCTAAGATCTTCCACGTTCTCGGCGATCTTAGACGCGCCGGCCTTTTCCAGTTCCTCGCGGCTGCCATATCCATAGGCAACGCCTAACGCCTGTGTCCCGACAGCGCGGGCGCCGTCGATATCGTAGCACCGGTCGCCGATCATCAATGCGTCGGCGGCGGAAAAACCAGTCTGCTCCAGGGCGTAAGCGATCACGTCCGCTTTGTGCACCCGGGTTCCGTCCAACTCGCTTCCGGCGGCCAATGAAAAATATTTCCTCAGCTGGAAATGCTCCAGAATCCGCTCGGCGAACACGGCGGGCTTGGACGTGGCCAGTGCCAGCGTCTTGCCGGCATCTTTTAAATCGGCCAATAATTCCGGAATGCCGGGATATACCTCGTTTTCATAAAGGCCGGTATCGGCGAAGTATTCCCGATAAGCGGCGACGGCCTTCCTGGCCTGTTCCTCGCTGAATCCATAAAACCGCTGAAAGGATTCCTGCAGAGGCGGCCCGATAAACGGCGTCAGCGCCTGGCGATCGGGCGGATCGATCTGAAAGGCGCGCAAGGCGTGCTGTACCGCGCTGGTAATCCCCACCATGGGATCGGTAAGAGTACCGTCCAAATCCCACAAAAGCAGCTGTTTGCTGGTCATTCTCCGGTTCATCCTTTCAAAACGTACATTATATGACGCCCAGTATACCACATCGTCCCGCGTCTGCCAACCCGGTTGCGAAAAGGGGGCCGCCATGATACAATAGGCGAAGCGAATAACAAAGGGGAGAGCTTAAATGACGGTGCTGTGTCCGGTTTGCCAAACGCCTATCACGACGACGGAAGACGGAGGTGTCTGCCGAAAGGGGCACCGCTTTGATCGGGCGCGCAGCGGCTATATGCACCTGCTGCCCGCGAACCGGAAGCACGCCAAAAATCCGGGCGACGACAAGTTGATGGTCGACGCCCGGCGGAAGTTTTTGGATAAGGGGTATTACCGTCCTTTAGCCGATACAGTAAGCCGGCTGGCGAGCGAATGGCTGGCGAACCTGCCCCACCAAACGCCTTGTGTTTTGGATGCCGGCTGCGGCGAGGGGTATTATACCACCCTCCTTTACGACGCGCTGTGTCAGCGGGGGATGGAGCCGGATATCCTGGGGGTGGATATTTCTAAGCTGGCCTTGGATAAAGCGGCGAAACGGCAAAAGGCGATTTTCTATGTGGTGGCCAGCGTTTTCCATCTTCCCGCACCGGACGCCTGCTGCGATTTGCTTTGCAGCCTGTTTTCGCCTTACTGTTCGGAGGAATACCAACGGGTCATCCGTCCGGGCGGCGCCATGCTGCTGGTTATCCCGGGGGAAAATCATCTATGGGAACTCAAACAGGCAATTTACGAGCGCCCATATAAAAATCAAGTCAAGCCCTTTGCGCTCGAAGGCTTTACCTTACTAGACCACATGCAGGTACACGATATTATATACCTGGCGGAACATAACGATATCGAAAATCTTTTCAAAATGACCCCGTATTACTACAAAACTAGTGAGCAGGATCAGGCCCGTTTGCTTGGGCGGGGGGAACTGACGACGCAGATAGAGTTTGAGGTTCTGCTGTATCGGAAATAGCGGTCCGCGCCAGGGGGCAACCGTTGGTTGCCCCCTGTTTTTAACGGTTTTCCGATCTTGTACGCCCCGCATGGCTATGATATGATAGCGCATAGGAAAAGGAGGGAAGGGCCATGGATAAAGACAAAGCGGCGGCCTTTATTGAGGAAAAACGTAAGGAAAAGGGCCTGACCCAGCAGCAGGTGGCGGAGGCTCTTCATGTGACGCGCCAGGCGGTTTCCAAATGGGAACAGGGCAAATCGCTTCCCGACGTGGACACACTGCTGCATTTGGCGGAATTGTTTCAGGTGCCGGTGGAGGCTCTTCTGGGGGAGGAATACACGGCGCCGCCGGCACCGGAACCTCCTTGGTATCAAAACGTCAAAAAATCGCCCTCGCCGCCCCTTTATCAGGAGCCGGTGCCGCTGCGTCAGCTGCCCCAGGGCAAGCCCAACTCCCCATGGGGGATTCTGCTCTGCGTGCCGATCGGCTTGTTGGTCGTTATCGCGCTTATCTGGCCGTGCCTGAAAACGATAGGCTACAGCTTCACCTCCTACAACGCACTGTCTACGCCGGTTTGGGTCGGGCTGCAGAACTATTCGAACATGGTCAGGGATAACGTGTTTCAGCTGGAATTGGGCAATACCCTACTGCTGATCCCGCTGTCTCTTTTGTTCCTGGTGCTGGTCGGTTTTCTGGCGCGTGCCGCCAGCCGGCTTCCCAAAGCGGCTCGTTTGAGCCTGGGGGTGGTTTTGAGCCTGGTCAGCCTATCTGCGCTGCTGCCCTCCGGGCTGAACTATATCTTTTCGGCAGATTCGTACGGCCTGCTGAACGGCTACCTCATGTCTAAGGAGATTATTTCCGAACCCGTATTCTGGCTGCTGGATGGGGTATGGCCGCATCTGCTGTATGTGTTTCAGATGTTCTGTATCGTTCTGGCACCCCTGTATTGGGTGTGTGTGGCCGGTTTTTCTGATGGGGCCAATGGCAAAATTTTGCATGTGGCGGCGACATTGCTTCCGGTCGGCATGCTGGGCGTCGTACCGTATCTGATC
>JAETPP010000211.1 GCA_021771115.1 Bacillota bacterium | reverse complement strand
CTGCAGAAGCGCGGTTTCGGATTTCTGCCAAAACGGGTCGGTGCTCTGCGCGCCGGGCGGGGTGGTACTTTGGATGAGGGTTTCAATCAGGCGCAGCACGTCCTTGTCGTCCCGCACATAGGCCAAAGGGTTATAACAGAACGAGGCGTCGGGGTTTAACAAATCAAACACCCGCACCGCATACCCGTTCGCCTCCAGCGCCCCGCCGGTTTTCCGCAGGATTTCGCTTTTCGGATCGCAGATCACCAGCGAACATTCCCCGCAGCTGAGGGCGTTGGGGATGGCATAGCAACGGCTTTTGCCTGCGCCGCTGCCCCCGATCACGAGGACGTTCAGATTGCGTTTATGCTTGTGGCCGTCCAATCCCATCTGGAAATGCCGGGTCAGGATGAGGTTCTGTCTGGGGTTCTGCTTATCCCGGTATTTCTTTACGGTCTGGAACACGTCGCCCCATTTGGCGGAGCCGTGCTCCGCGCCCCGTCGCCGGTTTTTCCGGCTGGATGCCACGGCCAGTGCGGCGAGCCCATGCCCCAGGGTAAAGAACAGCAGGCACCGGGGGGAGTAGTCCGTCCAGTGGATGGACAGGGGACGGTTCATGGCTTCGGACAGCCTGCCCAGCAGTTCCGTGAGGCTCATTCCGGCGCTCCAGCATCCAGCTGTCAACAGCGCCGCCCACCAGACGAGGGGAAGCGGCAGCAGCCACACCCACCACGGATGTTTTCTTGTGGTTATCGAATCAAAATAGATCCTTCCTTTCATAAAAACAAAAAATTCCCCGGATCCCATGGAAGAAAACTCCCACAGGATCCGGGGGAAATGGTATAACGGCTAACGATATGGCGCAGGCACCCGCCTGTACTTGCTGTTGAGCAGCCCGAAGAGGACACGGTCGAATCCGCCGGTGGCCTTGCCCGCCGCCAGGAAACCGCTGCGTACGGAATTCACCGCCCGCACCGCATAGTCGAGTTCCTCGTCGTCCAGGTACAGCCTGCATTTGTGGGCCTGCCTGGTCCGTTCCCGAAGGACCTGCATTTTCTCCGCCTGTTCGGGTGGGAATTCCTTCTGTGTCTCAACCAGTACCTTGGCCAGAATGTCCCGCTGCAAGGGCGTCATTTTATACAGCCGCCGCTTTGTCATGGCGATCCCTTCCTTTCCTGACCCCACCATACCACAACGTCTGGGGGAAATCTACCGCACAAAGGAAAACAAACGGAAAACTCTCGGCGGCCTGCGTCCTCATCGCTCCGCTTCCTTTTCCGCCTTGGCTTTGGGAGCCTTCGCGGGCTTCGGGGCCTCTACCGAAAAGCCGTCCGGCTGGATGGCCTGCTCCATTTCCCGGAAGCTCCTTTGCACATCCCGGTTAATGGCATAGGCCGCCCGTTTGACGTCGCTGATGAAGCCGCGCTTGTCGTCCTCGCTCATTGACGCATAACTTTGACAGACCTTGTCAAACTGAAAGGCCGACGTGTCCAGCCCGAACTTCTGCGCCACCACATAAGCCGCGCAGTAGCTTTGGGCCGCATACGCCTGCCGGTAGTAGCCGCTGCCCACCGCATCGAAGCTGGCGTGGGCCTGCTCACGGGCGATGGCGCAGATGGTGGCGGTTTCGTCCATGCCGTTGCGGACAAAAATGGTGCGCTGCTTCGGCACATACTGCGCCTGCACGCCCTGGGGGAGCTGGTCGGAAATGGCCAGCGGCACAGAACTCTGCTCCACCATGGCGGCGATGATTTCCTCCGGCAGCCGCTGCTGGGGCGGCAGGACCTTCGGCCCTCTGGTTTGGGAAATGTCGTAGGCTTGGGTGATGGAGAAGCCGCTGCCTATGGAACCATCTTCTTTTGTATATTCCTGATCCGCATAGAAGGTGTACCCCTTTTC
This sequence comes from Bacillota bacterium, assembly GCA_021771115.1. Lineage (GTDB taxonomy): Bacteria > Bacillota > Clostridia > Oscillospirales > Acutalibacteraceae > Acutalibacter. Next base: position 1,015 of record JAETPP010000211.1, on the reverse strand, counting down.
TCCGGCGCGGATGGAGCGTCCGGCTTCCTTCCATTTGTCAAAGGTGCGGGGATGGGTGATTTCCGGGTTCTGCTCATAGAGGATGAGGAGGTTCCGGGTGCTCTGCGGGGTGCAGCCCGCCATGAAATTCAGGAAGCCTTTCATGGAGGCGTCGTCCTTGAACACCGCCTCAGCCTGGGCATTGACCCTGGCCCAAACGTCCTCACGCTCCGCCTGTTTCATGGCGGCGTATTCTTCCTTGGACAGCCGGGGCTGCTCCGGTTGGAGCTGCTCCTGTGTCCTGCCGATCAAGTTGGATAAATCCATATATCGCATTACCTGCCTTTTTGTTTTTTCTTTTTCTTCTGCCTGGAATGGCCGGGGGCGGGACGTTCCGGTTGTCTGGCCTTCTTTTTCTCCGCCTGCTCCTGCCTGATCTCCTGCAGCTGCTGTTTCACGGATGGCTTTTGACCGGGGGTGCTCTCATGGCCGGTTAAGCCGGGCGAAGAGCTTTTGCTGGGCGAGGAAGGCCCGGACGGACTCTTTTCCGTCAATGGTTTTTCCGTCGCCTCCCGGCCACGGGGAAAATTTTCCCTGGTAAAATTTGCGCCGTTCTCCAGCCGGGCCGGGCCGATTTGGAAGTCATCCTCAAAGCCTCCCACCTCGAATTCCACCGCGCCTTGCTCGGTCTGGATGGTTTCGGTCTTGGCGGGGGCGGACACGGCTTGGGTCTGCTTCGTCGGTTCCATCGCCTGCTCCACCGTGGCGCTACCAGCTTCTGCTTTGACGTAATCCATATTCAGGTTGTCATAGATCCGCTGCACCTTGGAAGCGTCGTCGGCAAACACCACCACTTCGATATGGTCCGGATTCCTTTTGTTCCGTATGGGAACAAACAACAGCCCGTGCCCCTTGGCTTCCCCCACAAAAGCCTTCATGCTTTCGGTGGGGACGTTAAAAAACTTAAAGGGCCGCTGTTCCCGGAGCATCCGCACCAGCCGCGTCTTGCCGCGTACCTTTTTCTGATCCTTTATTA
>JAETPP010000210.1 GCA_021771115.1 Bacillota bacterium | reverse complement strand
ACCGGGGCACAGCACCCGAACCGATAGGTGAGACCAAATTTTCTTTATGCGCCGGTTGCTGCTAACCGAGATCCTGAACAAAAGCAAAGCAAGCTTTGCTTTTGTTCAGGATGACAGTGTGCGGGGGTCGTTAGTATGCTAAACAATAATTTGTCAGTCGCTTCCGGTCGGGCGAAAAATTATCCTTTTGTACCAGAAAGCTTCTCGAGTGCCTGCAGCGCAGCTGCCGAGTGCCTGCGGCGGCTTAGGCGTTGCAAGCAACGCCTGCAAACAATAATATCCCGCTAGCTTTCCGGATCGGGCGCGACAGCACGCTGCAGAACTTCTCCGATATCCTCCCGGAATACCAGGTCTGCCCGGTTGTCAAAGGGGGTGGGGTCACGGTTTAACAAAACAAGCTTCGCGCCCCGGCTCAGGTAATTGATGAGGCCCGCCGCCGGGTATACCACCAGGGAGGTGCCGCCCACCAGCAGCAGCTCCGCGTTTTCCACATATTCTACCGCCCGCTGCATATTCCGCTGATCCAGAGGCTCCTCGTACAGCACCACATCCGGGCGCACGGTGCCGCCGCAGCTGCATTTGGGGATCCCGCTTCCATTCAGCACGATGCTCATATCGTACTTTTTCCCGCAGGAAAGGCAGTAGTAGCGGTTTTCACTGCCGTGGAGCTCGATCACGCTTTTGCTGCCTGCCGCCTGGTGCAGCCCATCGATATTCTGGGTGATCACCGCGTCCAGCTTACCCTGCTTTTCCAGCTCCGCCAAGGCGTAATGGGCGGCGTTGGGCTTTGCTTCCGGGTACAGCATGACCCGGCGGAGGAATTCGTAAAACTTCTCCGTGTGCTCTACAAAATAGGTGTGGGAAAGCATTTCCTCATAGGAAATTCCCTGCTGGCGCTCCCGGTACAGCCCATAGGCGCTGCGGAAATCCGGGATTCCGCTTCCGGTGGAGACTCCCGCTCCGCCCAGAAAAACCGTATGCCTGCTTTCCCGAAGCCACTGCCGTAACTGTTCCATTTCGTTTTTTCCGCACATCTACTCTTCCTCCTTTAACAGCAATTCTACCGGGCAGTGATCGCTGCCCTCTACTTGCGACAGGATCAGGCTGTCGGAAAGCCTGTCCTTCAGGCGCTCGTCCGCCAGGAAATAATCGATCCGCCAGCCCGCGTTGTTGGCCCGGGAATTGTACATGTAGCTCCACCAGGAGTAGGCGCCCTCCCGCTCCGGATAAAAATAGCGGAAGGTATCGAGAAAGCCGGAGCTCAGCAGCTCACTGAACTTGCCCCGCTCCTCGTAAGTAAACCCGGCGTTTCCCACATTGGGCTTCGGGTTTTTCAGGTCAATGGGGCGATGGGCCACATTCATATCCCCGCAGACGATCACCGGCTTTTTCTCCCGCAGCTTCCCGAGATAGGCACGGAAGGCGTCCTCAAATTCCACGCGGTAGGCAAGGCGGGTCAGCTCCCGCTGGGAATTGGGGGTATACACCGTTACCAGAATAAAATCGGCATACTCTGCGGCAATCACCCGGCCTTCCCCATCAAATTCCTCCGCTCCGATACCATAGGTCACAGAGAGCGGCTCTGTTTTGGAAAAAATGGCAGTGCCGGAATATCCCTTTCTCACCACTGCGGAATTCCAGTATTCAAAGTAACCGGGGAACGCAAAGTCCGCCTGCTCCTTCTGCATTTTCGTTTCCTGCAGGCAGATCACATCCGGGGCTTCCTCCCTTAGAAATTCCGCAAACCCCTTTCCCATACAGGCCCGCAGGCCGTTGACATTCCAGGATACCAGCTTTATCATATGTAACACCCTTTCCCCTGCTTTGCGCCGGAAAAATGAATAAATTCTTAATTTCTTGCAAATACCGGGAATTTTCCGCCTAACTATGATATACTGTGCTTATTCCCGAATCGGTAGTTCCGAAATTTTAACCGAAATCTAAGGAGACAAAGCCATGAAAAACCCAATCGTTACCTTTGAGACGACCCGAGGCGTGATCAAGGCGGAGCTGTACCCCGATATCGCCCCCAACACGGTAAACAACTTCATTTCCCTGGTGCAGAAGGGCTTCTATGACGGCACCATCTTCCACCGGGTAATCCCCGGCTTTATGATCCAGGGCGGCGACCCGGAGGGCACCGGCATGGGCGGCCCCGGCTACGGCATCAAGGGGGAATTTTCCGCAAACGGCGTACAGAATGATCTGAAGCACACCACCGGCGTGCTTTCCATGGCCCGTTCCATGCGGCCCAACAGCGCCGGCTCCCAGTTCTTTATCATGGTGGCGGACGCTCCCCATCTGGACGGCCAATACGCCGCCTTTGGCAGAGTGACCGAGGGCATCGAGGTGGCTCAGGCCATCGTTTCCTCTCCCCGGGATATGGCGGACCGCCCTCATGACGATCAGATCATGGAAAAGGTCACGGTAGAGACCTTCGGCGAGGAATACCCTGAGCCCGTTACCGGCTCAGAGCACGGCTGAGCGTTTCGGGTTTTATAAGCAGCAATTTCAAAAAGGAGCCTCTTGGGGGCTCTTTTTTCTTTTCTTAAGTATACCAGATTATAAAAGAAGATGCAATTCTGGATGCTGGATGCTGGATGTTGGATACTAGACGCTAGTTGTGAGTGATTAGTTGTTAGAAGTGACAGGCTCCCTATCTGTCATCCTGAGGAAAAAAGGCGCTTTGCGCCTTCCTGACGAAGGATTTCGACCTTGAATTCCCGAGTAAAAAGGGCCAAAGGGCGAGATTCTTCGCCTTCAGCTCAGAATGACAGGGAGGGCAGCCCGCTAAATTATTGTTTAGCAGTTACTCTTGGCTTCTCGCCTGTCGGCTCGGTCGGTTCGCACCAGCGTACCAGGAAAGTTATAACTTTCCGGCACGCGCTCACCCCTGAAAGGGGAGCT
>JAETPP010000209.1 GCA_021771115.1 Bacillota bacterium | reverse complement strand
CCCATGCTGGATGTCATTTTTTCCCTCATTCTGGTCCGTGTCCCGGCGGTGTACTGGTTCGCCGACCACTACGGCCCTGACTATATGTACTACGGCGTGGGCGTGGGCTGGTGCGTTGGCTTCACGCTGTCGGTGGTCTACTACCTCTCCGGCCGCTGGAAGCGAAAGGGGAGTCTGGCGGACGGCGCATGAGCAGGGGAAGGCGCCTGTTTTCACAGGGAAAATCGGCAAAAGTCAAGTATAAATTGCAAAAAGTTATAAAAAATATTTGACAGGACAGAACTGGGGCGGGCGCAGGGGCGCGGACGCTCCGGTTTTTCCTGTCTTTCTCCACAAAACGGCGCAGAAACTCCACCGGGGCCTTTTGGGAGGCTCCGGCCCGCTCGGACGGTGTGCAGTTTAAGCGGCCACATACTCCCGGAAAAGGTCGCTTGCGGTTTTCCAACCCAGGACCCGGCGCGGGTAGTTGTTCATCCACCTGGCCGCCTCCGCCACCTCCGCCGGTGTCACGTCGTCAAAGTTGGTCCCCTTGGGGAACCAGCGGCGCAAGATCCGGTTCATGTTCTCGTTGCTCCCGCGCTCATGCGGGGAATATGGGTGACAGTAATATACTTTTGTGCGCGGGCTTTTCAGTCGGTAGGATCTCTCTATGCCCTTGCAGTCCATGAACTCGCACCCGTTGTCCACGGTGATGGAGCGGAAGATCCGGCGAAAGTCCTTTCCCATTTTCCGCTCCAGGTGGTTCAGCGCCCGCACCACGCTTTCAGTGGTATGGTCCGGCACACGGATCACTATGCCCATTCGTGTCAGTCGTTCGGTCAGGACCAGCAGGGCCGCGCTGGAACCCACCGGCCCCATGACGCTATCCATTTCCCAATGGCCAAATGTATCACGGCGGCGTACTTCCGGCGGGCGGTTTTCGATGGTTTCACCCTTGGGCTGGTTCGCCCAATTACAATCCCGCTTTTCCGGCCTCCGCTCTCCCTTGTAAAGCAGGTGTTTTTCCGATAACTCCAGGAATACGTCGCCCCGGTAGATATAGGAATACAGCGTGGTTTCGCAGATTTGGGTATCAAACCGCAGGCCCTCCGCTTTGATGTAGGCCAGCACGGCGCCGGGGCTGTAATGCTCCTCAATGATCTTTTGCTCCAGGAAGTTGGCCAGGGCAAAGTCCTTTCCCAGCTTAATGTCCGGCCCTTTGGCCCGGAGGTTTTCCTGGTATTTCTCCTCTGCATAGTCCGCGCAGTATTCTTCTTTGAAAATGTAACCCTCATGCTGCTGGACGCACAGGCCGCGCTTGATCTCATAATAGATCGTTCTTTCGCAGCAGCCGATCATGGCCGCGATCTCTTTCGGCTTGGCCCCGGTGCGCAGCGCCCCCTCGATTTTCAAGCGGTCCGCCGCCCGCAGGTGTTTATATCCCTTATGGTTCATAGGTCCCCCTTTCCTGGGGACGCAAAAGGACGGCGTGGTGTCATTCCCACGCCGTCCTATTCTTTCCCCAGCAGCCACAACACGGGGACCTCCAGCACGTCCGCAATCTCCACCGCCTCGAAGTCGGCCACGAACCTGGACCCGCTTTCCATGCGGCTGATCGTGTCCCGCTCCACCATGACGCCCCGCAGTTGCAGCAGCTTGCAGAGGTCGCTTTGTGAAAGTCGGCGCTTTAGGCGGGCCTCCCGGATCCGGTCCCCGCATATATTCCTTTTCCCGTGGTATTCGTAAAACTTCATCGTTTCCCCTCCTGGGCGTGGGAATGGTCAACATTTTTCTTGATATTAACACGGCCACGGCGTCAAACCCGTGTTAATATTCAGAACTCTAAAATATTGGCCGCCCGGAGGGGTTTCTGGTTTGTTGAAAGCACCCCGGCGCCGCAGGACACCGGGGGCGGGATCATTTCGTTATCGTCATAAGATCGTTTGGGGTACACTCCAGCAGCAGGCAAAGCCGCTCTATGGTTTCGGTGGTCACATACTTTCCGTCCCTCATTTTCTGCAAGGTGCTTTGTGATAAAATATTTTCCTTGCGGATCCGGTAGGTGGTGACACCTTTTTCCTGCATTTTCTCAAATGCGCCCTGGTAACTGATCGCCATAATGATCTCCCCTTTCGCTGTCTATTTTACCCCATTTTATGCACCTTGTAAAGTGCATAAAATACCCAAATACAAGCACTTTATTTCGTGCATATTGCCACTTGATTATGCACCCTAAAAGGACTATAATAAAGACAGTTCAGGGGAGAACCCCTGACGGAAAGGAGGGCGGACCGATGGGCAAGCAAAAGAAAAAACGCCGACGGCAAAAGCCGACGGCGCGGCCCAACAGGTTGCAGGTCTTGGCGGACACCATCCTGGCGGGCACAATCTCCGGCCTGATAACAGCGGCAATCCTGAAATTGCTGAACTGGTGACAGGCAGAGGGGCGGGGGGCAACCCCCGCACCCTCAATATAAACAAAAACCCCAGCTTTGTCAAGGGAGGGCAAAACAATGAAATATCTGATTTTTGTGGCCGTGTTCGTGGCCGTGTTTGTTCCGGTCCGGCTGGTAATCTATCATTTCAGAAACAGGGGAGGAAAATAAAATGCTGGTAAAGGTCAATGGAAAGTATGGCGCCAGGGTCGGCAATATTCAGGTGTTCACCCTGGAGCGGGCGGTGGAGGTGTTCCAAATGTTTGTGGCCCGCTGCTATGAAAATATCACGCTGGAAAGCACCTGCGTCCTCTCCGATGTTTCCGACGATATGCACCGCCTGGGGTTCAGCTGGGCGGAGATCGAGGACATGGAACTGGCGGCAATCCCGCAGTAACAGACACCCGGCACCAGAACGGTGCCGGGTGTCCCTTTTATTTCTTCCATTTGGTGATCTGCTCCAGGGCCTCCCGGAATTTATCAAACCCAAACATAGCCGCATAGCAGACGAACACGCCC
>JAETPP010000208.1 GCA_021771115.1 Bacillota bacterium | reverse complement strand
GCTCAGGATGACAGGAGGAGGGGCTCAGGATGACAGGAGGAGGGGCTCAGGATGACAGGAGGAGGGGCTCAGGGTGACAGGAAAAAGTCCTTCTCTAACTACTAACATCTAACAACTAACAACTAATTACTAATGGCTAACAACTAAAGAACGACAAAAGCTCAGAGCCTTTGTATGGCTCTGAGCTTTTCTATTCGCAGCCGGGAATTCATCTCAGCACGGTTTTTACCGCATTCTTCAGGATCTCCAGACCACGGCGAAGAGTTTCCTCATCGATCAGCAGCTCGGGCATGACCTTGATCACCGCGTTGCCGCGGCCTACCCGCTCTACGATCAGGTGGTTTTTGAAGCACTCGTCCAGCACCGCCTTGGAGGTTTTGCCGTCCGGGTCGCAGTGCCAGAGATCCACGCCCCACACAAAGCCGATGCCGCGGACCTTGATCTTATCCGGCGCGATCTCCCGGATCTCTTCCAGATACCGGGCGATGATCTTTTCCTTTTCCCGCACCTTTTCTTCCACATGCTCCTGAAGCATCACCTCCAGGCCGGCTTTTGCGGCCACCATGGAAAGCTGATAGCCCCGGAAGGTGCCGTTGTGCTCGCCGGGCTCCCAGATATCCAGCTCAGGCTTAAACAGCACCAGAGCAAAGGGCATGCCGTACCCGCCGATGGATTTCGACTGGGTGACGATATCCGGCACGATGCCGGCCCGCTCGAAGGAGAAGAACCAGCCTGTTCTGGCACAGCCCACCTGGATATCATCCACGATCATCAGGATATCGTGCCTGTCGCAGATCTCCCGCACGCCGCGGAGCCATTCCACGGAGAAGGGATTGATGCCGCCGTCCGCCTGGACGGTTTCCAAAATAATGGCGGCGGGCTTTTCCACGCCGGAATGGTCGTCGGTCAGCAGGGTTTCGATATACTTTAAAGTATCCAGCTCCGGGAACATATACGGGGCCGGAATATGGGTCACATTGGTCAGAGGCACGCCCGCTCCCGCCCGGGAGGAAGCATCGGTGGTCAGGGCGATGGAGCCCAGGGTCATGCCGTGGAAGCCGCCCATCATGGCAAAAATGCCGGGGCGCTTCTTTACTTTTCTTGCCAGCTTCAGGGCCGCCTCCACCGCGTTGGTGCCGGTGGGGCCGGGAAACTGGATCTTATAATTCAGCCCGCGGGGCTTTAAGATCTGTTCTTCATAAAAGGTGAGAAAATCCCGTTTGGGAGCCGTGTACATATCCAATGCGTGCATTACGCCGTCGCTTTGGAGATAGGCGACCACCTTTTCCTTGATGTAATCGTTGTTGTGGCCGTAATTGAGGCCGCCTGCGCCGCAGAAGAAATCAATATACTCCCTCCCCTCCTCATCGTAGAGGAACGGGCCCTTGGCGGTGGTAAACACCGTGGGGAAGTTGCGGCAGTAAGAGCGCACCTGGGATTCGTACTCTTCAAAGGGCCTTGTGTTCATTTCCGTACTCATTGTTACCATCCTTTCTACCACGGGAGCTGCCCGTGATTCAGCGATCTACGCTTTCGGCTTTTTTGCCGGAAGCGGGGCTGTTCGCCGGAAGAACGCACAGGGTGCTGTTCCCGGCCAGCGGCAATGGGCCAATGCTGTTTTCTTCATTTATTTTGGCCTGGGTTTTAGTTTACCATAAATTTTCCAAAAAGAAAACCCTCTTTTCCAAAAAGTGCGGGAAAAGAGGGAAAATTTTAAGTGGAAAAGAAGAACACATCTCCCGGGGTGCCGTCGGGATAGGCGATCTCGCCGCCCATGCTCTCCAGACGGAAGTTTCCGCCTGTGTACTCCCCGATCACATGATCCCAAAAGCCCACGGAGGGAAGGTTCTTCGGGTGACGCTTTAACTGCCAGGTGCCCTTAAACTCATCGAAAAGCCGGAATACCGCCCATTTGCCCAAGCCGCAGCGGCGGTATTTGTGCATCACAAAAAATTCGGACATGCAGTAATCGGTCTTCCCCGCTTCCGGGTAATCGTTGACCATGGCAAAGCCCGCCAGGCGCCCGTCCGCCTTTAAAAAGAAAGCCCAGCGGTTTTCCTCTGTCCAGTAGCAGTCAAAGTAGCTGTAGCCGTAAAGTCCCAGGGCGTTTACATCGCACAGCTCATACTGAGAAAATTCATAGAGGTATTTTTCCATGAGATTTCTCAGGATCTCTTTTTCCTCTTCCTTTACAGGAACCAGTTCAAATTCCATTGTAGCATTCTTCACTCCCGATCACGACGCCCGGCTGCTTTAGAAGCCGCTGGGTATCATCTTATTCGATATTCTCCCCCAGCGTGCCCTGGCTCTTCGCCGTAAGATAAGCGTTGATAAAGCCATCTAGCTCGCCGTCCATCACGGCGTTTACATTGCCGGTTTCAAAGCCGGTGCGGTGATCCTTTACCATGGTATAGGGCATGAACACATAAGAGCGGATCTGGCTGCCCCAGGTGATCTCCTTCTGTTCGCCCTTGATATCGCTGATCTTTTCCAGGTTTTCCCGCTCCTTGATCTCCACCAGTTTAGAGATCAGCATCTTCATGGCCACGTCCCGGTTCTGGTACTGGCTGCGTTCCACCTGGCAGGATACCACAATACCGGTGGGAATATGGATCAGACGCACGGCGGAAGAGGTTTTGTTGACCTTCTGGCCGCCCGCGCCGCTGGCACGGTAGACCTCCATCTTGATATCATCGGGATTGATCTCTACTGAATTGTCCTCCTCGATCTCCGGCATGACCTCCAGAGAGGAAAAGGAGGTATGGCGGCGGCCCGCCGCGTCAAAGGGAGAGACCCGCACCAGGCGGTGAACGCCCGCCTCACTTTTGAGGTAACCATAGGCGTGTTCCCCCTCCACCAGAATGGAGGCGCTTTTCAGCCCGGCTTCATCGCCGTCCAGATAGTCCAGGGTGGAAACCTTGAAGCCGTGGCGCTCTCCCCAGCGGTTGTACATGCGAAACAGCATTTCCGCCCAATCCT
>JAETPP010000207.1 GCA_021771115.1 Bacillota bacterium | reverse complement strand
GAAATGTTAAAGCTGCCTGTGCCCAAAGCAGAGTATATCACAATCCAGACGGAGCCGAGCGAGGCGCAGAAGCTTATGGTGAAAGACCTTGCCGACCGCGCGGAAAAGATACGGAAAGAGAAGGTAGACCCCAGCGTCGACAACATGCTTAAGATTACTTCGGACGGGCGCAAGCTCGCGCTCGACCAGCGCATCATGAACCCGCTGCTCCCCGACGACCCCGGAAGTAAGGTAAACGCCTGTGTGCAGAACGTGTTTCAGATCTGGCAGGAAAGCGCCCCTGTAAAAGGAGCGCAGCTTATCTTTTCTGACCTCTCCACACCGAAGGGACGGGCGGAGACGGGCAGGGAAGATACAGAAGGGGATGCGGCAGGGACAGAATCCCCCGCCGGCGGGGAAGCCGTAGAAGCGCCGGCGGATGAAACGGTCATGGAGGCCAGCATTTATGAGGATATACGCAAAAAACTGATTGCAAAGGGCATCCCTGCGGAGCAGATCGCTTTTGTACACAGCGCCCATACCGAAACGCAGAAAGCGGAACTCTTCGCAAAAGTCCGGAGCGGGCAGGTGCGAATCCTCCTCGGGAGCACACAGAAAATGGGCGCAGGGACTAACGTGCAGACGAAGCTTGTGGCCCTGCATGACCTTGACTGCCCCTGGCGGCCTGCGGACCTGGAGCAGCGCGGAGGCCGCATTGTGCGGCGCGGCAATGAAAACAGCCATGTGAGGATTTTCCGCTATGTCACAAAAGGGACGTTTGACGCCTACACCTGGGGGCTGGTGGAATCGAAACAGAAATTCATCGGCCAGATCATGACAGGAAAATCACCGGCGCGTTCCATTGAGGACGTGGACGCCACCGCGCTTACTTACGCGGAGGTAAAAATGCTGGCGACGGGAGATGTGAGAATCAAGGAAAAGATGGACCTGGACATACAGGTGACAAAGCTTAAGGTGCTAAAATCCAGCCATCTTTCGCAGCAGTATGAGATGCAGGATAAAGTGCGGGGCTATTTTCCGAACAAAATAAAAGAGGCCGGGCTTTACATTGAGTGCCTTAAGAAGGAGCTGCCGATGCTTGCGGCGCATCCGGTAAAGGACGATGATTTTTCCATGACTGTCATGGGACACGTCTATACGGAGCGCAAAGAGGCAGGGAGGGCAATCGTGGCGGCATGCCGCCTGATGGACGACCCCGGAAAAGAGATTACGCTTGGCGAGTACCGTGGTTTTCCGATGCGGCTTGCCTTTGACGGCGCGAAATTCAAAGTCACGATGAAGCAGTACCTGACCCACACGGCGGAGCTTTCCGATGACGTGTCAGGAAACATCACCCGCATCAACAATGCGCTGGAAAAAATACCGCAGAGCCTTGAGGCTCATAAGGCGAATTTAGAGCGCCTGCAGAAAGAGTTTGAAAGCGCAAAGGAGGAGGCAGACAGGCCGTTTCCGAAGGAGGCGGAGCTGGCGGAAAAATCCGCACGTCTGGCGGAACTGAACGCGGTGCTTGACAGCACAGAAAAATCTGCGGAAAAAGAGCGCAGTGCGGAACCGGAGCAGGAGGGACAGGAAAACGTGAAGGATGAACCGCCGCACGGGCAGGAAGGAAAAACGGTATCCTCCGACGCAAAGCCCTCTATTTTACAGGAAATTAAAAAATACCAGCCGCCTGCGACGGTGCAGTCCGGCGCAGCGCGCGGCAGGGACAGGGAGGTGGTATTATGCGGACGGATGAGGGGCGCACGATAGGGCTTTATTTCAAAGTCAGCCCGGAGGAAATGAACCTGATTGAAAAGAAGATGGAACAGGCAGGAACCTGCAACAAACGGGCCTACCTTAGAAAAATGGCAGTGGACGGCTATATCGTCCATCTGGATATGGGGAGCATCAAGGAGCTGATAAAGCTGCTGCGCTCTGTTTCCAACAATGTGAACCAGATTGCCTGCAGGTGCAATGAGACCAGGAATCTCTATGGGGAGGACGTGGAGGATCTGCGGAAAGGGTATATGGAAGTCCAGAAGGAGGTGGCGTTGTTGGTGAGGAAATTTGCCAGGTTATAGGCAGGGATAGGCGATTTCGCTGGATTGCGCATTGACGCTCCAGGCTGACAATGTTACAATCAATGCGATAAGTCTGAATATATCGGGTAGTTATCTTTCATGGATAACTGCCCGTTTGCTCATTTTGATGAAGGATTTTGAAAGCAGATACAGGGCAATACTTATCCTGAACAGGGACGAACAGATTTTTCCTTGACAGGATGAAAAAGCTATCCGGGGATGGAAAAATAAGTAGGAAAATCAGTGACAATGCAGGAGGGCGGCATGTGCGGCAGATATTATGTTGACGATGATACGGCAAGGGAGATAGAGAAGCTGGTCAGGCAGGTGGATGAAAAAATGCGGAGGACGGCGGCAGCCTGCAGGGTGGAGATTGCGCCCAGGGACATCCATCCTACAGAGATTGCTCCCATCCTGTCATCTTCCGGTTCCGGTCTGGAGTGCCGGTGGCAGAGGTGGGGATTTCCGGGTTTCCAGAAGGGCAGGGTTATTTTCAATGCCAGATGCGAGTCTGTCATGGAAAAGCCGATGTTCCGGGAAGCCGTCCTGCACCGCAGGGCAGTCATCCCGGCGGCCTGGTTCTATGAGTGGGACCGCAATAAGCAGAAGCATACTTTTTACAGAGGGGGCGGAGCGCCCCTGTTTATGGCCGGATGTTACAGGAAGTATGGGGATGACGAGAGGTTTGTGATCCTTACGACACAGGCAAACGCTTCCATGGAGCCGGTTCATGAGCGCATGCCCCTGATACTGGAGCGGGAAGAAACCATAGACTGGCTTCTTGAGGACGGCGCGGTGGAGGAATTACTGCGGAATTTGCCGCCACTGCTGGAGCGCAGGGCAGAGTATGAACAGATGAGCCTGTTCGATACCTGATTTTTCCCATCCAAGTTTTTTATTCCAACAAATACCTGTTGAAACAAGAACGT
>JAETPP010000206.1 GCA_021771115.1 Bacillota bacterium | reverse complement strand
ACCTTCCCCTCCACCGGAGACCAGCGCCCCTGATGGTTCCCGGAAGCTGCGAAGCAGCTTTTTTACACTCTTCCTCCTTCCGTGTCTTACAGTTAGAGCGTTTATCGACAGTCTGGAGAAGTATCCGCCCCATCCAATTTGAGCAAATAGATTTAAAACGGGCGTTTCAGCTGTCGCAGCTGGAACGCCCGCTTTTTGTCAGGGAGGGAAAGCCGAACGCACCGGAAAGGGGCAATGAGGGTTTTTGTTCTGTAAACCATGCCTTTTAGGCATTAAGATTCCATAAAAATAGGTATTAGATACCTTCTGTAAGCTGCTGTATACTGGAAACAAGAAAACAAAACGCGAAAGGGGCGCGATGGTGTGTTTTCAAATAAGGACCTGAAAAATCTGATCGTTCCGCTGTTTTTAGAGCAGCTTTTGGTGATGCTGGTGGGCATTGCCGACACCTTCATTGTCAGCTATGCCGGGGAGGCGGCGGTATCGGGCGTATCGCTGGTGAACTCCTTCAGCACCATTTTTATCTATTTGTTCACCGCCCTGGCCTCCGGCGGCGCGGTGGTGATCAGCCAGTACATCGGCCGGGGCGCTGGGGAAGACGCCAACGAAACCGCCAGCCAGCTTCTGACAGCCTCCACTTTGTTTTCCCTGGTGGTTTCGATAGCCATCCTGGCGTTTCACCGCCCTGTGCTCAGCTTGCTTTTCGGCCGGGTAGAGCCCTCTGTAATGGAAGCCTGCGTGGTGTACCTGCGAATTTCGGTGTTCTCCTACCCGGCCCTGGCAATATACAACGCCGGCGCGGCCCTCTACCGCAGCCTGGGTAAAACCAGCGTGACCATGTACATCTCCATTGCCGCCAACGCCATCAATGTAGCGGGCAATCTCATCGGCGTATTCGTGCTGCACGCGGGAGTGGCGGGCGTGGCCTGGCCCACCCTCATTGCCCGGGTGTTTTCAGCGGCGGTGATCACCGTGCTGTGTTTCCGCAAGAAGAACGATGTGCGCTACACCTGGCGGCAGATCTGCAAATGGAACCGGGAGCTGATGGGCCGCATTCTGCGCATTGCTATCCCCAACGGGGTGGAAAACGGCATTTTTCAGCTGGTAAAGGTGGCCCTTTCCAGTGTGGTGGCCCTGTTCGGCACCTACCAGATCGCCGCCAACGGCATCGCCCAAAGCATTTGGAGCCTGGCGGCTTTGGCCGGGGTGACCATGGGCCCGGTGTTCATTACCGTGATCGGCCAGTGCATGGGGGCGGGCGACACGGCCCAGGCGGAGCACTACTTCCACAAGCTGCTGAAGATCACCCTGATCATCTCCCTGATCTGGAACGGCCTGGTGTTCGCCATCACCCCGCTGATGATGCATTTTTACCAGGTTTCCGAGGAAGCCAAGCGCTTAGTGATCCTCCTGGTGCTGATCCACAATGTTTTCAACACCGTGGCGTTCCCCATGTCCGGCCCACTCAGCAACGGCCTGCGGGCGGCGGGAGATATCAGGTTTACCATGATCGTATCCATCGCCTCCACCATTGGCGGGCGGCTTTTGTTCTCCGTGCTCTTCGCCATCGTGCTGAACTGGGGCGTGATTGGAATTGCGGCCGCCATGTGTTTGGACTGGGTCATCCGGGCGGTTATTTTTGCCCTGCGGCTGAAGTCCGGAAAATGGAAGGAATTTAAGGTGATTTAAAACGGAGGATTGCATATGAAACCAAAGGCTGTTTTGAAAATCTCTGCCGACGTACCGACGGCCACCCTGCTGTTTCTTTTGGATCATCTGGCCATTATGGGACTGCTTACGGCAGTCAGCCACTATTTTTGCAAGGCCCTGCGCGGGCGCGGCGTGAAAAGAAAAAAGAAAGGTGAGGAGGCTGCGCAATGAAAGTCTATCGATCTGAAAAAAGCCAGGCCATGCCCGGCCCGGTACAGCCCATTTTGCCGGAAGCTTTTGGCCCCATAGGCCACACGGAGCTGCGCTGGCTGGGCGGTGGAGGCGCTATGCTCAACTGCCGGGGAACAATCCTGATGATCGACCCGGTTTTAGAGGGCTTCGATATGCCCCTGCTGTTTAATCCGCCTGTTGCGGCAAATCAGGTGCCGCGCTTGGACGGTGTGCTGATCACCCATATTGACAACGACCATTTCAGCATCCTTACCTGCCGGCACCTGGCAGGAGTATGCAGCTCCTATCACGCGCCCGGTTATGTTGCAGAAGCTATGGAGGAACAAGGCCTGCCCGGCGTTTGCCACAGTATTGGAGAAATTTTCTCCATCGGGTCTGTCAAAGTGACAGTCACCCCTGCCTGGCACAACTGGCAGAACGATTCCCCCGACCACCAGTACCGGGAATGGAAACGGGAGGACTACTGCGGCTACTGGCTGGACACGCCGGACGGTGCTATCTGGCTGCCCGGCGATTCCAGGCTGCTGCCGGAGCATTTGCAAATGCCCGCGCCCGATATCATCCTGTTCGATTTTTCTGACAACGACTGGCACATCGGGCTGGACGGCGCGGTGAAGCTGGCAAACGCTTACCCGGAGGCGGAACTGGTCTGCATCCATTGGGGCACAGTGGACGCGCCGGAGTTTACGCCTTTTAATGGAAATCCGGAAGTGCTTGTGGACAAAATCGCAAATCCGGAGCGCATCCGTGTGCCGGTGCCGGGGGAAAAATGGATCCTTGAAAAAACGAAGGGAGGCTGACCCTTTGAAAAAGACAATTTCAATCGTTTTCTGTATCCTTGCAGATCAAACTGAAAACTGAATAACAAATTTTTCGGAACCGCCCGCCTAAGGGAGAGACTGCATAAGGAAGTGGAAATTATGATTTCTGCTTCCTTTTTTCTATCCGAAAATAGAAAACGGATTTTGGGTATCAAAATCCGCTGCTTGCTAAATTCAAGGACATAAGGAAGCACTGATTAAATCACGCCTAACGGCTTTATGCACACCAGATTTATTCAGTGCTTCCATAAGTTTTATTTCATACTTCGTATGAAGTGATATTTCCCTTT
>JAETPP010000205.1 GCA_021771115.1 Bacillota bacterium | reverse complement strand
GTCGATAGTTTCGGCCATGACCTGCCCCGGAAGCAGCAGGCACAACGCTAAAGCAGCCGATATTAGCCGAAAACACTTTTTTCCTTTTCCGTGCTTCATATCAAAAAAGCCTCATTTCCCCAAAAATTTCCAAATCTGGCGGGAAAACCCGCAAAGGTAACAAACTTGTAATACAAGTATAGCACAGGTTTCCCTAAAAAGAAAGTTTTTTCTGGAAAAAGGCAAAAAGATATTGACAATTTTCAGCTCCTGCGATAAGTTTTTAACAGGCTCTATCATGTCTTTGAATCTTGATATCCCTATTTTTCAAACCCTGCGGGAAAGGAAAAACTACTATGATCACCTTACAGGAAGCGGAGCCCGGCAGCAGCTATCAGGTGGAGAGCCTTACGCTCCCCGTCGACCTGGAACGGCGGCTGGAAGCACTGGGGCTGATTGAAGGCTCTGAAATTTTTGTTCTGCGAAAAAAGCGGCGTGGCGCGATGATCGTCAAGGTCAGAGGGACCCGGTTTGCCGTGGGCTATGGGATCTCCTCCCATATTTCCGTGCGGAAAGGAGGGGCGGGCTATGGCGCATGAGCTCTCGATCGGGTTTGTGGGAAACCCGAACTGCGGAAAGACCACCCTCTTTAACGCCTATACCGGGGCCAACCTGAAGGTGGCCAACTGGCCTGGCGTCACCGTGGAAAAAAAGGAAGGCAGCTTCCGCTTTCACGACCAGGAATACCGGCTGGTAGACCTGCCGGGCACCTACAGCCTGACCTCCTACACCATGGAGGAGCAGGTGGCAAGGCAGTACATTTTAAGCGATGAAGTGGATGTGATCATCGACGTGGCGGACGCCTCCGCCCTGGAGCGGAATCTCTACCTGACCCTGCAGCTCATTGAGCTGGGGAAACCGGTGATCCTCGCCTTGAATATGATGGATATTGTGGAAAAGCGTGGCATGGAGATCGACCTCCACCGTCTGCCGGAAATGCTGGGCATTCCTGTGATCCCCGTTTCCGCCAGGCGAAAAACCGGACTGGATATCCTGATGCATGCCGCCGCCCACCATCAGAAGCGCGGCCACGACCTGCCGCTGATCCATCACCACGGAAATGAAGACGAGGCCGGTGCTGAAACCGGGCGCACGGAACAGACGCGGCACAAGCACCAGCACCACAAGGAATTTGCCATGGTCTACAGCGACGAGATCGAGGATAAGATCGATCAGCTGATCCCCCTTCTGCGGGAACGCTACCCAGAGCTGCAAAATTACCGCTGGCATGCCTTAAAGCTTTTGGAGCACGACAAGGAAATTTCTTCTCTCTATCCTGTGGAATGCCCGGAGGTCCTTGGGAAAAGCTATGAGAAGGAGATCATCAATCAGAAATACGATTTCATCGATGAAGTGATCCAGGAGGTGCTGGTAAACAAGGAGAAAAAGGCCGCCGTTACCGACAAGGCCGACAGCATTCTGACCCACAAATGGCTGGGACTGCCGATTTTTCTTTTGATCATGGCGCTGGTATTCTTCTTTACCTTCACCATAGGCGACTGGCTCAAGGGCTATTTTGAAGCGGGACTGGAGCTGTTTTCCGGCGGTGTGCGAGCCGGGCTGGAAAGCGTCAGCGTCTCCCCTCTTGTCGTTTCGCTGCTGGTAGACGGCATCATCGCCGGGGTAGGCGGAATTCTCACCTTCCTGCCCAACATCCTCATTCTTTTCCTGGCTCTCGCCTTTCTGGAGGACAGCGGCTACATGGCCAGGGTGGCCTATGTGATGGACAGCATTATGGGAAAGCTGGGGCTTTCCGGGCGTTCCTTGATCCCCATGGTTTTGGGCTTCGGCTGCACTGTGCCCGCCATTATGGCTTCCCGTGCCTTGGAAAACAAGCGGGACCGCTACAAAACCATGCTCATTACTCCCTTTATGTCCTGCAGCGCCAGGCTGCCAATCTATGTCTTGTTCTCCCAGCTGTTTTTCCCACAGCACGCCATGCTGGCGGCGTATTCCATGTATCTTCTGGGAATGCTGGTGGCAATTCTGTGCGCCTTTCTTATCCATCTTTTTGACAAAAAGCACGCTAAGGAAAATTCCCTGCTCATTGAACTGCCGGAATACAAGGCGCCCAGCGCCAGGACCATTTTCATCTATGTCTGGGAAAAGGTGAAGGATTATCTGACCAAGGCCGGGACCACCATCTTTATCGCCTCGATCCTCATGTGGTTCCTCCTGAATTTCGGCCCCAATGGATATTCCGAGGATATGTCCCAAACCTTCGGCTCCATGATTGGGCGGTGGATCGTGCCCTTCTTTGCCCCCATCGGCCTGGGCTTCTGGCAGATCGTGGTGGCGCTGATTGCCGGGATCTCCGCCAAGGAGGTGGTGGTTTCCTCCTGCGCCGTGCTGTTCGGCATTTCCAACATCAATTCCACCGCCGGGATGTCCGCCATTTTAAGCAGCCTGGGGGCCATGGGCTTCGGCCCCTTAAACGCCTATGCCCTGATGACCTTCTCCCTGCTTTATGTTCCCTGTGCCGCCACCCTGGCCACCATCAAAAAGGAAACAGAAAGCTGGGGCTGGACGGGATTTGTCACCCTGTTTCAAATCGGAGTCGCCTGGGGCGTTACCTTCCTGGTCTACCACATCGGCCTGCTGTTCATTTGACCTGAACGTATACACTGAAACACCGGAAAGGGGCTTTTTATGCCGGGGATCCTCTCTACGATTCTGGTTTGTCTTTTGATCTGCTTTGTGCTGTTTCTTTCCCTGCGCAAGCTGTGGAGGGATAAGAAACAGGGCAAAACCTGCTGCGGCGGCTGCGACCACTGCGCCGCCTGCGGCAAGAGGACAGAAAAATAGAAGTATAAAAAGCGCACGCAATGGGTGCGCTTTTTCTTTGTTGTTGACAGGGTGTGTACTTTTTATTGACTAACAACAAAGCGAGAACTCTTGCCTCCCCTGAGAAGGGGAAATGCTGCTCTTCGAGCATCTTTCGGTGGCAGCCTAAGGGTGAGCGCGTGCCGGTGGCACGCTATT
>JAETPP010000204.1 GCA_021771115.1 Bacillota bacterium | reverse complement strand
CAAGAAGACCATCAAGGAATACGGCGTAGACGAAAAGTACTTCCTGGAAACGCTGGATGAAATGGTGGAAAATGCCTTTAACGACCAGTGTACCGGAGCCAATCCCAGGTATCCGCTGATGAGCGAGATCAAGGAAATTTACCTGAAGTGCTATTACGGGAAATAATTGGAGGAGTTTAGTATGAAGCTGGAAAAGATTATCGCAGTCAGAAATTCCAAAACCATCTACCGGGATGGAAAGTACGCCATCAAGGTTTTCGATGAGGAATATTCCAAAGCGGATATTTTGAACGAGGCGCTGAACATCGCCAGGGTAGAGGAGACAGGCATGCCGATCCCCGGCGTGGAGGAAGTGGCGAAAATCAACGGGAAATGGGCCATCGTCACGGAGTATGTGGAAGGGAAGACCATCGCCCAGCTGATGGAGGAAAATCCGGAAAAGAAGGATGAGTATCTGGAACGCTTTGTGGATATCCAGCTGGAAATGCACCAAAAGACAGCCCCCCGCCTCAATAAGCTGAAGGACAAGATGAAGCGGAAAATTTCCGAAACCAAGCTGGACGCCACCACCCGCTATGAGCTGGACGCCCGCCTGGGCAGCATGCCCAAGCACAATAAGCTTTGCCACGGAGATTTCAATCCCACCAATGTGGTGATCCGGAAGGACGGCAGCTATTCTATTCTGGACTGGGCCCATGCCACCCAGGGCAACGCCAGCGCCGACGCGGCCCGTACCTACCTGCTGTTCTGTCTCAGCGGAGATACGGAAACTGCGGAGAAGTACATGAACCTGTTCTGCAAAAAGAGCGATACTGCCAAGCAGTACGTGCAGAAGTGGCTTCCCATTGTGGCGGCTTCCCAGTCTGTCAAGGGAAAGCCGGAGGAGCAGGAATTTTTGATGCGCTGGGTCAATGTGGTGGAGTACGAATAAGGCCGTTTCAATTTGCATGCCCGGGAAGGACCATATCGCCTTTGCCGGGCGAAAGAAAGGATTGTGGTCACAGTATGAAGGTTACCATTTGTATTGGCAGTTCCTGCCATTTGAAGGGCTCCCGTCAGATCGTGGAGCAGCTCCAGGCACTGGTAAAGGAAAATCATCTGGAGGATAAGGTGGAGCTCAGCGGCACGTTCTGCATGGGAAATTGCGTGAACGGCGTCAACGTAACGGTGGATGGGCGGCTCTGTTCCCTGTCTCCGGAGAACACGGAGGAATTCTTTCAGAAGGAGATCCTTGCCGCCGTATAAGGCTGCGTTGTGAATCTGGGCTCCATCACGGGTTTTCCTTTGGTGGAGCTCGCTTCATGAGGAAAGGGGGAAGTCCATGGTTGACTATCTGAAGCTGAAAAAATCAAACTGCGTAAACTGTTATAAGTGTATTCGCCACTGCCCGGTGAAGTCCATCAAATTTTCCTCCGGGCAGGCCCATATCGTCAGCGACGAATGTATTCTCTGTGGCAACTGCTTTGTGGTGTGCCCCCAAAACGCCAAAGAGATCCGCAGCGATATCGACCGTGCGAAGGAGCTGATCCAAAGCGGCAGGACCGTGGTCAGTTTGGCGCCGTCCTTTGTAGCTAACTACACCGGCGCGACCATTGCCTCGATGGAGACGGCCCTGAAAAAGCTGGGCTTCTCTGCGGTGGAGGAAACCGCTGTGGGCGCTTCTATCGTCAAAACGGAATATGAGCGCCTGGTTCGGGAGGGGAAAATGGACGTCATCATTTCCTCCTGCTGCCACTCCCTGAACCTGCTGATCCAGAAATACCATCCGGAGGTCCTTCCGTATCTGGCCCCCGTGCTGTCGCCCATGCAGGCCCATTGCCGAAAGCTGAAAAAGGAAGACCCCGAGGTACATACGGTATTTGTCGGCCCCTGTGTTTCTAAAAAGGCGGAAGCGGAGGAATACCCCGGCGATGTGGACTGTGTGCTCACCTTCGAGGAGCTGAGCCAGTGGCTGGATCAGGAGGGTGTTTCCGTGGAAAGCGGGGAGGACCATCTGGAGGAAAGCCGTTCCCGGCTGTTTCCCACCTCCGGCGGCATTTTGCGCAGCATGGAGCAGGATTCTCCGGAATACACCTATTTGGTCGTGGACGGCGTGGAAAACTGCATCCATGCCCTGGAGGATATCAAGCAGGGCAAGCTGAAAAAATGCTTTGTGGAAATGTCGATCTGCGCGGGAAGCTGCGTGGGCGGCCCGGCTATGGAGAAAAGCCACCGCATGCCGGTCACCGACTATGTGGCGGTGAACCGGTATGCCGGAAAGAAGGATTTCCAGGTGGAAATGCCAGTGGAAGAAGAGCTTTTTAAGAACCACAAGTTCCAGGGGCTCCACCGCCGGATGCCCGGCCAGCGGGATATCGAAGAGATTTTGCACAGAATGGGCAAGGACAGCCCGGAAAAAGAGCTGAACTGCGGGGCTTGCGGCTACAACACCTGCCGGGAAAAGGCCATGGCGGTCTATTTCGGAAAGGCCAGCATCGAAATGTGCCTGCCCTTTTTGAAGGATAAGGCCGAGTCCTTCTCCGACAACATCATCAACAATTCTCCCAACGGCATTATCGCGCTGAACGAGGCGCTGGAGGTGCAGCAGATCAATTCCGCCGCCTGCCGGATCATGAATATCCGGCACCCCTCCGATGTGATGGGCGACCAGGTGATCCGCATTCTGGACCCCAAGGTGTTCCTGGATGTGATGCAGACAGGGCAGAGCCTGCGGAACGAGAAGGTGTATCTGGCGGAATACCGGAAATACGTGGAAGAGACAGTGATCTATGATAAAAATTATCATGTGGTCATGTGCATCATGCGGGATGTGACCGAGGAGGAGAACGACAGGAAGAAGAAGGAAGAGCTTCATCGGTCTACCGTGGAGGTGACAGACCAGGTCATTGAAAAACAAATGCGGGTCGTACAGGAGATTGCCTCCCTTCTGGGCGAGACCACTGCGGAAACGAAGATCGCACTGACAAATTTGAAGGATTCGCTGCATGATGAATAATCTTTGTACAGATATCGGATACATGAGCCTCAATAAGTGGGGAGAGCAGC
>JAETPP010000203.1 GCA_021771115.1 Bacillota bacterium | reverse complement strand
CCGTTCTGCGTTAAATTTTCTTGCAATACGCCAGTATTCCTGCGAAAATTTGCCTGGAACAACTTCCAAAATCCTCGCTCATCCGGCACTTTCCGGTTATGAATACAGGTTCTTACTTTTCTAAATTTTACGCCATTTTCGGCGGCGCGTCAATCTTTATTGTCATTTTTTCGAAACAATGATATACTAGATGCTGGATTCTAGATTCTAGATACTGGAAAGGGCAAAGGGCATTTGTCCTTATCCAGCATCCAGTAGGAAAGGAAAGAATGAAATTGAATTGGAAAAGAACCTTTGCCGCGCTGCTTACGCTTGTGCTCTGTCTCATGATCTGTCTGCCGGCCTCCGCGGAAGAGTGGAAGAATGAAGAATTTACCTTTACGGTGCCGGAGGAGATTGTGTATACCTTCAGCCTCTCCGTGCCGGAGGACGACCCCTCCTGGGCGCTGGCCGGGATCGGCGACCCCGCCGCCATGCGGAAGGAATACCAGGAAATGGGTATTCTGGCTGATTTTTATACGGAAGGGCGCGAGATCAATATCAAGGTGCTGTCGAAGGACAACGATACCACCGAAAATATTTTCCACCTGCAGGACATGCCCCAGGAGGAGCGGGACCAGTTTTTGGAAAAGCTGGTGAAGACCGACACCGAGGGCGTTACGGTGGAAAAGAGCTATGTGGATATCGGCGGGCAGCCCTTCTACCGGATCATGATCGACAGCGACACCTCGATGGGGGAGATCCATGAGCTGCAGTACGGCACCATTTTTAACGGCCATACCCTGACCTTTATCACCTATGACGAAAAGGGAATTTCCGAAGAACAGGCCGCGCTGCTGGAAAAAGCCGCTTTTACCTTTCAGATCACCCAGCTGCTGGAAAAGCCGGAGCCGAAGCCTGTGAACCTGGCCCTGATGCTGGGAATGCTGGTGGTCCTGGTGGTGGTGATCGTGGCGCCCTTTGTCTATATGCCTATTCGCAGCCGGAGAGACAAGAAGCAGAAGGCCGAAATGGCGGAGCGGCTCAGCGCGTATCACAAGGCCCATGAGGACGGAAGCGGCTATGGCGAGGTGCGGTTCGTCAACGAAACCGACTGCACCCGGGAAGCAGTGCGGACGTTCAGCAGGTACCATGCCTATGTGAAAAGCCTCCCCTCCCTTTTGATCAGCGGCCTGCTGTGTGCGGCGGTGCTGATCCTCTCCTTCTCCTTTGATGTGACCTGGTGGCTGAAGCTTATCGCCGTGGCGGTAGTGGTGTATTTCCTGTACCGGGCTATCAATATGGGAAGCGCTGTGGAAAAGATACAGCAAAAGGTATTCGGGCGGGGCATTTCCTCCACGGCCCGGTATACGTTCTTCGAGGAGGGCTTCCGGGTGGCCGGCATTCAGTCCGCCAGCGTGTTCCCCTATTTCCAGATCCTTTCCGTGAAGAAGCACGGGCACTATCTGTACCTCTATTACAGCCAGGACAACGCTTACCCGGTGGATCAGTTCGGCTTTTCCCAGGGAGAGTTTGAGGAGTTTGCGGCGTTTATCGCAGAAAAGACAACGAAAAACAAAAAGGCCTGAACCGGGCCGGCTGGAAAGGAGAGCTGCAAGATGAAAAGCGAAATACAGCCCATCGGCATTGTAGGCGCCATGCAGGTTGAAATCGAGGCGGTGCTGGAGGCGGCAAAGGAAGTGACCGTACAGGAGCATGCTTCCATGAAATTTTACACGGGACTCCTTTCCGGCGTCCCCTTTGTGGCGGCCCAGTGCTCCCCCGGCAAGGTGAATTCTGCCCTGTGCGCCCAGGTGATGGCCGATCATTACCGGCCCAGGCTGATTTTGAATATCGGCGTGGCCGGGGGGATCGGCCCGGAGGTTCGTATTGGCGATGTGGTGATCGCCACCTCCTGTGTGCAGTACGACTATGACGGAACCGCCCTGGGAGATCTCCGGCTGGGGGAGATCGAGCTTCCCCCGGAAAGCCAAAAGGTACGGGATTTCCCCTGTGACCGGGAAATTTCCGAAAAGCTGCAAAAGGCGGCGGAAGCCCTGTACGGCCATTGCCACCGGGGGGCCATCGCCACCGGAGACCGGTTTGTGGCAGATCCGGCCTTTGGCAAATGGCTCTATGAGACCTTCGGCGCGCTGGCCTGCGAAATGGAGGGGGCCTCTACCGCCCACGCCTGCCTGTTAAACCATATCCCCTGCGCCGTGCTCCGAACCATTTCCGATAACGGCAACGAGGAAGCCACTGTGGATTTTCCCACCTTTGCCAGGGAATCCGCCCATAAGGCCCAAAAGCTTTTGGCCGGAGTGATCGAAAGCCTATGAAGCTGTTCCACGCCTCGCAAACGCCGGGGATCCGGGTGCTTGAGCCCCGGTGCTCAAGCCACGGAAGGCCTCTGGTGTATTTTTCGGACTGCCGGGAAAACACTTTGGTTTATCTGAGCAACGCGGTGGAAAAATTCTGCCGGGAAACCGGCCTGCCGCCCCAGGCTTCCTATTATAAATGGGGCTCCTACGGCTTTACAAAGGAAGGCCTGCTCTGCCTGGAGGAATATTGGCCGGACGCCACGTTAGAAACCTACGGCGGAGAAGCCGGGTACGTCTATACCGTGGAAACAGAAAAGGCCCAGCCCTTATCCGAGATCCCCCATGCCTTCGTTTCAGAAGAAGCGGTGGAAGTGACCGCCTGTGAATTCGTGCCGGACGCGCTGGCCGCCCTAAAGCAGGCGGAACAGGCCGGAAAGCTGGCGCTGCGCTCTTACGCGGAAAACACCCCCGAAAAGCTTCAGTGGATCGAGGAAAATATCCGCCGGGAGTACGAAAAAACGGATGAATTTCCCTATTATCAGGAATTTCTGAAGGCCAAGTTCCGGCTTTTTTAGAGACGGGGCAGGACATTCTGAAGGGCAATTAGGAATGAGCAATTAGCAGTGAGCAAGGAAGGTGGCCTTGCTGCCGCAAAGCAAGAAGGCGATAAATTATTGTTTAGTGCTTAACCCTTGGCTTCTCGCCTGTCGGCTCGGTCGGTTCGCACCAGCGTGCCACCGGCACGCGCTCACCCCTGAAAGGGGAGCTGTCAGCTGATA
>JAETPP010000202.1 GCA_021771115.1 Bacillota bacterium | reverse complement strand
GACCCCACCAGCGGCGGAAAATAGAAGTCGTTGGTATCCTGAACAAAATCGAAAATGCTGGTGGGCAAAATCATGGCGGCGGCGGAATTGTCCACCAGCAGCAGAATCCGCCCCTCCGCGATGCTGGCCGCCGCACAGTCCGGCCGCTCGGTGTACCGCACCTTGGGAAAGGGATTGAACCACTGCCGGCCGATTAGGCACTCGGCCAGGCTTTCCTGTGCCATGGTCAGGGTCGGGATATCAATGCTGTCAAGCTTCTTTTTCAGCTTGTCCAGCAGTTTTTTATCCACCCGATTTTCCATATAGCACAGCACGATGTCGGTCTGGGACACCGTTCCCACCTGGTGGATGTCCATCGTCAGCCGTGGATCGCGGATGCGCCGGCGGATGAGGGCGGTGTTAAACACCAGCGTCTCGACGAACCCGTCGTGCGATCCCCGCAGAACCCGGTCACTGTCCGGTTCTTCCACCCCTCTGGCCGGATAGGTGCGGGCGTCGATCAGGATGAAGCCGTCCACCCCGTCCACCAGCAGGGCCAGCTGACCGGACAGCACCGGAACCAGCACCGCCTGCGGATCCTGCTCGGTATCCACCTCCACATAGGTGATAAACCGGCCGGCAAACACCTCGGCGCCGGAAATATCCTTTACTTCCTCCGCCTTCAGGGACATAATATATTCGAGGATTTTTTCCATCACTTCGTCCTTGACGAAACCGTCGATGAAAAACAACACGGCGTCCCGCCCGCCGACGAGTATCTTTCTGGCGATCACATCAAAACTTTCCTTCACGCGCAGCAGGGATTCCACGTGATCGGCGCGGCTGGAAAACGGCAGATCCGGCATAGATGCAGCCCTCTTTTCATAAAGTCTCTCTATAGCGTTCCCGCCTGGCGGACGGATTATTACGTTTTGATGAAGGAAAGCCGGCCAGTCTTGTGCCGATACGTCTTTCATGCTATACTGAACAGGGATATTCCCGCCCTTTTCATTGAAATCAGGAGGAGGCTTTTCCATGCCAGACGATTTTGATTTCCGTCCCTCCGCAGGCGGACAGGAACCCAGCCGTACGCCGCCCGCCCCTTTCTCCTCCCCCATACCGCCCATTCCGGACATTCACGCGGCGCCCGCCCTGCCGGACATGCCGGCCGCTCCCTTGCAGCCGCCGGTATCCTATCCGCCGGCCAGCTATGCGCCGCCGGTTTATCCCGCCGCGCCCCAGCCGCCGGTCAACACCCCCTATACGCAGCAGCCTTACGCGCAGCCGTACAGCCCGCCGCCCGTCAACACGCCGCCCTATTCCTATTATTCGCCCCAGCAGCCGGGCTACACGCCGGTCCCTTATGCGTACCCGGCTGTTCCCCACCGGAAAAACGACGGCCTGGCGATAGCTTCCCTGGTTCTCGGGATTCTGTCCATTCCGATTCTTCTCGTGGGTGATTCCTCCGTTTTTATGGGGATCGCGGGGCTGATCCTCGGCATCATCGCCAAATCCAAGGGCAGCGGCCGCATGGCGGTGGCGGGCATTGTTCTGAGCAGCATCGGCCTGGCGCTGTTTGTCCTGATGCTGGTTCTGGCTTTCTCCGGCTTCTTTATTTCTCATGAGATTTTTGACGATTCCTATCGGTTGTTTCGTTCCCTCTTATAAATCGCGGTCGCCCTTTTCAACGGGCGGCCGTTTTTGTACGCGGTAAAAAAGCAGCCGGAAGAGGCATTGGCCCCTTCCGGCTGCTAATTATTCGATATCGATCACTCAGCGCTCGTGGTGGCGGTCGCTTCCGTGCCGGTGGTGGCGTCTGTCTTCGCCGTCGCGTTTTCGTCCTCAAGCCGGCCGCCCGTGGTGATCTCATACGTCAGATTTTCCAGGGAATCGTCCGGAATCTTGACATACTTCGGGGAAATATAAAACGTGAAAGTGCCGTAGCTCTCCGGATCGAGTGCGAAATCCTCAATGGAATCCGTATAGCCGCTCGCGATCAGCTCGCCGTCCCCATTGCTGACCTTGACTTCCAAAGACGTCAGATAATGCTTGGTATTGTAGGCGTTGGAAAGCTTGAGCACCACGGCAAAATGCTTGTCGTTGGTGTAATAGGCCCGCGTGATAATCCCTTTGATGCCTTCCGCCGACATCTCCGGCAGCGCGGTTTCCTCCGCGATGAATTCATTGGAATTCGCCGCCTTGTCCTTACCGCTCGTCGCAAATTCGATCGCCATCATAACCCCTACCGCTATCACCACAGCCCCCAGGATTCCCACCATCACCCACAGGGTGGTGTTTTTCTCGCGGGGCATGCCATTGCGATATTCCTTCCTGCTCCGCCTTCTCATCTTACGCTCGGCCTTTTCCTGCTCTTTTCTGCGCTTCTCCTGTTCCCGAAGTTCCGCCGAACTGATGGAACGGCCCAGAACCCCGTTTTCTCCGAAGGTTTCCAGGTTCTCGTCGCGTTCCTGCTCATCCCGTTTGTCGTCCATGGTTTTTCCTCCTTGGATCCCGATTCCATATATAGCCAGCTTTCGCTGTAACCCTTTTATCATACACGAAAGCCGCGGTAAAGTAAAGCGATTTCACCGAAAATTCATGATACCATGGGCCGGCATTCGACAAAAGGAGGCGGGAGGGTCTCCCCTCCCGCCTCCAGCGAACTGTCTCTTAGAACATGCCCGTCACGTTGTCCACCAGATCGCCCACGTTGCGCAGGGCTCTTCCCACGTTCTTTTTCAGGCCCTTCTTGTTGGACTTCATGTAGCTGTTGCCCATAGCCCCGGCGACACAGCCCACAGCAATGCCCATGCCGATTCCTTTCATAAAACCGGATACGCCTCTGTTCATTTGAATTGCCTCCTTTTCCTTATCATATTTTGCTTTCGCTTTCTTAGGATTTCCGCCCTCTGTGTTCTCAAGCAAGGGGAATGCTGGCAGTTCCCTCGTTTATTTCCACCTCTGGCAGGGAATCCCGCTGCGGAATCCACCCTTGTCAAAATCGGAAAAATACGATAAGATAGGTAGCGTATTTTTAAGAATCGAGGGATTGTCTATGAAACCCTACCCGCTGCTGCTCAAACCGCCGATTAAAGATTACCTGTGGGG
>JAETPP010000011.1 GCA_021771115.1 Bacillota bacterium | reverse complement strand
TCCATTGCGGAGCGCACCTCCGTGACCACAGACGAGGAAGGCAACGAATCCACGGAAACCCTGCCGGATATTCTGTACAGCCTGAAGCTCTCCGGAAAAAATTACCCGGAGACTGTGGAGATCAAGTACGATGAAAGCGTGACCAGCGGTTATCTGATGACCGCCCCGGTAAAGGCGGAATCCGGCTCCAACGGGCTCACCACGCTGGTGGAGGGGATAAAGGCCCCCACGGCTCTGGGCGTGGCGGCGGTACACCTCACCGAGGAGCTGCTGGAGGAATACGGCCTTCTGGAGCCTGACGCCACAGTGGAATTCACCCTGAACGCGGATACCCACACCATGTCTGTGGGCAAGACGGATGGCGACGGGAACCGCTATCTCCTGCTGGATGACCGGGACGTGGTGTACCGGGTGGCGGCAAGCACAGTGGAATCCTGGGCGAATATCCCCCTGCTGAAGCTGCGGATGAGCTATATCTGGCTTTCCAATGTCAAGGATGTAAAACAGCTTTCCTTCACAGCGGGCGGCACGGACTACCGGTTCGATATGACCAGAACACTGGACGAGGAAAAATCTACAGAGGATTCCCCCCAATACGACCTCACAGTGAAAAACGCCGCAGGAAAGGATATTGAATACGAGGATTACCGCCTCTTCTATCAGAGCCTGATCAGTGTGGCGGTGCTCTCCACGGACAAGGTGGAATTTTCGGGAGAACCGGTGTTCCGGGTGGAATACGGCTACTTTGACAATTCCGAGGAGAACGTAATAGAATTTTATCCCGCGGAAAACGACAGATGCGTTGCCGTGCTGAACGGAGAATTCAACGGTGTGGTGCGGAAAGCGGAAATCGATAAGCTGGCTTCCCAGCTGGCTGAAGTGCACGGATAAAAGATTCAGGGGAAAAAGCCGTGAGGCACTTTCACGGCTTTTCTCTTTTGTAAAGGAGGTCTGCAACATGAACTATGGGAAAAAGCTTCTCTGCGCAATGCTGTGCCTGCTTCTGATGGCCGCCGCTTTTCAGGGCTGCTCCCATGGGAAGGACACATCCTCTCTCACATCCTCCCAGCCGGTCTCCTCGAAGACCGAGGAAAAAGTGTATACCATCGGTCTGCTCCAGTTTATGGAGTATCCTTCCTTCAATACGGTTCGGGAAACGTTTATGAGCCGCCTGGAGGAATGGAACTGCGATGAGAGCCTGGTGAAGATCGATTACCAGAACGCGGGCGGCGATGAGAAAAAGGCAGAGGAGATCTGCCAAAAGTTTGTAAAGGATCAGGTGGATCTGATCGTGGCCATTTCCGACCCGGCCATCCATGCCGCCGCTTCCGCCGTAAAGGGCAGTGAAAGTAAGGTGCTGGCTGTTTCGGCGGAGGAGCTGGGCCCGCAGAATACCCAGGCAGCGGAAGGGAACGTGACCGGCATTTTTGGGAAATCCTCTGTTGCCGCCGTCATCGATCTGGCTTTGCAGGGCAATCCCGGCCTGAAAACCTTCGGGCT
This sequence comes from Bacillota bacterium, assembly GCA_021771115.1. Taxonomy (GTDB): domain Bacteria; phylum Bacillota; class Clostridia; order Oscillospirales; family Acutalibacteraceae; genus Acutalibacter. The sequence continues at coordinate 33,960 of JAETPP010000011.1, read as the reverse complement.
GCTGTATGACCCGCAGGAGCCCATCTCCAAGGCCCAGGCGGAGGAAGCGAAAAAATATTGCGGAGAAAAAAATCTCGCGGTGGAGGAAGCTACCCTTTCTGCGGCCGCCAAGCAGGAGGAAGCGGAACAGACGGTTTCCGCCCTGTGCGGAAAGGCGGACGCGGTGTTTACCCCCATCGGCACCGGGGTGGGAACGTTAGCAGGAACGATCTCCAAAGCCATGAACCAGGCGAAAAAGCCCTGGTACGCGGGCACCGACGCTCTGGTACAGAGCGGAGCGCTGGCGGCGGTGAGCCTGGATTACGGAGAGCTGGGCCGTCAGGCCGCCGACCTGGCGGTGCAGCTGGTGGAAGGAAAGCCGGTCTCCCAGGTTCCGGCAGTTACCCTGACAGAGCATCAGACCTTTGTAAACCAAACCACGCTGGACGCCATAAAGGCTGTTTTCCCAGGAGAGCTTTTGGACAGCGCCCACTTTTACGCCGGCAGTGCGGAGCCGTAAGGCAGAGAAAAACCATTTCAGCGAGCGCCCCATTTTTGGGGCGTTCGTTTTTGTAAAAAGATTATTTTAGTTTTGATGCAAAAGTCAAATTTCGGCGTTGAGTTATTGAAAACTTCTTCACTTTTGCTCCGAAAGTAAACAGAATTTTTTACTTTTTGAAGCCGGTAAGTTAATGAAGTTCCGGATCCGTCGCCGCCTGAAAAACCTTTCCGGCCTATGCAGGCAACTGCAATGAATTTATGGCCTTCTTAGGGATAAACTCCCAATTCGTGCAAATACTACCCTTGCAGGTGACTAGGGACGAGAAAAAGCGGAACTACGTAACAAGCTTATGTCCGGTGGGAGCCGCAATAAAAGCTTGCGCGAAAGGAATGAAAAAATATGAAAGCAACAGGGATCGTGCGGAGGATCGATGATTTGGGCAGGGTGGTGATCCCCAAGGAGATCCGCCGTACCTTGAAAATACGGGAAGGGATGCCCATGGAGATCTTTACGGATGTTTCCGGAGAGGTGATCCTGAAAAAATACTCCCCGGTGGGGGAAATGTCTCAGCTGGCCTCGGCTTACGCGGAAACCCTGGTAAACCTTACCGGGCACGCCGCCGCCATATGCGACACGGAGCAGATCATCGCCATTGCGGGGCCCGCGAAAAAGGAGCTGCTGCATAAGCCCCTGGCGCCTCAGCTGGACGAGCTGATCCAGGGCCGCCGGAATTTTGTGACCGCCGGGGAAAACACCGTGCTGATCTGCAAGGACACCCCTGCGGCGGCATTGGCGGTGTTTCCGGTGGTTTCCGTGGGAGACGCCATGGGCGCCGTGGTGCTTTTAAAAGGGGAAAAATCCCCGGCCAGAGTCAGCAGCGAGGCGGTGGAAAGCCTGAAGGCCGCCGCCATGTTCCTCTCCCGGCAGCTGGAGGCCTAGGGCCATGGAGAAAAGAGCCTGCAAAAAATCAGAGGAAATCCGGAAAAACCCTTGATTTTCCTGAAACGCGGTGCTATAATCACTGATGGTAATAAGGTGATGATGAAAGAGTGGGGCGACCCGCTCTTTTGTTTACTTATTGGGAAGGAAGGGATGAGCTTGAGCCCGGACGGGAAAAAGAAAAGTACGGCGGAGCGCGTGTGGGACATGGCGGAGCCCCTGGCAAAGGAGCTGGGCCTGTCCATTTGGGATGTGCAGTTTGTCAAGGAAGGCGCGGACTGGTATCTCCGCATTTTCATTGACAAGGAGGGCGGCGTATCCATTGACGACTGCGTGGATATGACCCATGCCATAAACCCTGTGCTGGATCGGGAGGATCCCATCCCCCAGGAATACATGCTGGAGATCTTTTCCCCCGGCTGGGAGAGAAAGCTCACCCGGCCGGAGCATTTTGCGGCCTATTTGGGGAAGCCCCTTCGGGTAAAGCTGATCCGCCCACTGGAAAACGGCGGCAGAGTGCTGGAGGGAATTCTGCTTCGGGCCGAGCCGGGAGGGGAATTTGAGCTTCAGCTGGATGAGGAAACCAGCGTGACCCTGGAAAAAAAGGAATGTTCCGCGGTAAACGTGATAGAAGAGCTGTAAGGTCTTTTTGAGGACCAGTTCCTGTAGGGGGACCGGCCAAAACCGGAGAAAAGGAGAGAAACATACCATGGCAAGAAAAAAAGAACCGGAAAAGCAGGGGAATGAAGAGCTGTTCCTGGCGTTGGAGCTGCTGGAAAAGGAAAAGGGAATTCCGGCGGAGTTCATGCTGGATAAGATCAAAAAGGCCATTTCTACCGCCTGCAAGAACAATTACGGAAATGAAGATGTGGAGATCGAGATCGACCCCGCCGCCGGGAAGTTCGACGTCTTTTTGAAAAAGGAGATCGTGGAAGAGGTGGAGAACCCCAACCGGGAGATCCTGCTGGACAAGGCGAAGGAGGACGATGCCGCCGCCGAGGTGGGCGGCTTTGTCAAGCTGAAGCTGGACACCAAGCAGTTCGGCCGGGTGGCGGCTCAGACCGCCAGAAACATTATCCGCCAGGGCATCCGGGACAGCGAACGGGGCCAGATGATGCAGGAGTTCCAGAGTAAGCATCAGGAGCTGGTCAGCGGCCTGGTGGAGCGGGTGGACTTAAAAACAGGTGCCATCACCCTGCGCATCGGCAAGGCGGAGGCCGTGCTGCCCAAAAACGAGCAGATCGGCGAGGAAACGGTGCGCGAGGGCGATTACATCAAGGTTTATGTCGTGGACGTCCGGGAAACGGAAAAGGGCCCCAAGGCCATTATTTCCCGGACCCATCCCGATCTTGTAAAGCGCATGTTTGAAACAGAGGTGCCGGAGATCTATGACGGCACCGTGGAGATCAAGGCCGTTTCCAGAGAGGCCGGTTCCCGGACGAAGCTGGCGGTTTTGAGCCACAACCCGGATGTGGACGCGGTAGGCGCCTGCATCGGCGCCAGAGGAGCCAGAGTTTCTGAGATCGTGGATGAGCTGGGCGGAGAAAAGATCGATATCATAGAATACAGCGAGGACCCCGGTACCTTTATCGCGGCGGCCCTTTCTCCCGCCAACGTGATCTCCGTGGAGGTGGCCGAGGACGGCTCCCGCTCCTGCAAGGTCACGGTGCCGGACAATCAGCTGTCTCTCGCCATCGGCAACAAGGGCCAGAACGCCAGGCTTGCGGCAAGGCTGACGGGCTGGAAAATCGATATCAAGCCGGAAAGCGGCTTCTTCGGAGAAGAATAAGAGAACTGCCGCCAGGTCAGGCCGGGAAGCTGTTTTAACAGGTTCCGGAAGAAAGGGAGGGATCATTCATGCGCCCTAAGAAAATACCTTTGCGCATGTGTACCGGCTGCGGTGAAATGAAGCCGAAAAAGGAGCTGGTGCGGGTGGTGAAGGCCCCGGAAAAGCAGGATGAGGCCGGGAACCCTCTGCCGCCGGAAATTTCCCTGGATCTCACGGGAAAAAAGCCGGGCCGGGGCGCCTACCTTTGCAGGAACCCGGAATGCCTGCGGGCGGCCAGAAAAGCCCGGCGGCTGGAAAGAGCCTTTTCCTGCAGGATCTCCGATGAGGTCTATGCGCAGATGGAGGAGGAGATCGGGCAAAATGGAACATAAAGAGATGTCCCTTTTGGGGCTGGCCCGGCGGGCCGGAAAGCTGGAGCTGGGCTTTGACGCCGCCGCTTCCGCCGCCAGAAACAAAAAGGCCCGGCTGCTTTTGGCGGCGGGGGATATTTCGGAAAAAACCTTTAAAAATTTACGCTACGAAGGGGAACGGGCAGGCGTGCCCGTCCTGCGGCTGAAAACCGATATGGCGGAAACGGGCAGAGCCTGCGGCATCAAAAGAGCCGGGGTACTGGCGGTAACGGAGCCGGGCTTTGCCGAGGCGCTGCAAAACGCGATGGAACAAGGGCTACAAGAGAAGGAGGAACGACCTTATGATGATTAAATACAGAGTGCGGGAAGTCGCCAAGGACCTGGATATTCCCAACAAAGAGGTGATCGACACCCTGGCGGAATATTTTACAGAGCCGAAAAAATATATGACCGTGCTGACGGAAGAGGAATTGGACGTGGTGTTCGAAACCTTTACCCAGAAAAGAAATCTGGAAACGCTGGACGCCTATTTCGCGGAGAGGGAGCAGCCGGAGATCACCGTGGAGGCGGAGCCGGTTTCCGAAGAGCCGGAAAAGCCCGCCCCGAAGGAGAGCGCCCCGGCGGAGAAAAAAGCCCCTGCGGCAAAGCAGAAGGAAAAGGCCCCCGAGAAGCCCGCTTCTCAGGAAAAGCCCAAGCCCCAGGAGAAGCCCGCCCCGGTGGTGGAGCATACCCAGCCGGTGCGCAGGGTCATCGATACCCGTTCCTCCAATGTGAATATCGACCGCTACAATGAAAAATATGACCGCCTGGCCGACCAGAAGGTAAAAACCGACAATGTGGTCACAAAGCAGAAGTTCATGAGCCGCAACCAGCAGCGCAGGGGCCAGCAGCGCAGAGGCAAGCGGGAGACGGAGGCCGAAAGGCTGCGGCGTATCGCCCAGGAGCGGAAGGCGAAGCACATCACCATCGAGGTGCCGGAGGAGATCACCGTGGGCGAATTTGCCCTGCGGCTGAAGGTAACGGCCCCCGAGGTCATCAAAAAGCTGATGGCTCTGGGCGTGTTTGCCACCATCAATGATACCATCGATTTCGATACCGCCGTGCTGGTGGCCGATGAGTTCCACGCCAGAGTGGAAAAAGAAGTGGTCGTCACCATCGAAGAGCGGATCATCGACGACAGCGAGGACGATGAGGCCAACCTGGTGGGAAGAGCGCCCGTTGTGGTTGTTATGGGCCACGTAGACCACGGCAAGACCTCTATTCTGGATGTGATCCGCCATTCCAACGTGACTGAAGGAGAAGCCGGCGGCATCACCCAGCATATCGGTGCTTATCGGGTAAAAGTGGGCGACCGGGACGTGACCTTCCTGGATACCCCCGGCCACGCCGCCTTTACCACCATGCGGGCCAGAGGCGCCCAGGTCACGGATATCGCCGTGCTGGTCGTGGCTGCGGACGACGGCATTATGCCTCAGACAGTGGAGGCCATCAACCATGCCAAGGCGGCGGGAGTCTCCATTATTGTTGCCATCAATAAAATGGATAAGGTAGGCGCAAACCCCGAGCGGGTGAAGGAGCAGCTCACCGAGCACGGTCTGGTGCCGGAGGACTGGGGCGGAGAAACCCCCTGCATCCCCGTTTCCGCCCATACCAAGGAAGGCATCAATGACCTGCTGGAAATGATCATTCTCACTGCCGATATGATGGAACTGAAGGCCAATCCCGAAAGAGCCGGGAAGGGCACCGTGGTGGAAGCCCGCCTGGATAAGGGCATGGGCCCCATCGCCACGGTTCTGGTGCAGAACGGCACCCTCCATGCCGGAGATATTATCGTGGCAGGCACCACGGTGGGCCGTGTCCGCTCCATGATGGACGATAAGGGCAGAAAGGTAACGGAAGCAGGTCCCTCTGTGCCTGTGGAGATCACGGGCCTGGGCGACGTGCCTGTGGGCGGCGATATTTTCAACGCCGTTTCCGATGAGCGCCTGGCCAGAGAGCTGGTGGAGCAGCGCCTGACCGAGCAGAAGGAAGAGGCCTTCCGGTCTCAGACCAAGGTGACGCTGGATAACCTGTTCGACCAGATGAAGGAAGGGGACATGAAGGAGCTGAAGATCATCGTCAAGGGCGATGTGCAGGGCTCTGTGGAGGCGGTGCGCCAGTCCCTGGAGAAGCTGACCAATGAAGAGGTGCGCGTCAATATCATCCACGGCGCGGTAGGCGCTATCAACGAAAGCGACGTGATGCTGGCAAACGCCTCCAACGCCATTGTGGTGGGCTTCAATGTGCGGCCCGATCCGGTGGCGGAGGAAAACGCCAAGCGGGACGGTGTGGATCTGCGGCTGTACCGCATTATCTATGACTGCATCGAGGAGATCGAGTCCGCCATGAAGGGCATGCTGGCGCCCAAGTACCGGGAGATCGCCCTGGGCAAGGCCGAGTGCCGGGAGACCTATAAGATCTCCAACGTGGGCATTGTCATCGGCGGCCATGTGACCTCCGGTAAGATCACCCGCAGCGCTTTGGTGCGTGTAGTGCGCGACGGCATCATTGTGGCGGACGATAAAATCGCCTCCCTGCGCCGTTTTAAGGACGATGTGCGGGAGGTGGCCGACGGCTACGACTGCGGCATTACCCTGGAAAAATTCTCCGATATCAAGCAGGGCGATGTTTTGGAAGCCTACGAAATGGAAGAATATAGAGATTAAACTGGACGGAAAAAATATTTCCCAGCTTGAAAAGCTGTGATTTTGCGTTGCAAAACCATATTTTTTTCAGTTCCTCACGGGGACACTGTTCTATGGCCATTGGTGTTCTAAAATTCACAAACTGGACGGAAAAAGAACGTTCGGCAAAGGTTGCCGAACATTCTTTTTCATAGTCTCTGGGGTACACTACCGCATAGACGATGGCTCTTTTATCCAGTATCCAGCATCTAAAATCTAGTATCCGGAGGTGACCGAAAAATGCCGAGCTATAAGATAGATCGTGTAACAGAGGACGTGAAGCGGGAGCTTTCCGCTATTTTGCGGGAGGTGAAGGATCCCCGGGTGAAGGACTGCTTTCTGAGCATCGTGCGGGTGGAGGTCACAAACGACCTTTCCTACTGCACGGTGTACGTGAGCACCATGGAGGGAATGGAGCAGACCAAAACGGCGGTAAAGGGGCTCCGGTCTGCGGCGGGCTATATCCGCCGGGAGCTGGGCAGGCGGCTTACTCTGCGCCATGTGCCGGAGCTGATCTTCAAGCCTACCGATTCCATTGAGTACGGCGCTCATATTTCCCGCATCTTAAACGACCTGGAGCTTCCCACGGAGGAAGAGGCTTCGGAAGAAGAAGGGGACACCCTATGATGGACTGCGCACAGACCGCGGCCCTTCTGCGGGGCTGGGACCGTATTCTGATCCTGAGCCATGCCTCTCCGGACGGAGATACTCTGGGCTCCGCCTGCGCCCTGATGCGGGGGCTTGTTTCCCTCCATAAGCAGGTGGATTTCCGCTGCGCGGACGAGATCCCGGAGAAATTTACCTACCTGTTTCAGGGGATCCCCCTAGGCGGCTTTTCTCCCGAGCACATATTGACAGTGGATGTGGCGGATCTTTCCCTTTTGGGTTCCCTGAAAGGGGAATATGAGGGGAAGATCGAGCTTGCCATCGACCACCACGGCACCCACAAGGTTTTTGCGGAGCGCCGCTGGATCGAACCGGAAAGCGGCGCCACGGCGGAAATGATCTGGCTGCTCTTACAGGAGCTGGGCGTAAAACCGGACAAGGCCATGGCGGACTGCGTTTATACCGGCATCAGCACGGATACCGGGTGTCTGCGCTATCGCAACGCCACGCCCCGCAGCTACCGCATCGCGGCGGAAGCCTTGGAAGCGGGGGCGGACGGGGCGGAAATCAACCGGGTCATGTGGGAAAGCAAGACCCGCGCCCAGCTGGAAGCGGAGCGGCTGATCCTGAACGGCCTGGAGTTTTTCTGCGATGGGAAATGCGCCATGCTTCGGGTGCCCCGCTCCATTTTGGAAAAAACCGGCGTGAAGGACAGCGACCTGGACGGTGTGGCAGCCCTGCCCCGGCAGGTTAAGGGCGTGCTGTTCGGCATTACCGTAAAAGAAAAAGAAGACGGCACGGTCAAGGTGTCCGTCCGGGCCAATCCTCCGGCGGACGCCGCGGCGCTGTGCGCAAAGTTCGGCGGCGGCGGCCATACCGGTGCGGCGGGCTGCTCCTTTTCCGGCATTTCCCTGGAGGAAGCGGCGGAAAAAATGAAAGCGGCCAGCGAAGAAGAGCTTCTGGATGCTGGATACTAGATGCTGGAGAAGGGCGTTAGGGCAAGGGAAAATGAGCAATGAAAAATGAATAATGAATAATGAATAATGAAAGGCATGGATGCACACACTTCCCTGTCATTCTGAATCGCCCCTCCCTGTCATCCTGAACCGCCGCAGGCGGTGAAGGATCTCGTCCTTTTGCCCTTTTCCTCAGGAAGGAAGGGCGAGATCCTTCGTCAAGAAGGCGCGAAGCGCCTTTTTTCCTCAGGATGACAGGTGAGCACGCTCCAGTGGAGCGTTGACGCGAACTGGTCTACGCTTTCGCTTCGGTCGGTGCTGGGCGTGCCCCACCGGGGCACAGCACCCGAGCCGACAGGCGAGACGGGTAGTCAGTGCGCTAAATTGGAATTTGCCGGAGAGTAGGCGTAGGGACCGTTCTCACCTGTCGGTTCGGTCGGCGTTAGACGGTCTCCACCGGAGACCAACGCCCTCCGGGCGGTCCGCCGAAGCTTGCAGTATTTCCGCGGCCCGCCGAGGACGTCGGGCCCTACAAAGTCACTTTTTAACTAAGCGCTACATTGGAATTTAGCGTGCTAACAGAAAGGCTGAAGCTCTTGCCTCCCCTGAAAGGGGTGAGCACGCCCCGGTGGGGGGAAGGTCTCCGGTGGAGACCGTTCTGACCCGACCGAGCCGATAGGCGAGACCGTTGACGCGAACCGGTCTACGCTTTCGCTTCGGTCGGTGCTGGGCGTGCCCCACTGGGGCACAGCACCCGAGCCGACAGGCGAGACGGGGGACCATGCTTTGCATGGTGGAAGGGTTCTAGCTCACTTAAAGGTCGCATAAAGTCTGTGGTTTACCCATTGGCCATACAGAACCCTCCAGTCACGGCTTCGCCGTGACAGCCCCCCTTTCAGGAGGGCCAAGAGAGAGCGCTAAACAATAATTTACTGCCCTTCCTTCATTGCCTTGCGAAAGCAAGGCCGCCACCGTCCAGCATCTAGAATCCAGAATCCAGCATCTAAACGCCCTTTTTAACAACTAGCTACTCACAACTAAATTCTAACAAGCGGAGCGATCGCCATGAACGGAGTGATCATACTGGACAAGCCTCCGGATTTTACTTCCTTTGACGCTGTGCAGGTCATGCGGGGGCTGACCCATGAAAAGAAAATAGGCCACACCGGCACTCTGGACCCCATGGCCACCGGGGTGCTTCCTCTGCTGCTGGGAAGGGCGGCCAAGGCGGCGGAGCTGCTGCCGGATACGGAGAAGGAATACCGGGCGGGGTTTCGCCTGGGAGAGCGCCGGGATACCGGGGATATTACAGGAGCCGTAGTGGAAACGGACAGCGCTCCTGTTTCCGAAAAGGAACTGAAAGCAGCCATGAAAGGCTTTCTGGGCGAGATCGGCCAGATCCCTCCCATGTATTCCGCGGTTTCCATCGGCGGAAAGCGGCTGTACACACTGGCCCGCAAAGGCATTGAGGTGGAAAGAAAGCCCCGGCGGATCACCATCAGCCGCCTGGAGCTTTTGGAATATGACAGGGAAAAGCGGGAAGGCGTGCTGCTGGCGGTCTGCTCCAAGGGTACCTATATCCGGGTGCTCCTTGAGGATATCGCCAGGGCGGCGGGCTCCTGCGGCACCATGACCTCCCTGCGGCGCACCAGGGCCTGCGGCTTTTCAGAAACGGAGGCACTGCCTCTGGAGGAGCTGAAAAAAAGAGCGGAAGGCGGCAGCCTGGGAAGCGTTCTGCGCTCCACGGAAAGCCTGTTTGAGGAATACCCCGCGGTAACGGTCACCCCGGCCCAGGCCGTGCGGTTCTGCAACGGCGGCTCCCTTTCCATGAACCGGCTGAAAATGCCGCGCACCGCCCTGCAGGAGGGAGACCGGCTGTGTGTGTATGAGGCCGGAGGCCGCTTTTTGGGGCTGGCAAAGGCAGATCCCCGGCAAGGCGAGCTTCTGTTTCTGAAGCTGTTGTGCTGATCCCGGATACCGGATCAAGGCACAAAACGCCCTTGTCCAACAACGAATAACTAACAACTGGAATGGTGAGAATGGTCACGATCACAAACATAAAAGAGATCCGGGAAAATACCCCCTGCTCTTTGGCGCTGGGGGCCTTCGATGGGCTCCACCGGGGCCATATGGCGGTGATCCGGGCAGCCCTTGCGCCCCCTTTTGCAGAGCACGCGGGGGTGCTCACCTTTTCGGGCAGCCCTTCCGGCGCCTCCGCGGTGATCACCCGGGAAGATAAGGAAGCGCTGCTGGAAAAGGAGGGCGTGGGAAGGATTTACTCTCTCTGCTTTTCCCAGGTGCGGGATATCCCGGCGGAGGAATTTTTTTGGGACACCCTCGTCGGGCGGTGCAAAGCGGCCCGGCTGTGCTGCGGAGAGGATTTCCGCTTCGGAAGAGGCGCGAAAGGAGACGCGGCTCTCCTGCGAAGGCTTTGCAGGGAAGCAGGGATAGAGCTCTGCATCCTGCCCGCCGTGCTGGACAGCGGAGAAAAAATCAGCTCCACCCGAATTCGGGCGGCAGTCAAGGCTGGGGATCTCCCTCTGGCCAACCACCTGCTGGGGCGTCCTTTTGGCTTTTCCGGCGAGGTGGTCCACGGAAACCATATCGGCACCGGCCTGGGCTTTCCCACTGTAAACCAGGCGATCCCGGAAGGCTTTGTCCTTCCCCCCTTCGGCGTGTACGCCTCCTGGATCCAGATAGAAGCCGCCTGGTATTATGGCGTGACCAATATCGGAGTAAAGCCCACCGTGGGTTCGGACCGGGTGCTTTCCGAAACCTGGATCCCGGATTGGTCCGGGGACCTGTACGGAAAAAGGCTGCGGCTTTCCCTGCTGCAATTTATCCGCCCGGAGCAAAAATTTGCTTCCCTGGAGGAACTGAAAGCCGAGATCCGGAAAAACGCGGTGCAGGCCGCAGAGATCACGGCGCGGACGCCCTTGCCCTAACGCTCTTGACCGGTTACGGCAAGCTGTCATGACTGAATAAGTCGTTAGTTGTTAGATGTTAGTCGTTAGAGATGGTGCCCTTGTCTGTCATCTCTGAGAAAAAGATGCTTCGCATCTTCGCGAAGGATCTCGTCCTTTTTCTCTTTTCCTCGGGAGTTCAAGGTCGAGATCCTTCGTCAAGAAGGCGCGAAGCGCCTTTTTTCCTCAGGATGACAACTGGGGTAGTTAGTGCGTTAGATTGGAATTTATTGCACTAACAGAAAAGCGAAAACCCTTGCCTCCCCTGAGAAGGGGAAAATCTGCTCTTCGAGCAGCTTCCGGTGGCGGCCGTAAGGCCGTCGAAGGGGTTTCAGCTTGCCATGAGGAACCCCTCAGTCAGCCTATCGGCTGACAGCTCCCCTTTCAGGGGAGCCAAGGGTGGGCGCTATACTATGGCCCTTCTCTAACAACTAACTACTCACAACTAACAACTAGTTCGCTAAACAATAATTTAGCAGCGAATAAGTGTAGGGCCCGCCGTCCCCGGCGGGCCGCAAGAATACTGCAAGCCTTAGCGGACCGTCCAACGCCGACTGAACCGACAGGCGAGACCAAATTCCACTTATGCTTTCCTTGCTCCTTGCCGATTCCTCATTCTGAAAATGACCTTCCCGGCATTTGAAATTCAGAAAGTTACAAAACTGCAATCTTTTGATTTGGTTTATGCAAACGAGAGCGACGGAAAAAGATTGATTTTTTTGTTCAAATTGCTACAAGGTGCATGGGAAAGCGCTCTACATTCCCCTTGACTTTTGAGATATTTTGAAATATAATTGAGCAAAAGCAAGACGGCGCAGCAAAAATTGCAGGAGCTGGGCGGATCGCCTGCACGGCTTCGGGTTGTTCCGGCTTGTAAAAGCTTTTTGGTACAATGGCGTATCCGTTGGGGCTTCCCGATGGGTACGGTTTTGCTTATCAAAAAACTGAGGTAAAGTCCCAAATTTTCAAAAGGAGATGCAGAACATGAACATGAAGCGTATTTTGTCTCTGACGTTGGCTGCTGTTCTGATGCTCACGCTGGTTATGTCCGGCTGCGGCGACAACACAAACAGCAGCAGTCCTTCGTCCACCGGTGGGAATGAGAATTCTTCCACTCCCGCTTCCTCCGCTGCTGTCAGCGATACCGGCACCGGCGAGGAGAAGATGGCTGAGGATCAGACCATCTATGTCAGCCAGGAGCTGGCTGCTACCTTCGATAGCACCCAGGTACAGGATGCTCCTTCCGGCACGGTTGTGAACATGACCCAGGAGGGCTGGTTCCGTTACAGCTTTGACGATGCCGGCACCGCCATGATGAACAAGGCTGCCTGCGCGGACTACACCATTTCCGACGACGGCCTGGTTTACACCATGAAGATGATCGACTACAACTGGAGCGACGGTCAGCCCGTTACCGCCGACGACTACGTATACGGCGCTCAGTGCGCGCTGGATCCCGCTGCGGCCGCTCCCTATTCCTTCTTCCTCACCGGTATCGTAGGCGCTGCCGACTTTAACGCCGGTAAGACCACCGATTTCTCCACCGTTGGCGTAAAGGCCATCGATGAGAAGACCGTTGAGTACACTCTGGCTACTCCCGATTCCACCTTCCTGAGCAAGCTGGCGAACTCCATTTTCTTCCCCAAGCGCAAGGACATTGTTGAGGCTGCCGGCGGCGAGTACGGCAACACCAACAACTGGCAGTCTCTGGTTTACTGCGGTCCCTACACCGTTACCGAGTGGAGCGATAAGGACCATGCCGTGTTCGAGAAGAACGAGGCTTACTGGGATGCCGAGAACGTATTTATCACCACCATCGATATGACCTATGTTGCCGAGCAGGCCACCTCTGACCAGCTGTTCGAAGCCGGCCAGCTGGCTTTCAAGGGCGCCAGCAGCGAATATCTGCAGAAGTACAAGGATAAGGCTGCCGCCGGCGAGTGCCAGATGGTAAACGCTGATTCCACCATGAGCGTTTTCTATTTCCTCTTTAACTCCGAGCGCGAGCTCACCTCCAACGTCAAGATCCGCAAGGCCATTGCCTATTCCATAGACAATGTGGCTTATTGCGATACCATCATGGGCCGCTACACTCCCGCTGAGGTGCTGGTACCCGGCCCTGTGGCTATGGGCGAGGGCAACTATCGCGAAATGGCTAATGTTGAGCCCTGGAGAGCCGGCCGCGAAGAGTACGGCAACAACCCCGAAAAGCTGCAGGCTCTGTTCAAGGAAGGCCTGGAGGAGCTGGGCAAGGATTCCAGCGATCTGAGCCAGTATACCCTGACCTACCTGACCATGAACGAAAGCTCCACCGACGCACAGGTTATCGAGTTTGTTCAGCAGGCTCTGGAGACCAACCTGGGTGTGAAGATGGAAGTGAAGGTTTCCGCTGACTGGGGCACCTTCCTGAACGACATGGAAGGCAACGAGTGGGATTTCGTGGAGACCGGCTGGTCCCCCGACTACAACGATCCCATGACCTACCTGGATATGTTCGAGACCGGCAACGGCTCCAACCACGGCAAGTACTCTGATGCCGACTATGACAAGATGGTGCGCGACGCTTATGCCGCTACCGATGATAACGCCCGCTTCGAGCTCTACAAGCAGATGGAGCAGAAGCTGGCCGACGATATGGCAGTATCCCCCCTGTTCATTCAGGATGTGTGGCAGTTCCGCCAGAACAATGTACGCGGCCTGGGTATCGCCACCATCGGCTCCAACTGGGAGCCCAAGGGTGTATATCTCGCCGCTGAGGAATAAGCAGAGCGGGAAACCCGTAAAATAAAATAAAAGGGCGTTTGGGTCTTTACAGAAATGCCCAAGCCCCCGGTTTGGGAAGCGTGCGGACGGCCGAAGGAGCTGTCCGCACCTTCTTTCTTTTTCAGTGCAGGATTTTACATTGAAAAATTCATTTTTCACCTATTTTCAGGGGGAAAGATGTTGCAAAATACGGAAGTTCATGATATCCTAGTATAGATATCCATCTTAGAATTTGAATTGATTGAAGGAGGTGGGGTCATGGCGAAATTTGTCGCGAAGCGTTTTGTCTACATGATCATTACGCTGTTTTTGGTATTTACCGCCACATTCTTTCTGCTGGCGTCCATTCCCGGCAACGCCCTGACTATGAAGATCCACAAGCTGCCTGCCCAGGCGCAGGAGCGCATTATGCAGAAATACGGGTATGATAAACCCGCGGGAGAGCGGTATTTGCTTACCCTGAAAAATGTGGTGACAAAGGGTGACTTCGGCGAGTCTATCGCCAAATCCGGAGACACCCTGGGCTCGATCCTGGAGAAGCGGCTGCCTCCCACGATCCGCCTGAATATCCAGCAGATGATCGTAGGCGTTACCCTGGGGCTGATCCTGGGAATCATCGCCGCCATGAAGCGAGCAAAAGCGCCGGACTTCATTATCCTTATTTTCTGTATGTTCATGACCTCAGTGCCGTCTCTTGTTATCGCGCTGATCCTGCAGCTGACGCTGACCGGGCCTGATGGGCTTCTGCATCTGCCCATTATCGGCTGGCCCAAGGGAAAGGATCTGTGGTTCGGGGGCTGGCAGTTTACCATATTGCCCACCTTCGCGGGGGCCCTGTTCTATGTGGCGGGCTATGCCCGTACCACGAAGATCGCCATGCTGGACTCCATCTATCAGGAATGCACCACCACGGCCAGGGCTATCGGCATGTCCGAGACCCAGGTGATGATCCACCATGTGGTGAGAAACTCCTTTATTCCCATCGTCACCTTCCTGCCCGGCACCATTGCCGGCGTGCTGTCCGGCTCTCTGTTTATCGAGCGCGTATTCTCCGTTCCCGGGATCGGCAGCTATTACGTGGAATGCATCACCCAGCGTGACGTTCCGATGGTTTTGGGCTTCACGGTATTTTACAGTGCCATTACCATCGTATCCATTTTTGTTTCCGATGTGCTTTACGGCATTGTAGACCCGCGGATCAAGCTGGTCGAGAAGTAAAGGGGGGAAAAGCATGAGCACAGATACTATCACAACGAAAAGGCCGGAGGAGCGGTTCGCGTTTGTAGACCAGGACACCCTGTACGCGGATGAGATCACCCGGAAAAATATTGGCTTCTGGGCCGATGCGGTCCGGCGGTTTAAGCAGAACAAAGTGGCTATGTTTTTCCTGATTATTCTGCTGCTGCTGGTAGTCATGTCCCTTTTGGGGCCTGTGATTACCGGGAAGGATTACATCACCATCAACGGCCAGGATAAAAACCTTGGGCCCTGCTCTCAGTATTGGCTGGGCACGGACAATATGGGCCGCGACCTGTTTACCCGCTCCTGGGTGGGCCTGAGGACCTCTCTGATCATCGCCGTTGTGGCCGCCGGGATCCAGCTGATCGTCGGCTGCCTGTACGGCTCCATCATGGCCACGCTGGGCGGCATTGTCGACGATGTGATGATGCGTATCGTGGAGGTCATCAGCAGTATTCCCAACTTGATTTTGTGTACCTTGCTGCTGGTGGTGTTCGGAAACGGCTATGTCCAGCTGTTGTTTGCCCTGAGTATCACCTCCTGGACCGGCACCGCCCGTTTGGTGCGCGGCCAGATTTTGAAGCTGCGGGAAAGCGAATATGTGCTGGCCTCCAAGGCCATGGGCGGCTCCAATATGCACCGCATTTTGAAGCACCTGCTGCCCAACACTCTGGGTCTCCTGATCCTGGAGCTGGCCCAGGCGATCCCCAGCGTGATCTTCTCTGAAACCAGCCTTTCTTTCCTGGGCATCGGCCTGATGCCCCCGAACTTCAGCCTGGGTACCATGCTGCAGCAGGGGCAGAGCACCATGAATTTCTACCCCTTCCAGCTTCTTGTCCCCTGTGTGCTGTTGAGCCTGCTGGTGCTTTCGTTCAACGTGGTGGGCGATGCTCTCCGCGACGCGCTTGACCCGCAGCTGCGTAATTGAGGAGGGAAACTACGATGGCAGAAGAAAAAGTAATGGCTCCCGGCGTGGAAGAAGAGGCCGGGGAGATCGGGAAAAACTGGAAAGCCAATCCCCATAAATGGACGGGAGACCCCAATCAGCCTTTGCTGGAGGTCAAGGATCTGCGGGTTTCCTACAATACCTACGCAGGCGAGGTACAGTCGGTCCGCGGCGTCAATTTTGATGTGAAGCACGGCGAAATTTTGGCCGTGATCGGGGAATCTGGCTGCGGAAAAAGCGTGACCGCCCGCTCCATCATGTCCCTGATCCGCCACCCCGGCGTGATCAAGGAGGGAAGCCAGATCCTCTTTGAGGGCAAGGATGTCCTTTCCATGTCCAAGAAGGAGCTTTCCCAGTATCGCGGCGGAGACTGCGGCATGATCTTTCAGGACGCCCTGGTGGCCCTGGACCCCACTATGCGGGTGGGCAAGCAGATCATGGAAAACCTGCGCATTCACAGCAAAATGAGCAAAAAAGAGGCGAAGGAGGAGGCCATCCGTCTGCTGGATGTGGTGGGCATCCCCAACGCCGAGACCCGCTTTAAGCAGTACCCCTTTGAGTTTTCCGGCGGTATGCGCCAGCGCGCCATGATCGCCATGGCGGTGGCCTGCCAGCCCAAGCTGGTCATTGCCGATGAGCCCACCACCGCGCTGGATGTGACCATTCAGGCCCAGATCATGGAGCTTTTGAAGCGCCTGCGGGACGAGGACGGCACCTCCATCATTTTGATCACCCATGACTTCGGCGTGGTGGCCGGCTTTGCGGATAAGATCGTGGTGATGTACGCCGGCCAGATCGTGGAGCGCGGCAGCAGAAAAGAGATTTTCTATCACCCTCAGCACCCCTACACCTGGGCGCTGCTGGGCGCAGTTCCCCGGCTGGACTGGGAGAACAAGCAGATGCTCCGCACCATTCGCGGCACTCCCCCGGATCTGGTGGCGCCTCCCAAGGGCTGCCCCTTTGCCCGGCGGTGTGAGCTGTGCATGAATGTCTGTCTCACGGAAATGCCTCCGGTGAAGGAATTCCCCGGCGAGGGCCCTGAAAACCACGGGCACAGCGCCATGTGCTGGCTCTATGCGGACGACGCTCCGGCGGAGGTTCGGGAAAAGGCCGAGGCTCTGCGGGTGAAAGGAGGAGAGGGCCATGAGTAATGAAGTGGAAAAGACTGCCGCCGCGGCTGGCACGCAGCCGCTTCTGGAGGTCTCTCATTTGAAAAAATATTTCAAGGTGGGCAATAAGCGCACCCTGAAGGCGGTAGACGATGTTTCCTTCCATATCATGCCCGGCGAGACCCTGGGCGTGGTGGGGGAATCCGGCTGCGGCAAAACCACCTGCGGCCGTACCTGTGTGGGCATGTACGATCCCACCGGCGGCACGGTGCTGTATAACGGCAAGAATATCCATGAATTAAAGGGCGCGGAGAAAAAAGCCTTTACCAAGGAAGTGCAGATCATTTTCCAGGATCCCTATGCCTCTCTGAACCCCCGCATGACCGTTGCTGAGATCATCGGCGAGGGCATGGATGTACACGGCCTGTACACCGGGAAGGCGGAGCGCCAGGAGCGCATCGGCCAGCTGCTTCGCATGGTGGGCCTGAACCAGGAGCACGCCAACCGCTTTATCCATGAGTTTTCCGGCGGCCAGCGGCAGAGGATCGGCATTGCCAGAGCCCTGGCGGTAGAGCCGAAATTCATCCTGTGCGACGAGCCCCTGTCCGCTCTGGATGTGTCCATTCAGGCGCAGGTCGCAAACCTGCTGATCCGGTTCCAGCAGGAGCTGGGCCTTACCTATATGTTTATCGCCCATGACCTGGCCATGGTAAAGCATATTTCCGACCGGGTGGCCGTCATGTATCTGGGCTCTGTGGTGGAGCTTGCCACCTCCTCTGAGATCTACAGCAACCCCCTGCACCCCTATACAGAGGCGCTGATGTCCGCCATTCCCATTGCGGACCCGGATATCGAGGACAGCCGCCAGCGCATCATGCTGGAGGGCGAGGTCACCAGCCCCATCGATGTACCGCCCGGATGCAAATTCCAGAGCCGCTGCCCCAGGGCCCAGGAGTGCTGCCGCAAGGACGCCCCCGAGCTGAAGCAGGTTTCTCCCGGCCATTATGTGGCCTGCCACTTTGCCGGGAAATAAGAAAACGGAGAACAAGCGGTTCTGAAAAGGAGGACGTTCCGGCATGGAGAAGAAAAAGCGGGTTACCGCTTCCGATGTAGGCCATGATCTTTTGCGCTGTGTGATCGCGGGAATTCTGGTTTCCGCCATCGCCGCAGCGGTAGGCGCTACGCTGGGGCTGCTGCTCTTTACGGAAGAGGTGGCCTTTCCTCCCCTGCAGGGAGCGGTCAGCGCCCTGATGCTGGCAGGCAGCTTCAGCATGCTGTGCTCCGCCTTCTTCTTCACCAAATGGCGGAGAAAAGAAGATTCCGGCATGAGCAAATTCTGGAGCCGGAAATTTCGGTGCTTCAGCTACCAGCTGGGATTCCTGCTCATCAGCATTTTCGTGCTGCTGCTGGGCTGTGTGCTGGATGCGGTTCTTCTGGCGCTGTAAAGCTTTGGTTTCTTAGTTTTAGTTCTTTCGTCAATGAAACCCACCCGTTCGCTTCGGAAGAAGCGGAAGGGTGGGTTTTGATATTTTCAGCCAGTTGTTCCCAATAGTCCGGCTGCTCTCATTTTCCCATAGGAGAAGGTATTCCGTTGATTTCTTCAATAGCTTTCCTGCAACAAAAAATCTGCCAAATGCACGATCTTTACTCCGTTGATATTGCCTGCGGCAAGTTCATCCAGCGTTACCACATATTTCGGGTAGTGGTCCTTGATCTCAAGTAAATTGGCGGTCTCGCGATCAGAATCCTCCGGCAGTTCACGGCATACCTGTACATAAATACGCTCATCGCGCCGCACCGCCACAAAGTCAATCTCTCTTCTTTCGTTTTTGCCGATATACACCTCATAGCCTTTTCTGCGAAGCTCAAAATACACAATGTTTTCCAGCATTGCGGCAATGGACTGCGGATGGAAGCCCATCATGCAGTATTTCAGCGAAGGATCGGCAAGGTAGAATTTCTCCTGCGTGTTCAGCACGGATTTTCCCTGCAGGTCGTACCGCTGGCAACGGTAGATCACAAAGGCCTTTTCCAGCCATTCCAGATAATTATAAACCGATTCTACCGAGAGAGAACGCCCCTCGTTTTTCAGAAACTTCACAATAGCGTTGGCGGAAAAGGTCTTTCCCACGTTTTCAATGACATACTTTACAACACGGTTGAACAGGTCAAAGTTCGCAATATTGTGCCGTTTTGTGATATCGCTGGTGATAACAGAATGGTAAATGCCCTCTACGATCTGATAGGCTGCGTTCTCGTCAAAATTGCTCAGCGCAACGATAGGAAAGCCGCCCATGCGGATATATTCGGTAAGCAGTTCTTTCGGTGTGCGTCCGCCTGTTTTTTTGAACTCCATATACTCGGCAAAGGATAAGGTAAACACGGGAATAGAAAGATACCGTCCCGTCAGGTAGGTGGATATTTCACTTGACATCAGCTTGGAATTGGAGCCGGTTACGTAAATATCCGTATCGGCGTTTTCAAGCAGGCTGTTGACTGCCTTTTCCCAGCCCCGGACCTCCTGCACTTCGTCAAGGAGAAGATAGTAGCGCCCGGTCTCTGTCATTTTTTCCCTGATGCCGCGGTACATATCCTTATCGGTCATGCCGTCGTCAAAATCCTCCGAGGTATAGCGCATGCTGATAATATGACCGGCGGAAACACCGCTCTTTCTCAAATCTTCCCGCAGCATTTCTAAAATTGTGGATTTTCCGCAGCGGCGGATCCCCGCCAGGATCTTTACCAGAGGCACATCACGGTAGGTTTTCAGCAGTTCCATATAGTGAGGTCTAACGATCATATTGTCGCCTCCTTTTTCATTAGTATATCCAAAAACTTTTATATAGTCAATAGTTTTTACGGATATCCGATAAAAACTATGAGATTTCAAATACTTTTTCGGCTCAAAAAATTCTGCTTCCTCTCCATACAGTGTGGGTGACAGGTCTGAAAACGCATACAAAGGGCCATTTTGTACTGCCGCAGGGAAGAATCACAAAAGGAAAGTCGAATATAGGTAAACCGGTCCAAAAGGCCGGGCCCTGTATTTTCGGTTGACTTGTTCCCGCGCTTATGGTAAGGTTATCAGCGGAAAAAGGAGGGGGTTACCATGGCAAGGATCGTGGAAATTACAGATTTCGGCGCGCCGGAGCTGGATATTTATGCCCGGCTTACGGAAAACCAGCTGCTGAACCGAGCGGACCCGGAAAACGCGCTGTTTGTGGCGGAAAGCCCGCTGGTCATCGGCAGGGCGCTGGACGGCGGCTGTGTTCCCGTTTCTTTCTTAATGGAGAAAAAGCACGCGGAGGGAAAAGGGAAGGAGCTGCTGCTGCGCTGCGGGGAGATCCCTGTGTTTGTGGCGGAACGTGATGTGATCTCCCAGCTTACCGGCTTTCACCTGACCCGGGGAATGCTTTGTGCCATGCGCAGGCCCAAGCTGCCCTCCGCTGCCGCGATCTGTGAAAAGGCCCGGCGGATCGCCGTGCTGGAAAACGTGATGAACCCAACCAACATCGGGGCCATTTTCCGCTCTGCCGCCGCCCTGAATATCGATGCCGTACTGCTGACCGCCGCGGGCAGCGACCCCCTGTACCGCCGGGCCGCCCGGGTGAGCATGGGAACGGTATTCCAGGTGCCCTGGACCTATCTGCCGGAGGATGGCTCATGGCAGGAGCTGCTGAAAGAGCTGGGCTTCAAAACGGCGGCCATGGCCTTAAAGGAGGATTCCCTGAGCATTGAGGATCCCCGGCTGGCGGCGGAAAAGAAGCTGGCCATTGTCCTGGGCACCGAGGGAGACGGCCTTGCGCCCAGTACCATTTCCCACTGCGACTACACCGTGCGCATCCCCATGTCCCATGGGGTGGATTCCTTAAATGTAGCCGCCGCCAGCGCCGTGGCGTTTTATGAGCTGACGAAATAAGGGGCGGCTGCGCCGCAGGCACTCGTGAAGACAGTGAGCGGTATTTGTAAGTGTGCGGCCCGACCGGAAGTAAAACCGGCCTCATCCTCTTATTGTCATTCTGAGTCACCGAAGGTGGCGAAGAATCTCGGCCATATTCCAGCGAGCGATTACAAATTTCTTTTCACGCGCCGGTTTCTGCTGGCCGAGATCCTTCACTGAAAGCAAAGCAAGCTTTGCTTTTGTTCAGGATGACGGTAGGCAGAGGTGGTTAGTGAGATAAATGGGAATTTAGCGGCGAGGCGCCGCAGCCACTCGCGAAGATAGCGGGCGGCATTTGTAAGTATGCGGCCCGACCGGAAGTAAAACCGGCCTCATCCTCTTATTGTCATTCTGAGTCACCGGAGGTGGCGAAGAATCTCGGTTATATCTCAGCGAGCGAGTACAAATTTCTTTATGCGCCGGTTTCTACTGGCCGAGATCCTTCACGGAAAGATGCGTAGCATCTTTTGTTCAGAGATGACAGCGAGTGAGAATCGTTAGTACGCTAAATTGGAATTTAGCGGTTTAACGAATAGCGCAAAACCCTTGCCTCCCCTGAAAGGGGTGAGCACGCCCCGGTGGGGCGTTGATGCGAACCGACCGAGCCGACAGGCGAGACGGAGGGCCATGCGATAGCATGGCGGAGGGGTTCCAGCTTGCCATGAAGAACCCCTCAGTCAGCCTATCGGCTGACAGCTCCCCTTTCAGGGGAGCCAAGGGTGGGCGCTATACTATGGCCCTTCTCTAACAACTAACTACTCACAACTAGTTCGCTAAACAATAATTTACCGCCCTACCCATTCTCACCTGCCGTTTCATGTAAAACCCGCCTTCCCAAACCAATTCGGTTTGGGAAGGCGGGTTTCTGTGCGCGGGCAAAGGTTTTCACTCAAAGCCCGATTGATTTAAGCATGATGTATTTCTTACCCTTTTACGGCGTTTCCGGCAGTCTTCTCAGCGGAAATTGCTTGCTGGTTTCTTTCATTGTTTGGTAGATCTCTTCCGGGATCTCTCCGTACAGCCGCCGCAGTCCCAGCACGATAGCGCCCACGACCGGTTCGTATTCCGCTTCCACAATATTGGCCTTCGGCACGCACCGCAGGATCTCCTTTTTGACAGCTTCCTGAAACTGCCGGAACCTGCACTTGAAAATGCTGCCGGAAAGCACCACGTCCACGGCTTCTCCGGTGATCCCCATTTTCTTCATGCGCGCTGTCAAAAACCCCGCTATGGTGTGGCCGTAGTGAATCCAGAGATCCATGGATACCCGGTCTCCGGCAAGGGCCTCTTCCTCCAGAATTCTGGGCAGGTACAGGTAATCCTTGCCGCTTATTTTTTCCTTTACCCGCAGAAAGAGCAGCTGATCCACACTCTCTGCCTGAAAATAGTCCAGGAGCCTTCTTGTCAGGCCGGTTTCCGGAAGCAGGCCCATGTGGGAATCGAATACGGCCTGCACCGCTTTTTTTCCGAGGCTTGCTCCGCCCTGGTATTCGTCCGGAATGTAGAATCCATAGGCAAAGCAGTCCTCTCCGTTTTGCACGGCGCAGTTTAACCCGGAGCCGGCGCACAAAATGCCGCACCGGCTTTTCCCCGTGGCCGCCCGCATGGCGATGATGCAGTCGTTTACCATCTGCTTTTCCGCCAGCGGAAAGTATGGATGAAGCGCCGTTTCCAAAAGCTCCGCCTCATAGTCCCAATCGATGCCGGTCAGTCCCCCCACGGCCACAGTCACATTTTCCCGCTGTAAGTTAGCCTGGGTAAGAGCCTGATCGGAGGCCTCAAGAATGGCCCCCACCGCGTATTCCAGGCCGTCGCTGGAGTGGCAGGCGCCATGGCTTTTCCCCATGCCGAGAAGCCTTCCCCGCTCATCTGCTATAATAGCGTGGGTCTTGCTTCCTCCCTGGTCGATCCCCAAAATATAGTTCATATCCTGTCTCCCGGCTTACAAGTGAAATTGGGGCAGGTATTCCTTGTTTGCTTCCAAAAGCTCCGGAACCAGCTTTTCCACGTACTCCCACTGCCGCACCAGGGGATGGGCCAGCAGGGCCAGCTTCATTTTGCGGATATCGCCCTCTACCGCGGCCTCCACCGCAAGCTGCTCGTAATTTTTCACCGCCGCGATCAGCCCCCAGCACATTTCGGGGACCTTTGCCACATGCAGAGGCTGCATGCCGGTCTTGTTGACCAGGCACCCAATCTCCACCACCGCGCTGTCCGGCAGGAAGGGGACCGCCCCCTGGTTCGGCACATTGACCACCATTTTCGTATCCACGTTATTGTAGACCGCGTTTACAAAGCCCATGGCCACCTCGGAATATCCGCCGCCGCCCCGCTTTGCCAGGGCCGCCGGTTTGTCGCAGTTTGTTTCATCCCCGTAGGCGGCGAACACCTCTTTTTCCAGGTCCTGCACATATTCCCCTCTGGTCTGTGGCGCTTTTTGGCAGCCTTCCACCCTTTCGTTGGTGTGGAAATACCACTGCAGATAAGGGCTGGGGATCACGCCCAGAAGCTTGATGAGCTCCAGATCCACATCGTGGTCCTCCGCCGCGATCTTCAGGAATTCCTCCTCCGTGACCGGGCGGCCGTCAATGGTGATATTGCTGATGAAGTTCATGTGGTTTAAGCCCACATAATCGTACTGCACCTGTTCATAGGGAACGCCCAAAGCCTTCTTTGCCCACATTTTCGGGAAAATCCCTCCGGAGCAAAACCCGGCGATGCGGGCATGGGTGTATTTTGTTACGGCCTCCGTCACCAGCCCGGTGGGGTTCGTATAATTGATCAGCCAGCCGTCAGGAGATTCCTGTTCCATCCTTCTTGCCACCTCCAGCATCACCGGAATGGTGCGGAAGGCCTTCATCATGCCGCCTGCCCCTGTGGTTTCCTGGCCCACCAGGCCGTATCGCATGGGGATCTTTTCGTCCTTTACCCGCTGCTTATTGCCCCCGACCCGGATCTGGGTATCCGCGAAATCCGCCCCGTAAAGGGCACGGCTTAAATCGGTGGTGCTTTTGATTTCCAGGGAAAGCCCCAGCTTGCCCGCAAATCTCTTGCAAAAGCCTTCCATGATCTCCAGGCGCTTTTCGTCGATGTCGTAAAGCATCAGCTCCCTCACCGGAAGCTGTTCCCTGCGGGCGGCCATTTCCTCCAGCAGCTCCGGAGTGTAAGAGCTTCCCGCCCCCACAATGGTAAATTTCATTCCTTCCATATTCCGATCCCTCCCAGGTTTGTCAAATATCATGCACCGCTGCACAGTACCATTGTACCCTATCGTTTTCCGAAAGTCGATAGGAAAAAAGCAAGGAAGTGGGAAAAATCCCAAAATGTTCCGGATCCGCAAAATCGCGCAAAAAAAGAGACAACTCTTGTGGTTGTCTCGTCTTAGGTGTGCAGTGGGTAGGATACGTGCCTGCACGCTTTTGAAAAAAACTTTTGAATGCAACCTAATTCGATTGCACTTCTGCTTTGCAGCCATTCAAGAATGTATTTCATGTTGTTATTTGAGCAGAAGCGCTGTAATTATCGCAATGGCCGTACTGGACAGTGTGCCGACAAGATACCTTTCGGCAAAGTCCTTCTCGCTGAGTTGTTTGTAGCGGGCCAAGCTCTTGGCGGTAAGTACAAAGCCGATTGCTCCGATCTCACCGCAGATCACCAGAATTGCAATGATAATTCGCTCCAGTTTCCCGATAATGCTTCCGACAGGCGGCTCACTTTTTGTACTGCCACTATTTGTGCTGTTGGAAACACAGGCGGATAGTTTCTTTACAAAAACGGAGGCCGGATTAAGAATTACGATAAAGATCAAGGCATACCGTAAAATCTGCTCCAATGAGATCAGTGACGCCAAATCAGAAATCCAGCTCTTATTATGCCCGTTCAGATCAAACACACAGACCAAAATGAAAATAATGAAAATATGAAGTGCCTGATCGATGAGAAAAGAAGCGAATTGTGAAGCTGAAGCCGTAAACTTTTTATCAGCACGCACTCTGATCCAGTCGATAATAAAGTGGGACAGTACAATGATTACGAAAGGGACCCAAACTATATCAGCAGGGATACACAGGAAAGCGGCCAACCCAAAAACAACTGAATAAGCCAGTGCGTGCCCTATCAGGTACCGCAATTTTTGAGTTTTCTTTTCTGCCCAGCCGGCAGACTGCAGAAAGAAATCTGCAATAAAATGTGCAGATAAAAGAAGCCATAAGGACATTTCCCTATCTCTCCTATCGTAAATTTGTCATTTCGCTGATTGCGGTGATCGCCATATTTCTGGCTGTATAAATATTACCGGCTTTTATTGTTTTCTCAATTGTCTGCCTGCTGATATCCATAATACTTGCCAGCTTTGTGGGCATTCCCCGTTGTTTTCCGCTTGTTATATAAAACTTTTTGTCCCGCGCTTCTTCCGCATGGACAGGATCAAATATTTCCATAATGCTGCGTGTTAAGCGGTCAAGCGGCAGGGGTTTTGTAATTTTGTCCATTTCATGGTTAAATTTTGATTTCTGATACAAAAAAGGTTCTATATCATCATTATACTCACGGATATAGTCATTGCAAATGGGGAATAGCAATTCAGTGAGCAGCATAATTTGATTCTGATATGCGCTCTGTTTTGCCATAAGGGAGGCTGCTCCGCCGATAATCGTATTGACCGTGATATCGGAACGGCTGCCGGAGAAAAGAAGAACAGGGTATCCTTCACTGTCATCTGCGTTTTGAATTGCCAGCCTTGCGTTATGGTAAGCAGGACCATCCTGGCTGGTTGTGCCCTTCTTGTCGATTTGCACATCCCACCCCCCAACGCCAATGCCTGCTCTGATCTCTACCGGATGCAGCCAGATCGAAAACATCCTGTAATAAAGATAAGCAGCTTTGGGGGATGCGAATAGACCCTGTATTTCATCTCCTGCACTGAAATCAACCTTGCGTACAATTTCCCGATGATAAAGCGTGTTAAGTAAATTGACGACATCCATAATATAGTGTTGAATGGAATTTCGATCTTTTTTTGTATAGCTTCTTGATTTTTTTAGGTCAATCATTAGCGCTGCATAATCTCGCGGCATGTTGCACTCACCTCTGAGGTAAGTATAGCACACGCAGCAAAAAAAGCAACCGATTTCGATTGCTTTTTTGATTTGCAACCAAACTCGGTTTCGTTGTCTATGGACATAGAAGCCGATAGTTTGCACGATTTACAGATAAGCCAACGGGCAGCCTATTCGAAAGGGCTGCCCGTTGGCTTATGGGATGCTGCCGTAATAATAATATTTTCAGCGCGTGCCGCGCAGTAAAACGTAGAAAAGATTCAGCAGCGCGACTTGCCGGCCGCAGGTCTGGTGGGGACAAGCAGGACAAAAAGTTCTCCGAGGGAGAACTTTTATCAAGTTTTCCTTCGGAAAACTCTGCTATTTAAAAGTCACAGGTTCGAGTCCTGTGAAAATCTGCGCAGAAAAGAAGAGACAACCGCGAAGGCTGTCTCTTTTCACCTCATGCAAGGCGGGGTACTACCGTTTTCAGTGTTTCCCTGCCGGTTTTACATTGACCTCCGGCTTGATCGTTCCTTTGATCTCGCCATTCTGCTCCTCAAATTTTTGAATGCTCTCCCTGACCAAAACAAGAATGTGGCTGTTTACGCTGCGGCCTTCGTAATCGGCAACAAAGCCGATTTTTTTCAGCATTTCTTCTTCCATGCGTATGGAAACGCTTTTGATAGCCATATGGGTACCTCTCTGTAAACATATTGTGTGTTTATTTTATAGTCAATATGTGTTACAATGTGCAAAGTAGATATATGGCATATCTAAATAATTTGAGAGGTGAAACGAAAATGCGTGTGGCAGTAATCGGGTCAAGAGGGCTTTGGGTAAACGATCTCGGAAAATATCTTCCTGATGGAGTGATAGAGATCGTATCCGGCGGCGCAAAAGGGATTGACAGTTGTGCAAGAGCTTATGCTTTAGAAAATGAGATCAAGCTGACTGAGTTTCTTCCAGAATATGATAAGTACGGGCGTTCTGCGCCGCTCAAGAGAAACCTTACGATCATAGAAAACGCCGATCTGGTGTTGGCTTTCTGGGATGGAGTCTCCCATGGGACAAAATACGTGATCGACAACTGCAAGAGACTGGATGTTCCGGTAAAAGTCTTTATGCCCTATAAAGGCAAGACATGATATTGAAAGATTTGACTCATGCCGCTAGAGGCTAAGGGCGTGAAGTGTTGCTTCGCAACGTGAAGGAAAGGCCTGGGGCCTTTGTGAAATTTTCCGCTTATGCGGAAAGTGAAATGAAATAAATCCACCCACGCCCCCAGGCATTTCACATGGCGAAGCCATATTTCACGCCCGCAGGGCATTTCACAAATCCCGTCAGGGATTTATTTCGTTGAAAAAGCCGATTGCTTATGCAATCGGCTTTTTCTGGTGGGGACAAGCAGGCCAAAAAGTTCTCCGAGGGAGAGCTTTTCTCAAGTTTCCCTGACGGGAAACTATCCTATTAAAAAGTCACAGGTTCGAGTCCTGTGAGAATCTGCACGAAAAAGAAGAGACGACCCACAAGGGTTGTCTCTTCTTTTATGGTGGGGACAACAGGACTCGAACCTGTGACCTCCTACGTGTGAAGCAGGCGCTCTAACCAGCTGAGCTATGCCCCCATAACAGGAAACAGTATAGCAGGTTTTTATCCGTAAGTCAAGTCTCGAGGGAGGAAAATCTTTCTGGCGAAGAAATGAAACAAGAAACGCCAAACCACAATGTGTGGCTGGCGTTTCTTGCTGCATGCCTTCAGGAACTGCTGTAGTATGCTCTTTTAGGACTGGTGATTATCTGCTTCGTTCTCTCGGCGCACTATTTCTCCAATGCGGCAAAGCGCATGAGAATGGCGGCTGCTTCGGCGCGGGTGGCGGTGCCGCGGGGGGTCAGGGTGGTGGAGGTGCGGCCGACGATCAGCCCGTTTGCAGTTGCCCAACTCATGGCTTCCCTTGCCCAGCCGCTGATGTTGGAGGCGTCGGTATAGCCGGAAAGATCCTTGGCGGCGCCGGTATCGTATCCCATGAGCTTGGCGTAGCGGTAGAGTATGGCCGCCAGCTGTTCCCGGGTGACGGGATCGGAGGGGCCGAACCGTCCGTTGCCGTAACCGCTGACGATATCGTTTTTGCCGGCCCAGATCACCGCGTCGGTATACCAGGTATCTGTGCCCACGTCCACAAAGCCGCTGTCGCCGAAAACCGATGGCTTGCCTGCCAGACGGTGAAGCACCGCGGCGATCATAGAACGGCTCATCTTTTCATGGGGAGAGAAGGTCGTGCCGGAGGTGCCGCTGAAAAGCTGTTCCTCGTAGACATACTGCACCGCGCTGCGGTACCACACGCCGTCCGCCACATCCACAAAGGGAAGCTTTCCCGTCAGCTTGGCATAGGCCGCCTCCGCCGCAGTGAGCAAAGCGTAGTTTGTAACCTGCTTTTTCTGCTCCCTGCTGAGCAGGTCATAGGACTTGCGGGCGGCGGAGATCGCACCGCCGCTGTCCGCTGTGACCGTGCCGATCCCGTCGATCAGGGCGATGACCTCCTCCACGGCTCCCGCCGTGCCCGTGCCGGAGGGATCTACATCCGCCGCTTCCTGCCACTTGGTGGAATTGTCCGCCGGGTCGGTGTAGTCGTCCACATAACGCCAGATCACGGAATCGCCGTTTTGCAGCCGGTAATACCGCAGCCCCACATCGGGATAGCTGCCGTTGACCATATATTTCCAGCCGCTTGTGGGCCCGTTATCAAACTCCCGCAGCCAGTAGCCGCCCAAAGCCGCCGGGGCCTGGATACCGCCGATGTAGCCGCTGAGGCTTTCTTCAAACCGCAGGCCTTTTTGGCTGAGAGCCTTCGCAAAGGCGTCGTACACCGTGGCGTCCTCCGGAACGGTCACAGACATGGTGCGGATCCAGTTGACATAGCCGTTGTGCCCGGAAGCGCTGTTGTGCAGGGTATCGCCGATCAGGCGGAATTTGACCGTGATGGTGTTCTGGGGCATGACGGGGGTATTGCCGCCGGAGGAGGCGCTCTTCAGACCGGCCAGAGCGGCGGCCAGGGCGGTATCAGCCGCTTTCAGCGCCGCTTCCTCGGAAGCTTCGTCCTCCAAAACGGCCTGGGCCTCTTCTACGGCCTTTTGCAGAACAGCCCAGGTTTCCGCCGTGTAATCGGACGCCTGCAGCGCGCTCGCCTCGGCAAGGCGCTGGGCCAGCACAGAGCGGGTATCCGCCGCGTCGGTCAGATCGTACAGGGCATTTTCCCCGGCGGAGAATCTGCGATACGCTTCAAAGGCCAGTAAAGCCTGGGTGGTGCTCATGGGCTGCGCGCCTTGGTCGGTGGAATAGTGCTTGTAGCCGCCGTCGGTGTGCGCAAAGCCGGTGAGATTGGTCAGCAGGTTCACCGCAGCGTTGCGGACAAAGCCGTTTGCGCTGTCCACCGGATCCAGCCCCAGCGCCGCAAGGGCGATCACCACCTGAGCGGTGGATTCGGCGTTATCGTTGAAGCCGCAGCCGGAGCTCATTTGTCCCTTGAGGTAGGAAAGAGCCTTGTCCACAGCCGCTTTTACCTCCTGCCGGGAATCGTAGTAGGGAGCCAGGGCCTGAATGGCCATGGCGGTCATATCCACGCTGAGGGTACGGTTGTCGTTGAGTCCGAAGCCGCCCTCAGAGCTTTGATAGGTCGTGATCAGTTGGGTGATCAGCTTGTCCCGCGTCCACTGTGCGCCGGCCGGTACGGCGTACTCCCGGCTGTCCAGGGCGATCAGGGCCCACATGAGCTCGTTGCCGCCTTCCTGGATTCTGGCGCTGTTGTAGAGCATTTCGATAAAATTCAGTTCCCGGAAGTTAGCCGCGTTTTGCCCCAGCGCCCCTAAAGTCAGCGCCACACGGGCAATGGTGGTGGGCTTCATGGCGGCAGCGTCCGGGCTGCTTTTATAGGTGCTTTCCACCGAGTCCAGATATCCGTCCAGCTTCTCCTGGGCAATGGTCTGCCCGGAGCGGCGCAGGCTGAAGATCTCCCACTCGCTGCCGTAGCGGTACTCTGTGGCAGCGGAGGTGAGATATGTCCGGCCGTTGGCGATGCCCGCCGCGGTCAGGGCGGCGTTATCGGCAGGCTCCAGGGGTGTGCCGGTCTCCACCGTGACGGTAAAGGTGACGGCCTGAGCGCCGCCGGTCTGATCCCGGGGCGTGCCTGTAACAGTGACCGTACCGGCCGTCACGCCGTTTATTTTATATTTGGGGTTTGCTATACAGGGCTTATTTCCCTGGCCGTCCTCTTCCCAGAGGCCCAGCGCTCCGTCGCGAACGATCTCCACCTGGCCGCCGTCGGTGGTGGAAAAGGCCCAGTCCATGGCCGGTTCGGTAACATCGCCCGAGCTTTTCCCCGTAAAGGTGATGGGCAGAGAAAGGCTTTCGTTTTCCCTGACAGTAAGGGCGTCGGGAGAAACGCTGACAGAAGCCACAGGGTTTTCGTACTCGATGGTGATGCTGCTGCTTCCCGTAACCCGGGGCTGCTGGCCGTCAGCCTCCACTACGGCGGTCAGGGTGGTGGTTCCCGCCTGATAGGGCAGCACCGCCCGGATCATGCTGGGGATATACTCCGCCACGGTGGGATCGCTGGAATGCATGGTCCACCGGTCGCGGTAACTGGCGTTTTCCGGCTCCACCACCACGTCGCCTGCGCCGTGGGATAGGGTGAGATCCAGAAAATTCCCCAAATTTTCACTGTTGGGATTGTGCTGGTGGATCTTGTAAACGCCGCTGGGGGCTGGGGAGATCTTTGTTACCGGGACAAAGGCGGAAATGATCTTGACGGTGACCGTTTTATCCATATAGCCGGCGCTCAGCGTCATTTCCCCCGGCTCCTCTGCATAGAAGGTGCCGTTTACCCGGTGCAGAGCGCCGGTGTGGGAAAACTGCACCTGAGAGGGAGAAATAGAGCTCCAAACCGTGCCTCGCAGGATCTCGGGAAGCAGGGTGACCTGCTCGCTGCCCTGCAGCGTCAGGGAATCCCCTACCGCCTGTCCCTCCAGGGTCAGGCGGAAGCCGTCGACTGCGCCTCCCTCCACCACGGTGACGGTAAAGCGCACCAGCTCTTTGGAGCCGTCTGCTTCCGAGCTGATGGCCACCACATCCGCGCTGCCGGGCTGATAGATGTTCAGCGTGCCGTTTTCGTTGACCAGAAGCACATCTTTGTTGCCGGCGATGGTGTCCTGCCAGCGGGCCGCGCCCTCCATGGAGAACCTGCCCACCGCGTACCCGGAAACATCCTGCAGGCTGACGGTCAGCCCTTCGTCGCTTTTAAAGGTGACCGTGCCGCCGTCCAGATAGGTAAAAGTAATCTCCTTTGCTTCCGGCGGAGTGTAGCTTTCCGCCGGGCCAAGATGGGGATAGCCTTCCGAGGAGAGGGTCCATTCCTTGCCGCAGGCGCCCCGGTTTTGGTTGAGCAGGGCGAGAAACTCTGAGCTGTAGAAATCCTTCCGTGTTTTGACCTGGCAGTCCCTGACAGCGCCCTCTCCGGCGCCCTTAAAATTCTCTGTCAGACCGTAGCAGAAGGAGAGCAGGCTGTTTCCCTCGGTGTTTCCCGCCAACACTCCCGGGCTGCCGCTGCTTGTCACGCTGCCGCCCACATAGCTGTTGACGATAGCTCCACCGGACTTCAGCGTGCCCACAAAGCCGCCGGCGCTCACATTTCCGCCGGGGCTCACATCTGCCCGAGACCAGCAGTTGACGATCAGGCCCTGGCTGGAATTCGCAAGAGAGCCGGAGGAGGTGGAATACGATACGCTCCCCAGAACGCCCAGGTTTTGAACGACAGCATCGGGGCCCAGGGCGGACCACAAATGGCTGTGATTGGAAGTATTCAGCGTGATCGTGTGGCCATTGCCGTCTAAAACGGCGTTCATGGTTTCAAACGTTCCAAACCACATGCCCGTGATCTCAAGATCCGCGTCCAGACGGTAGTACTTTCCCGCGGTTAGACTTTCCAGCTGGCTTGCCGATGTGACGGAAACCACCTCCTGTCCCGCCAGATTCACTGCGGACAGGGAACGCTCCGTCAGACCGCTGTAAGCTGCATTCAGGGTATTGGTGGCGTTTACGACCGTGCTCTGCTTGGCGCCTTCCTGCGCCAGAATGTTCTGCGCCTTGCTCAGCGCCTCGTGATAGGCCGCCCAGCTGTCCGCCGTGTAGATTTTTCCGCCGTCAACAGGCTGCCCGACAGCGGTTTGCAGGGCGGCAATTTCCTCTGCCGTGGCCTCCGGGGCTTCCGCTCCCCGCTTCAGGGAGAGGCGGCCGTCCTTTACTTCCCACTCCAGATCACCGGCGGCGGCGTCGCGGTTGGAGTTTAGCTGGGCTACGTATGCGGAAGGGTCAAAGTCGGCGGCGCTTATCACCAGGGTGTTTGTTCCTTTTTCAATTTCCGTGGGAGCAGACATTCCCTCCGCCGAGCCGATCCGTGCGGAACCAACGCCCACGCAGTTTTTTATCACGGCGCTTACAAAGAAGGCCGTATTTGCCAGAGAGCCATAGGCTTCCGCGTTTCCGTGAGACAGTGTGCCGGCATAGACGCAGTTATCCAGGGTACCGGCGCCTGAAAACTGCGCGATCAGCCCTGCCGCAAATCTTGGGGCATAGCCTTCGCCGGCGGCGCCGGTGTAGGTCACATCGGCGTAGGAAACGCAGTTGCGGACAGTTCCTCTGCTGATGGCCGCCAAAGAGGCAATATCCCCGCTGTCACCGGTGACCTGGCCGCTTAGAACCAGGTTGGTGACCGTACTGCTGCCCATATTTCCAAATAAAGGCGCGCCGTTCAGCGTGATGGTGTGGCCGCCTCCGTCCAGCACAAGGCCGTCAATATAACCTGCCGCTACCGGAGACCAGTCCTCCGGCAGCGTAATATCCGCCGCCAGAATAAAGCTGCTGCCCGCGGCGGCAGTTTCCAGCTGCTTCAGATCGTCCGCCGTGGAGATCTCGGCAGGCTCCGTGTCCGCGGCCCAGGCTGTCAAAGAGCCGGCCGGCAGCAGGCTGAGCACCATGGCCAGCGCCAGTGCCAGGGATAAAATTCTTTTTCTCATAAATCGTTTTTCCTTTCCGGGAGTTTTTATATGATAAACCATCCCAGGACAGGCAGACCCTTCGGCTTCAGGGAGTGATGGGCGCAAAAAAGCGCACAACACCCCTGGGCTGTGCGGATAAACCTCTCAGTCCCCCGGAGATGGCAGGGTACGGAAAACAGCACAGCGTATCTGACTTATTCCGCCGGAGCGGACTTCACAGTGACCGTCTCGCGGGGATTTTCACCCCATTCCGCTTTCTCATGCTGTTTTGTCGATATGCAGTTGTGAGGCCGGCGCCGCCCGAAAGGAAGCTCCCACGGTAAAGCCCGGCCTTTTTCCGCCCGGTGCGGCGGCGCAGAAAAAGCGCCCGTCCGGACACACCTTTCCCCCGGACGAGCGCTTTTACACGTGCGCACACGCAGCGAGGCATCCGGTGATGGGCAGATGCCGTGAACAAAGACAGCCATTGCTGGCACGGTGTATCTGACTAAGCCTTTCGCAGAAGGCATCACAGTAACCCGCTTGTGGGGAATCTCACCCCGTTCCGCCGCCGGAAACCCGGGAACAATGCTCACATACTATAAAATTTTTGCCTATTCTATCACAAAGAAAAGAAGATTTCAAGAGGTCTTTCAGCTTTTTTGTAAAGCGCTTTTTGCAGGGGTACGGATCCCTATTGGACAGATGCAAAGAGAAAAAAGCAGAGGCGGAGAGACCTTATGCCCTTCTCCAGAATCCAGCATCTAAAAAAAGCGGACAACTTTTCCTCCTCGCGAATACCATAAGAGTGGGGTAATCAGCATATACTCCAACAGAAAGCAGAGAAAGAAGGTGTGAAATACCAGTATGGCAGAATTACCGGTAACGGGCATTGACATTTCGGAATTCAACGGCGATGTGGATATCGCCGCCCTAAAGGGGCAGATCGGGTTTGTGATCATTCGCTGCGGCTATGGCAGCGACTATACGAACCAGGACGACAGCCAGTATGAGGCCAATGTGCGAAAGTGTGAGGCGGCTGGGGTGCCCTATGGGGTGTACCTTTATTCCTATGCCAAAAACACGGCCATG
>JAETPP010000201.1 GCA_021771115.1 Bacillota bacterium | reverse complement strand
TTGTCGCCTACGGGCAAGGGCATTGACGGGAAGCCCCAGTATGTGAACCCTATGGATATTAACCTCAATTACAGCGAGGACGACAGCCCCCTTGCGCTGAAATCCGACTTTATCCTTTCCCTCTGCGAGCTTGTAATCGGCGGCAAGGAGGGCTTGCAGCCCGTCGATAAGACCGTCATTGACCGCGCCGTTCGGAACGTGTACCGCCCTTTCCTTGCAGACCCCGACCCGGAGAAAATGCCGATTTTGGGCGACCTGTACGACGAGCTTTTGAAGCAGCCGGAGCCGGAAGCGGCGCGTATCGCGGCGGCGTTGGAGCTTTACGTTTCCGGGAGCCTTAACGTGTTCAACCACCGTACCAACGTGGAACTGAATAACCGCCTTGTCTGCTTTGACATCAAGCAGCTTGGGAAGCAGCTCAAAAAGTTAGGTATGCTCATTGTGCAAGACCAGGTATGGAACCGCGTTACCGTCAACCGGGCAGAGAGGAAATCCACCCGCTACTACATGGACGAATTTCATCTTCTCTTGAAAGAGGAACAGACCGCCGCCTATTCCGTTGAAATCTGGAAGCGTTTCCGTAAATGGGGCGGCATACCCACAGCCATTACACAGAACGTCAAAGATTTGCTTGCTTCCCGCGAAGTGGAGAATATCTTTGAGAACAGCGATTTTGTCCTCATGCTCAATCAAGCGGCGGGCGACCGGGCTATCCTTGCAAAGCAGCTCAACATCTCCCCGCAGCAGATGAAATATGTCACCCACACCGAAGCGGGCGAGGGGCTTATCTTCTACGGGAACGTGGTGCTGCCCTTTGTAGACCGCTTCCCGAAAGACACCGAGCTTTACCGGGTAATGACGACGAAGCCGGAGGAAGTGGGCGAAGCATGAACGGGCTGAAAACTGACACAATCATCAACCGGGACGCGCTCTATGCCTTGCGGGAGCTTCCAGAGGAAAGCGTACACTGTTGCGTCACAAGCCCGCCCTACTATGCGCTTAGAGATTATGGGCTTGATATGCAGATTGGGCGGGAGGACACGCCGGAGCAGTACATTGACAGGCTGACCGAGGTTTTCCGCGAGCTGCGCCGGGTACTGCGTTCTGACGGTACGCTCTGGCTGAATATCGCGGACACCTACTGCGGCACAGGAAATAAAGGCTACCATGCAGACCCGAAGAACCCGAAAGGCAGAAACGGACAGCAGATTGCAAGAAACAACCGCGTTTCCGGCTGCAAACAAAAGGACTTAATCGGTATCCCTTGGCTTTTAGCCTTTGCCCTACGCGCTGACGGGTGGTATTTACGGAGCGACATTATCTGGCAGAAAGAAAACCCCATGCCGGAGAGCGTGAAAGACCGCCCTACCCGCTGCTATGAACATATCTTTCTGCTTACGAAGTCAAAGAAATATTTCTATGACGCAGCCGCCATAGCCGAGCCGTTAGCCCCCACAACGGCGGCGCGGTACCGCACCGGGCGCAGCGCGGGACAGAAATATGCGGACGAAATACCTGGACAGGGGAAAGTACAGGGGCTTAACCGGGCGCGAAGCGGCAGCTACTACGACGAAGCCCTCATGCCGACCATGCGGAACAGGCGGGACGTGTGGCTTATCAATACCGTTCCCTACAAGGGCGGGCATTTCGCCGCGTTCCCGCCAAAACTTGCCGAAACCTGTATCAAGGCGGGCTGTCCGAAAGGCGGCGTTGTGCTTGACCCCTTTTTCGGCAGCGGCACGACGGGGGCAGCCGCAAAGCAGCTTGACAGGCATTATATAGGCATTGAGATAAACGCCGAGTATTGCGCCCTTGCAAGGGCGCGGATTGGAGGGACAGACACATAAAACAATATAAGGCGCGTGAAAAAGTCACGCAGAAAATGACCCGCGAGGGGGCTGTCGAGGTAAACGCCGCTACCGGGAAAAAGAAACGTATCAGCAAGCGGATAAGGGACGCGGACTTTGCAAAGACCGAAGCCCCACCGCAGCCGGAACAGGCAGCGCAGCCCCTACCGGGCGGCGCAACTTCCCCGCCCTTAACCGACACGCCGCCGCTTCCCCATGCGCCGGGGGCAGAACGGGAACAGGACACCGCAGCAGCCGAGCGCGTCTTGGAACGTATCGACGGGGCGCGTACCAGAAAGGCGAGCAAAAAGGCGGCGAGGAAAGCACAGGCAGAAGCCACAGCAAAAGAAAAATCTTCCCGCTTGCAGTTTACCGACGAGGAACGGGCAACGCCGGAGCTTGAAAGGTATATCCGAAAATCGGACAAAGCAGCCGACCGTCTGGACGCGGCAAAGGCGGCTATCCCCAAAGAAAAGAAACTTGTACGGGAGCGCACCTTTGATGAAGCCACCGGGAAAGGCAAGACCCGCCTACATTTTGAGGAACAGGAAAAGCCCATAGGAAAGAATAAGCCCCACAATAACCCGCTATCCCGCCCCGCACAGGAAGCGGGTATTTTCGTCCACAACAAGATACATTCCGTTGAAAAGGACAATTCCGGCGTTGAGGGGGCGCACAAATCCGAAGAACTGGCAGAGCGCGGCGCAAAGTACGGGGCGCGGAAAGTCAAGGAGGGCTACCACAGCCACAAGCTCAAACCCTACCGGGCGGCGGCAAAGGCAGAGAAAGCGGCGTTCAAGGCGAATGTGGATTTTCAGTACCATAAAGCCCTGCATGACAATCCGCAGATTGCGGGCAATCCCCTTTCCCGCTTCATGCAGAAGCAGCAAATCAAGCGGCAGTATGCAAAGTCGGCAAGGAAAGGCGGCGCAAAAACGGCGCAGAAAGCCGCAGAGAACACCCGCAAGGCGGCAAAAAAGACCGCCGAGGAAACAAAAAAGGCAATCGCTTTTGTAGGGCGGCACCCGGCGGGCGTATGTATCGCCGTTGCCGCGCTACTCTTATTCATCATGGTATCGGCGGGGCTTTCCTCTTGCGGTTCCATGTTCTCCGGCTTGATGAACGGCATACTTGGGACTTCCTACACGTCGGAGGACAGCGACCTTGTGGCGACGGAGAACAATTACGCCGCAAAGGAAAACGAGCTTCAGCAGCAGATTGACAATATCGAAAGCACCCACCCCGGCTATGACGAATACCGCTATGACCTTGACAGTATCGGGCATAACCCCCATGAGTTAGCGTCCTACCTCACCGC
>JAETPP010000200.1 GCA_021771115.1 Bacillota bacterium | reverse complement strand
AGGGGCTAGCCCCTTGTTATAAGGGCAGCCAGTACAAGCCGGGGAGTGGGGGACGGGCGGCGTGTCGTCCCCATGCCGCCCGTGTCCCGGTTTCTGTGTCATCATTCTTTCAAAAGGGCTGTCAGTGAACCACGTCATACGCCGCCCTCCGTATCATCATCAAGCCCCGTTTCTTCGCTTTCGGTGTCGTCCCCGTAGTCCGTTTCTTCGTCCGCTTCGGTGTCGTCTGCGCCGTCCGTATCGTCCCCGTAGCCGTCATAATCGGTGTCGTCCTCATAGTCGCTTTCTTCGTCCTCGTCAAAGTCAAAATCGGAAAAATCCGGGCTGCCCTTTGCGGTGTCCTTTGGCTTGATAAACTTGAAATAATAGAACGCCCCGCCGCCTGCAAAGAGCGTCAGCAGAAAGAGCAGGAGCAGGCTTTTTGTGCTTTTGTCATTCTTCGGCTTCTCCGGCTCGGCTTCGGTTTCCGGCTCGGTTTCTTTTTCAGTCCCAATGCAGGAATTACGGTTGTTAAGGCACACGGGGCAGCTCTCGTTGACCGCCCCGGCTTCGCATTTCTCCTTGCAGGTGCAGGTCTGCGGCATGACGGTTGTTTCTTCCTTTTCCCCGTCCTCAATCAGTGCCATAAGGTCGGCTTCGTCAACCATGTTGAGGAAATGCACGGTGTTTTCCCCCTCGGCGGCACGGTCGATAAGGATATAAAAATAATTGCCGTTCTTGGTGGTTACTGTGATAAGCTGCTTGTTCTCTCCCCAAATATCATCAACAAGGGTAGCGTTCCCCTCCGGGGTTAAAGGGTCACTCGGCTCTGCCGTTTCCTCCGGCTTCGGTTCGGGTGTGGGTTCGGTAACTTCGTATTCCTCCCCGCCGCCTGCGTAGGCGGTCATGGAAAAGCTGCCCGTAAGGATAAGGGCGGCGGCAAGTGCGATAAAGGTATGTAAGATTTTTTTATTCATTCTCGGTGTCCTCCTGTCTTGAAAAAAGGGTGCTGTTTGCGGCTGCTGTGGTCGTGGCTGCGGCATTGTCCGGCTTGCCCTGTAAAAAGGTGGAAAGCTCTGCCGGGGTCATGCGTAACGCCCTAACCATTTGTACGATTTGCAGGTTTTCAACCTCGGTTTTCTGTGCTTCCAGTTCCCGTAGTCTTGCCTGCTGTTTAGAGATTGCGTCTTTGGTCTTGTCAATCTCCGCAATGATACGTTCCAGTTTCATCATAAAAATAATTCCTCCAGTTCAGATTTTTTTGTTACGGTAGCCTGCCGTAAGAATAAAAGTGCGACTGCCAGTAGGGGGTGTTGACGGAAGCGTAGGAAATGGGGTTGCCGCAATGTATCATCATGCCGTTTCCTGCATAAATCCCCACATGGCTAACCGCCGATCCGCTGTCGTAAGTCCCTGTGAAAAAGATAATGTCCCCCGGCTTGGCTTCGCTTGGTGCGATTGGCGTGGTGTAATTGAAAATGCCCTGCGCCGTTGTCCTGCCGACACTCCCAACGCCGGAATGGTTGATTACCCAACACACAAAGCCCGAACAGTCAAAGGACGTTGACGGGGAGCTGCCGCCCCATACATAGGGATAGCCTAAGTATTTTTCCGCTTCCGCAATCATGGCGGCAAAGCGTTCATCAGAGAGGGCTTCCGGGGGTATCTCGTAGTCCGTGTATTCCCCTCCGCCCGGCGTTCCCGCTGCGTAGTCCTCCCCGAACACGTCCGGCTTGTTGCCTTTGGTTTCCATGTAGATGTCAAACATTTCTTTCTGTTCCGGGGTTAGGAGTTCCCCGGCAAGGGTTTCCATGTTTTTGTTTGTCAGCGTCACATGGAGAATGTAATAGTCGTAGGGGATTTCCTCGGTGGTCGTTTCCCCGGTTTTCGGGTCGGTGGTCGTTTCCGTGCGGTAGCGTGTCTGTATTTCTTCCCGCAGGGCAAGGGTGTACTGCTTTTCAAACAATGCCTGTATTTCCGCTTGGGCTTCCTCCCGTGTGTAGTCGTAGAGCTTGGCGGTAAGGTAGGACGCAAGGGCAAAAGGGTTATGCCCGATTTCGTCCAAATGGTACTGGTATTCGTCATAGTCCGGGTAGTCCGTTTCTATGTCTGCGATTTCCTCTCGCAATCCGCTTTCCAGTTCCTTGTAGTCGGCTTCCACTTCCCGGATTGTTTCGTCCTCGGCGGTGTAGGAAGTGCCTAAGACAGAGGAAACGCCGCCCTGTATCACGGCGGCGCAGGAAGATAGCCCGGTAAATATCATCACGATAAGGAGCAGGAACACGCAAACGGTCAGTATCGCTTTCCAGTGGCGGGCGATAAAGTCCGTGGTCTTTTTTGTGGCTTCCCCGGCTTTCTGTGTCGCCTTGTGGGTGTTTTTTGCCGTTTTTCCGGCTGTCGTCCCGGCTTTCTGCGCCGCCCGTAAATCCTTTGCGTACTGCTTTTTAGTCTGCTGTTTTTGGTGGAAACGGGAGAGGGGGTTGCTTGCAAGCTCCGGGTTCTCCTTTAGCGTCTTATGGTACAGATAATTGGTGTCTGCTTTCTTTGACGCTGCTTCGGCTTTGGCGGCTTCCCGGTAGGGTTTCAGCTTGTGGCTGCGGTAGCCCTCTTTCAGCTTCCGGCTTGCGTAGCCGCCCGCCCTTTCCGCAAGTTTCTCCGATTTGTGCGCCCCCTCAACGCCGGAATTGTCTTTCTCAACCTCGCCCACTTTCCCATGCACATAGCTCTTGATTTCCCTTATGGGTCGGTCTGCCGGGTTATGGTGCAGCTTCCCGTTTGGGGGCTTGTCGGTTTTTTCAAAATACAGGCGGGTCTTTGCCCGCCCCGTGGCTTCGTCAAACTCTCTTGCTGCCTTGATACGTTTCTGCTTGGGTATCTTTTCCCTTGCCGCTTCCAGTCGGTCAGCGGCTTTCTCGGATTTCTTCACATACTTTGCAAGCTCCGGGTCGGTGCGTTCTTCTTCCTTGAATTGCAGGCGGGAAGCCTGCGGCTGTTCTGCCGTCTTTGCCGCCTGCTTTGTGTCTTTTTTTGCCTTTCTGCGGCGTTTCTTTGCCTTGTGACGCTGCCTTTCGGTGGCGGCACGGTTTAGGGCTTTCCCGGTCACGTTTTCCGCTGTGTCGCCGGAAAAATCGTCTGTTTCCCGGTTGCTTTTGCGGGTCTGCTCCCCGGTGGCTTGGTTGGTTTCCACAACGCCGTCACGGGTCATTTTCTGCGTGGTCTTTGCCTTTGCCTTAAATTCCTGCAAGCCCTGTTACCTCCTTTCTGCCTGCC
>JAETPP010000010.1 GCA_021771115.1 Bacillota bacterium | reverse complement strand
GTGGGCAGCTACTACTACGACGCTGTGCTGTGGGCGGTAGAAAACGGCATCACCAAGGGCACCAGCGACACCACATTCAGCCCGAACATGACCTGCTCCCGCCCTTCCTCGTCTGTGGTCACGGAGGTGCGCTCCGCAATGGAATACAGATAGCTGCTGAAATACTCATATTTGCTGCCATAAAGCTGATCGGACACGCTGGCGACAATGTAAACCGTGCCGTCCTTGAGAACGTACCGCCCGGCGGATTCTCCCGCCTTGCCGCCCAGGGTAAGCTTTTGCTCTGTTCCGTCCTTGCAGCCGATCTCCACCTCTACGGAAGCTTCTCCGGAAAGCCCGAACTCTCCGAGGTTTTCCCGGGAGCCCAGGTTCTTGGAGGCTGTCATGGAAAGGAGGGAATTTACGCTGCTGGAGATCATCGTGGTATTCAGTTCGCAGTCCTCATAGCCCTGCAGGCCGAAATCCTCTCCCATGGGGACAAACTGAAAGCTGTCCTCCTGGTTTTTCACGGAAATGGAGGCCACGTCCTCCGCCTCCAGCTCCGTCAGGACTTCCCCGGCGGCGGAAGATACCGCCTGAGAGGAAGGAGAAGAGGAGCTTTCCTCCCCCTCCTGGGAGGGCGCCAGGAACAGCCAGGCGGAGATCCCGCCCAGCACCACCAGCACCAGGAGCATGATCAAAATATTTCTTCCGGTCTTTTTCATAGGCTTACAGGTGCCTCCTCTTCAGGAATACCACCAGCCCAATGATCAGGATGGCCAGCGGCAAGCCCACGGTAAACACGCCCAGGCCCAGCAGGTTTATGGTGCTCACAGAGGCCGCCACATCCAGGGTGTTGGTGGGTACCTGATGGGTCGTTACGGAAACGGCGCTTTGGTCGGTACCGGTACAATAGCTCAAAAGGTCCGAGACATAGTTTCTGTCGCCAAAGGCCGTCGTATTCATAAAGGTGTCGGTAAAAACATAGGAAGAGCCGAACACGATCAGGCTTCTGCGGCTTTCCTCGCCGTCTACTCTGGGCCGCTTCTCGGAAATGCAGGCCACGGTCTGCTGGGAGGTTTCCAAGGTATCAAAATCCGCCTCGGTCATATCCTCGGTGGCCACATAGGCGCTGTCCGCCGTGGTCCAAAGGGACTCGGTCTGCACCACGTCGCCGTTGGCCGCGAACAGCAGGGAAAGGGGCCTGCTCTGGGCGGATACCAGGGGGTTGTAGGTGTTTTCCGTCAGCAGGTTCTCGGTGGGGTCTACCAGCACATAGCTCCCATTGCGCAGGGCCACCCGGGTGGAATCTGTTTCCGCTACCACACCTTCTCCTACTTGAACGCCCCACTCCTCCAGAAAGCTCTCCAACCGGGGCAGCTTGCTCTGAGAGGCGTGGCAGGTGACCAGCAGAGCCCGGCGCTCCGCGCTGGTGTCGTTATCGATATACTCCCGCAGCTTCTGGATCTCTTCCTCCGTATAATCGGTAGAGGGGGTGGGGATCATCAAAAGCTGGGTATCCTCAGAGATCTCTTCCGTCATAAAATCGATCTCTTTGATCTCAAAGTTCTGGGTTTCCAGAAGGTCGCGGAAGCTGCTGAGCACTTCGTCGGTAAGCATCTCTCCGTGGCCGGTGGCGATGGTGACCACCGGCACCCTTTCCAGGTTTACGATCTCCAGGGCGCCCGCCAGGGCACTGTCTACCTTGGAATAAGTTTCTCTTTGATAGGTGCTCTGGTTAGTCTGTACGCTGAACATATCGCTGACGGTCAGCACCTTGTGCCGCTTTTCCGTTTTTACCAGCACAGTGCCGGAAGTCAGGTTTTCCTCCGGGTATTCGCTGATAAAGCCGGGGTTGGTATCCGGATCAATGAATTCCACAGAGATCCTGGAATTTGCCTCCCGCAGCTTTTCCGCCAGGTTTGATACCTGGCTGTATTCCAGACCATAGGAGGCATACAGGCGGTCCTTGCGGTACGCATCCTCCTCGCCGATGAGGTAAATGGTGGTTTCCTGCTCCACACCCTTGGCGATCTCGATGGCCTGGTCGGAAAGGGTATTGAGCTTATCGGCGGTAAGATCCATATTCA
The DNA here is from genome assembly GCA_021771115.1 of Bacillota bacterium. Taxonomy (GTDB): domain Bacteria; phylum Bacillota; class Clostridia; order Oscillospirales; family Acutalibacteraceae; genus Acutalibacter. The sequence continues at coordinate 35,661 of JAETPP010000010.1, read as the reverse complement.
TGGAGGGGAACTTATCCGTTAAAAGGCCCACCAGAATATTGATCACCACAATGATGGCGATAAAGACAACTGACATGACGGTGGCCATGCCGCCGCGCTTGAATTTGTTGCTGCGAAACAGCCCGCCGCCCTTTTTCTTGTTCTGCTTCGGTTCCTGCTTCGGAGCGGTTTTTTCCGCTTCGCCGTTTTTCTCAGGCTCCGCGGCCTGCTCCTGCTCCGGCTGAGCTTCCTCTATGCTTTCCGGGGCGGCAGTTTCCTGCTGCTCCGCCTCGGTGGAAAGCTGATTTTCGATCTGATCCCGGTCGTTACGATTGGTTTCCATTGCTATGACCTCCTTCCCTTTCCTTTAGTTCCAACGGCGGCTTTCCAGCCTGCGGGCGGTCAGGAACAAAAATACCGCAATCACGCTGAGGAAAAATACCGTGCTGGATACGCTGAAAATGCCCTGGGTAAAGGTGGTGTACCGGCTGTTGAAGGAAAGCCAGCCCACCACGGCGTTTACCGCCTTACTGGAAATGGCAGTGGCCAGGTTATCGATATACATCAGAAACACAGATACCACAAAGGTTCCGATGGCGGCAATGATCTGGCTCACCGTCAGGCTGGAAATGAGCACGCCGATGGAGATCATGGCGCCGCCGTACAGCAGGGTGCCCAGATAGTTGCCGATGATCTCCCCCCAGGCCGGGCTGGAAAAGAAGCTCATGGCCACCGCCGGGAGCAGCCCCAGGGTGGAGGCTGCAAAGAACACAAACCAGCAGGCCAGGAATTTTCCAACCACAATGGCGGTAACGCTTACCGGGGCGGTAAGCAGGGCCTGATCTGTTTTATTCTTTTGATCGTCCGTCATGCTGCGCATGGTGATGATGGGGATCACGATCATGCTGAAGGAAAACATGGTGCCGTACACATTGCTGATATAGCCGGTGGAGCCCAGGGCCATGACCTGGTAATAGAAATACCCGTAAAGAGCGGCAAGGGCCGCAATGCACACATAGCCCACCGGGGCGTTGAAATAGGAGCGAAGCTCCCTTTTGAAAATCGCTTTCATTCTTCCGTTCCTCCTTGCTCGGCTTCCTCGTTTTCTTCGGCCCCGTCAGAGGAATTCTCCGCGGAAGGCTGCGCCAGGGCAGCGTCGCCGCTTGTCAGCTGCAGGAACAGGTCCTCCAGCGTGAGGTCCATGGTTTTCATTGCCAGCATAGGCCAGCCCTTTCTGGAAAGCAGGGCAAACACATCCCGGCGCAGATCCGCGTCCGGCTCGGATTCCACCGTAAGCTCGAACACGCCCGGCTCTTTTTCGCCCAGAGAAGCCGCGTCCACCACATGGGGCAGTCCCAAAAGGGCGTGAACCATTTCCCGCTCAGGGCCCTCCACCCGCAGCAGCAGCCGGTGGTCCTTGGAAAGATCGTGGGCCAGGGTATCGGTGGCGCCGTCCGCCACCACGCGGCCGTTATTGATGACGATAATGCGCTCGCACACCGCCTGCACCTCTGACAGAATGTGAGAGCTGAGGATGATGGTGTGATTTCTTCCCAAATTTTTAATGAGCGTTCTGATCTCAATGATCTGCTTGGGATCCAGGCCCACGGTGGGCTCGTCCAGAATGAGGACGGGGGGGTTCCCGATCAGCGCCTGGGCAATGCCCACACGCTGCTTATAGCCCTTGGACAGGTTTCCGATGAGCCGGTTGTAAACATTTTCGATCTTCACCAGCTTGCAGATCTCGGAAAGATGCTTTTCTCTGGGCAGCCTGGTCTTTTTCAGCTCATACATGAAGTTCAGGTATTCCTTCACCGTCATATCCATGTACAGCGGCGGCATCTCCGGGAGATAGCCGATCATTTTTTTGACCTCCTGGGGCTCGTCCAGGGTGTTTTTCCCCGAAACCAAAACCTCGCCCGAGGTGGCGGAAAGATATCCGGTAACGATGTTCATCGTTGTGGATTTTCCCGCGCCGTTGGGGCCGAGGAAGCCCACGATGGAGCCCTCCTCCACTGTAAAACTCACATGATCCAGCGCCAGCTTGGTGCCATAGCGCTTTGTGAGGTTTTTGACCTCTACCATTTGACCTGATTCCTCCTGTTTTCCGTCCGGCTCCGAAAAGAGCAGACTTTCTGACTTGCGGGACCTCTGCTTCGGTAAGAAAACGCCGTTCTTCCGGTTTTTTCCCATCCGGCGGAAGGCGGCTGCAAATAGCCCTTGTTTTCACCAAAAATTCCCTTTATAAATAGTACTGCAAAATCCGAAGATTTGCAAGACCCTATCCCGCCTTTCCGGGCAATACTGCTATCATAGCCTGTCATTGTGAACGTTTTGTGAATGAAGCATGATGATTTAGAATACTAGATGCTGGATACTGGATGCTGGATACTAGATGCTGGATACTAGAGAAGGGCAAGGGCTCAAACCTGTCATCCTGAACCGCCGCAGGCGGTGAAGGATCTCGTCCTTTACCTTTCCACACGAAATACAAGGACGAGATTCTTCGCCTTCTGCTCAGAATGACAGGGATGGGACTCAGGATGACAAAAATGGGGACTTGCCCTCTAACAACTAACTACTAGAGTGCTGCACTATAATTGATAGCTTACTTTCGGTCGGGTCAGAAGCCTTCCTCCCGCAGCAAGAGGCTTCACGAGTACCCGCGGCGGTTCGCCGCCGGGTGCCGCACCGCAGGTGCCTTGACGAAAAAGCGGCAAACGGTGTACAATAGGAACGGAGCAAAAAATTTTTATTTTCTGGAAACGTTTTTTCATTTCCGGTATCCAACATCTGACAACGAGGTGATCACTTTGGCTGAAATCAGGCCCTTCCAGGCGCTGCGGTACGATACCGCGAAGGCTGGGGATATCAAGGAGCTGGTCTGCCCGCCCTATGATATTATCAGCGAAGAGGAGTACAAGGCTTATCTTGCCCAAAATCCATATAATATGATCCGGCTGGAGCTTCCGAAAGGGGAAGAGCCTTACCGGGAAGCCGGCGCCACTTTGAAGGAATGGCTGGATACGGGCATTCTGAAAGAGGATATGGACGAGGGTATTTACATCTATGAGGAAGAATTTCTCGACCGGGTGGATCACGGAGAAGTGAAAAAGCTTCGGGGCATGATCTGCCGTGTGCGGCTGGAGGAATTTTCCGCCGGGGTGGTCCTGCCCCACGAGGAGACCCTCAGCAAGGCAAAGGAGGACCGTTTCCGGCTGATGCGGGCCACCGGCTGCAATTTCAGCCAGATCTATTCCCTGTACCCGGACGAGAAGCATATCACCCGGCAGCGCCTTAATAATTTGGCCGCCTCCTGCTCTCCCCGGTATGAGTTTTCCGACGGCCTAGTCACCCACCGCCTTTGGGTGGTGAACGACCCCGTTTCCATTTCTGCCCTGCGGGAGGATTTTGCCGACCGAAAGCTGTATATCGCCGATGGGCACCACCGGTACGAAACGGCCCTGCGGTATCGGAACACCCTGCGGGAACAGGAGAAATACTGCCCCGGCGCGGAGTATGTGATGATGATGCTGGTGGATATGGAGGACGAGGGTTTGGTAGTGTTCCCCACCCACAGGCTGCTTGACGGCCTATCCTCCTTTGATGGGAAAAAGCTGGTAGAGACCTGCGGAGAGTGGTTTGAGACCGCCCCCAGGGAAAGCCGGGAGGAAACGGAACAGGCGCTGAAGGCCTATTATGAAGGGGGCCGCCACGCCTTCGGCTTCTTTACCGGGCACAGGTGGTATACCCTTGCTTTGCAGGATATTGCCGTGATGGACGGCCTGCTGCCGGAAAAAAGCCCGGCCTACCGCCATTTGGACGTGACGATCCTGCACAGCCTGATTTTGGAAAAGCTTTTGGGGATCGACAAGGAAAACATGGCGGCTCAGAAAAACCTCAGCTACACCCGCTCCTCAGAGGAGGCGGAGCAGTCCGTCAGGGCGGGGAAAAGCCAGTGCTGCTTCCTGTTAAACCCCACCCGTGTCAGCGAGATCGGCGCGGTGGCCGCCGCCGGGGAGAAAATGCCCCAGAAATCCACCTATTTCTATCCGAAGCTCATCACAGGCCTTGTGATGAACCGCCTTTTTGACGAAACCTGATAAAAAGGGGAACCTACCATGAAGCTGACAGAAGTAAAAAAAGCAGAAAAAGAGATCTACAACGGAAAAATCATCCGGGTCCATGTGGACGAGGTGGAGCTGGAAAACGGCAAGCTCACCAAGCGGGAGGTAGTGGAGCACCCCGGCGGGGTAAGCGTGGCGATTTTAACCGAGAAAAACGAGCTGATCTTTGTCCGCCAGTTCCGCTATCCTTATAAAGAAGTGCTTTTAGAGCTGCCCGCCGGGAAGCTGGAGCCGGGAGAGGACCCCTTTGAAGCCATGAAGCGGGAGCAGCGGGAGGAAACCGGCACCACGGCGGATACCTATGTTTCCCTGGGAGCTGTTTACCCCACCCCCGGCTACGCGGGAGAGATCATCCGCCTTTGGGCCTGCCGCCTGACAGGCGACGAAGGCGCCCTGCACCTGGACGAGGGAGAATTCCTCACAAACGAGCGCATCCCTCTGGCTGACGCGGTGAAAATGGTCCTGCGAAACGAGATCCCGGACGCCAAAACCCAAATCGGCATTTTGAAAACCGCTAAATTAGTGGAGCAGGGAAGCCTGTAAGGGCGTAATGAGCAATGAGGAATGAGCAATGAGCAATTTAAGGGCAAGGACTTAATTCGCTGAATTGAAATTTATTAGCCCTTAGCCTCCCCTTGTTTACAAGGGGAGGTGGCCTGCGTAAGCATGACGGAAGGGATCGGGCTTGCGCAGGAAGGCTGCATGAAATCGCCAGCTTTCAATCCCCCCAGTCACGGCAAAGCCGTGACAGCTCCCCTTGCGAAGCAAGGGGAGCCTAAGGGAACTAAACGCGTTACCTGCAACGCTTGTGCCCTTGTCCTTAAAATTGCTCATTCTTCATTCTTACAGCTCCCTGCTCATTTCAGAAAAATAAGGAGGTCACCATTATGAACAACCTGAAGAAGTGGCTTTGCATGGGCTTTTGCGCTGTGATGGCGCTGGGACTTGCGGGCTGTGAAAACAAGAAACCGGAAAGTTCTTCGCTGCCGGAAAGCTCTGATAGCGCAATTTCCTCCACACCGGCGCCGGAAAGCTCCCGGTTTACGCCGGCGGAGGACTTGATCTCCACCCCCAGCGGAGTAGAGGAGGGCTCCTTTGAGGATCTTTTCTCTCAAAATCCCATTGATAAAAAATATGATCAGGACTACTCCCTGGCTTCCTCCTTCTCCATGATGCGCCAGGCCTGCAACCAGGCCGCCAGAAGCTGGCGGGATCTGATCGATACCGTGTATCCTCTGGCGCTGGAACAAACACCGGAAGAGGAAAAGTCCGCCTTGCAGGCGGAGCAGACCGAATGGGAGACCACGGTGGAGGACAGGATCACCGCTATCCGGGAAGAAGCCGGGGACACAAATGAAAGCGTTCTTTCCTCTTCTCAGCAGGTAGTACTCCTCTACCGGGAACGGGCCATGGCCCTTTGTAAAATTATTTTTGAAGCCACCGGCCAACTGCCGGAATTTCCTTCGCCCGAAGGCGGAATCTCTTCCGCGGTAGGATAAAAGGGCAACCGGCGCAATAAAAAAAGAGAGGGGAATACCCCTCTCTTTTTTTATTGCTTTGAATGTATCGAAAAAACTTTTCCCCCCGCTCAGACCTTCATAGTTTTTCCCAATAGATCCTAGTGGAAACGAGAGAAGGTCTGGCGGTTCTCTCGCTTTTCTCTTCCACTATTTATGGTCAAAAGGGCAAACTGCGGCAGTCTGTCTTTCGATTCGGCGAAGGTCTTTTCCAGGGCCTATCCCTTCACGGCGCCGAGCACCATACCCTTTACAAAAAACTTTTGCAGGAAGGGATACACGCACAGAATGGGCACCGTGGCGACAATGGTGATCGCCATTTTGATGGAATCCGGCGTGATGGTGGTGGTTCCCAGCGTTCTGGCCATGGCGGAACGGGCCTGCTTGGCAATTTGGGTGGCCTCCGCCTGTCGGAGCACCTTCATTAAAACGTATTGAAGTGTTTCCAGATCCGGGTTTGAGGTGTAATACAGCGTATCCTGCCAGGCGTTCCACTGGTTTACTGCCACAAACAGGCCAATGGTAGCCAAAATCGGCGTGGACAGGGGAAACACGATCTTTCTGAAGATGGTAAATTCCCCCGCGCCATCGATGGTGGCGGATTCCACCAGGCCCTTCGGAAGCTGAATAATGTAGGTTCTGAACAGGATCATGTAATAGGTGCTGAAGGCCCCGGGCAGGATATACACCCAAAAGGTATTCTGAATTCCCAGCTGCTTATACAGCAGAAAGGTGGGAACCAGACCACCGCTGACAAACATGGAAACCACAAAGAACATGTAAAAGACGCGGTAGCCCTTCAGCTGTGTTTTGGTCATCACGTAGCCCGCTAAGGTGGTAACGATCAGGAACAGGGCCGTACCGGCCACGGTGCGCAGAACGCTGACGAAAAAGGCATGATACAGGCCTTCATATCCAAATACGGTGCGGTAGCTGTCGAAGCTGAGGATCCGGGGAAAGATGGTGATCCCTCCCCTGGTGGAATCCCTGGCGTCGTTTAGGGAAACGGCCAGAATATGCAGGAACGGGTACAGCGTGCAGGCGGATACCAACAGCATGTAGAAAAGATTTCCCGCATTGAAAACACGGTCCTGCCAACTTTTACGCATAGGCATCAGAGATCCTTTCTGAATATTTCACTTCGGAGCGGTTTACGAAACGTTTCCGAGTCAGAACAGGCTGTACTCGCTGACCTTTTTGGAAAATTTGTTTGCCGAAAGGATCAGCACCAGCCCTACCGCCTGGCGCAAAAGCCCCACGGCGGCCGCATAGGAATATTGCCCCTCCTGCAGGCCCACACGGAAAATGTAAGTATCCAGCACCTCGCTGAAATTGGACACCATAGCGTTTCCCAGCAAATAGGAGGCGTCAAAGCCCGCGTTCAGCAGGTCCGGCACGGCCAGAACCAGAAGTACCACAATGGTTGGGCGGATCCCTGTAAGCGTAATGTGCCAGATCCGGCGCAATCTTCCGGCGCCGTCCACCATAGCCGCTTCATACAGGGAAGGATCGATCCCCGCAATGGCGGCGATATAGATAATGGCAGACCAGCCCATTTCCTTCCACACGTTCATGGCCGTGACCAGCCACCAAAAAGCCTCCGGGATCGTGAAGAAAACAACGGGCTTTTCCAGAACCCCAAGGGAGACCAAAAGACCGTTTATCGGCCCGTTTGTAGCCAAAAGTGTCTGTACAATATTGGAAACGACCACGAAAGAAACGAAATGCGGCAGATAGGAAACGGTCTGTACGGTTTTCTTGAACCGCACAAAGGGAAGTTCATTGAGTAGCACCGCGAACAAGATCGCAAATACCGTGCCGAAAAGAATATTCAGGAAGCTGATGGCAACGGTATTGCGCAGGATCAGAAATACGGATTTCTCCGAGAAAAAGCGCTGGAAATGCTTCAGGCCTACAAAGGGACTTCCGGAAAAGCCCAGCCCGGGATTGTAATCGTAAAACGAAGTGAAAATACCCCATATAGGAACGTAAGCAAAAATCACAGTAAATAAAATCGCCGGAAACAGCATCAGGTACAGGGTCTTCTGCCGCCACACGGATTTCCGAAGAGAACTCCGCCCTGCTTTTTTATACTGCCGCATATCGTTCGTTCACACCCTTCTGAAATTACTCCGCGCTTCTCCAGGCCTCCATACGCGTGTGGTAGAGCTCGTTATATTTTGCCATTACTTCTTCTACGCCGGCCTCCTTAAGCGCTTGCACGTAGGCATTCCATTCCTTCTCAAAGTCTTCGGAGCTTCCTGCCATAATGATTCTGGGCAGCGTTGTTTCGTGCAGCTTTTGAACGGCAAGAAGCTTCGTGTAGGCAGCGTCCTCCGAAAGGATCTCCAGGCCGGAAATCGCGCTGGCGTCAACGCCCCGGGCGTTTTCCTTTTCCTGATAGTTTTCACCGGTCACGCCCAGCAGGGCATTGATCCGCTGTGTATTTTCATCCCACCAAATGCTCACATCCTCCGGGGGCTTTACATAGCTGGAATTCTTGTGCAGGAAATTGATGCTGTAGGTAAAATCTCCCATACACTCAACGCCGCGGTTCCACCACCAGTTTTCATCGGATTCCCACATATCTCCCATCCAGGAACTGGACTGAAAAGCAGGTTTTCCATCGATGAGCATATCTTCGCGGATAATATAGTCATATCCTTCCGTGGACTCTGCCGTATTATCTCCGGTATGATGGTAATCGATAATGCCCTGGGCGTTCAGCCAGCCCTCTTCCGTATTGATGTATTCAATAAAGTCCATATACCGTTCGGGATCCTTACATTTTGTGGTTACCGTAACGCCTGTTGTGAACATATCCACGGTATAAGGAGAATAGGTACCCACCTCGATAGAAGCATCGGCGGTGGGGTATACCACCACAGACTGTTCCTGAGAACCGATGGAGGCCTCATAGGCGTTTACCTCGGAATTCACTTCCCACCAGGGACCGAAGAAGGACCAGATTTGCTCGGAAACCGCCTTTTGTTTCAGCATTTCAGCAGACATGATAGGGGATTCCGGGTCAATGAGTCCTTCCACATTCAGTTCATTTAAGAACTGGAAAAAAGCCTTGAGCTCCGGGGAATCCGTGTAGTACACCAGCTCGTCCTTTGCCTCATCCAGTAAATACAGGGAATATCCGCCCCAGTTGTCGAGATAGGTAAGGCCATTCATGGCGGCGCCGATCTGCGGCAAGTAGTTCAGATGCCCTTGGGGACCCAGGGCCAGGCCCATCGGAATAATATCCGGGTTCCACTCCTTCACTTTTTTCAAAAGCTCCTTGATATCGGCCATGGTTTTCGGCACATTTTCATAGCCGAATTCCTCCAGATAATCGTTGCGAAGGTTAAAGCCGTAGTTGGCTTCAATATAGGCTTGTCCGAAGGTATAATTGCCGGGCATATACCAGTAATCGCCGTTTTCATCGGCAATACGGCTTCGGAAGGTCTCCCAGTTCACGTTGAAAAGCTGGGGAGCGTGAGTTTCCAGCAGGTCATTGAGCTTCAGCAGCTTTCCCGCGTCAATATACTGTTTCATGATACTGGAATCGTCAAACCGGATCAGATCCGGCAGGTCGTCACTGGAAAGCATGATATTTAGCCGTTCCTTTGCTTCCGTAGGCGGAACCGTGTATTTGATGCGCACCCCTGTCTTTTCAAACAGCTGCTGCATTACAGGCGCGTCTTCCGGCGGAATTTTTTTATTCGGGTCGGGAATAAATATCTCAAACTCAATAGGTTCCGCCGTACCGGTTCCCTGATCGGAAACGGTGCTGCTTGTCCCCGTGGTGCTGCCCACGGGAGCAGAACTGGTTTCCGGGGCAGCGCTGCACCCACAGATCAGAAGTACCAGCGCTAACAAAACGGCTGTCAATTGGATCTCTTTTTTCATAACAAGGCCTCCTCTGTTCAAAAGTATTTTTCTGCTTCCTGAAAAGCTGTATGCGGTTTTCACCCTCAGAAACCAAGGCATACGTACCTTCGAGAAGCTGGTCTAAGGAAGCACTGAATAAATCACACCAGCAGGCTTGGCACGTATCCTGCGCGCCAGATTGATTCAGCGTTTCTTTAAATTTTATTATAGAGGCGCATGGCAACGAAATCTATATAAAATAATGGCAATCAGTATTATTTTTTGTCCTTTTTACCAACTTGGCGTTGATAATTAAAATCCTCTTGTGATACAATACTCTTGAAAAAAGGGGGAAAGGGGGAAGGTGGCTGTGTGCCGTATTTTATTGGTAGATGATGAAGATCTTGAATTGCAGGGCTTATCTCTTATGATCAAGGGATTCGATCTGCCGCTGGAGATCTGCGCAACGGCCAGAAACGGACAGGAAGGCCTGGAAAAGGCAAGGCAGCTTCGCCCGGACGTAATCCTGACAGATCTGGCCATGCCGGTCCTTACCGGGATCGAAATGCTGAACCAAGTCCCTTGCCAGGAGTATGCCCCCCATTCCATTATTATTTCCGGCTATGAAGATTTTGAGGCCGCCAGGGCGGGGATCGACTTAGGCGTCAGCTCCTATCTGCTGAAGCCGGTAAAACGGGAAGAGCTGTTTCGGGCCCTGTATAAGCTTTTGCCTGCCAGATCACAAAATGACAGAAGGCGCCCTTTGAGCGCGGACGCTCCAGTTTTTCTTTATTCTCCGGAGGAAGAGCATCTTTTGCGGCACGCGCTGACCGCGCCCCAAGAAAAAACCAAAAGGCTCCTTGCTCAGCCGCCGTTTTCCGATTCTCTGGAGCGAAAGAAGCTTGCGGTGTTTTCCCTTGTATTCTCCGCCGCCAGCTGTGCGGACATGTATGATCTGCGGCCGTTTTTGCAGCGCTTCGCCAAAGAAATGGAAGCACTGGTTCCGGTGGTCACCGATCACCGTACCGCCGCCATTGTGTTTACCTTACCCGGCTTTATGGAGGAAAGCAGTGCCATTGACCGGCTTTCCAAAACGGCCGATAAGCTTTTGGAGCAGCTGTACTCTCAACAGCTTCGGGACGTCTTTATCGGAATCAGCGATATTTCCGAAGAACCGGAACAGCTTTCAGAGCTTTCCCGGCAAAGCATTTCCGCCGTGCAAAAAAGGGAAAGCTCTCCTTTGGGCCATGTTCTGTTTTATGAAAAGCAGAAAAATACCGGGGAACAGCAGGAGGCTTCTCAGCCCAATACCATTGTGACCTATGTTCAGCGCTTTATCGATGAAAATTACGCAAAGCCGCTGAACACCGAGGCCATTGTGGAAAATTTGTATCTTTCTCCCTCCTATGTCCGCCGGATCTTTAAGAGCCATATGGGAATTTCCATCATGGACTATGTGGAGCGGGTGCGTATGGACCACGCCGCCCGAATGCTGGGTCAGCTGCAATATAAAATTCAGGAGATCGGCATGCTGACCGGTTACGAAAGCCCTTCTTATTTCAACCTGGTATTCAAAAAGTACTTCGGACTGACCCCCGGCGAATACCGCCGCCAGGTAACAAGGCAGTAAGGATCCTGTTCAAAAAGGAGGCTTGACTATGCGTGTTTCTCACCATATCCACAATATGAGCCTGCGGGGGAAGCTGCTTTTCATCTACGTCTCCGTTTGGATCCTCTTTTTCATTGTAAGCCTTTTTTATACGTACTACAATCAGAGTGTTGTGGGGGAGCAGGTTTTGGAAACCGTACGCTCCCGCAGTGTCAATTATACCCAGATCCTGAATTCTCAGTTTTTGGTTTACGAATCTCTGGCCAATCTGGTATCGAATAACAGCGAACTGAAAAACAATTTGGAAAAGCCCTATCCCAGCGTTCTGGGAGCATTGGATCTGTATCAAAGCATTTGGGATCAGTACGGCGCAAATCGGCTGAGCTGGCCTTATTTAAGGCATATTACGGTGTATTCCTCCAACCCCACCCTGCACAATTCCTACCCGTATCTGATTCGCCTGGATACCTACATGAAAAGCCAGCCGGAATATCAGGAGATCCTGGAGCTTGGCACGGCAGGGTACTGGTCCAGCCTTCGGAATATTCAAAACCACGAATACTGGGACCCCTCCAACCGGGACTGTGAGAAGGGCAAGTACCAAAGCTTTGCCTACAGCAGAATTCTTTATTCCGCCAGGCACCTGGGCGTACCCATCGGCATGCTGACCATTGAAGTGGACGGCCGTGCCATTACAGACGTGATCAACGCGCAGGACGATTTTCAGATGATCCTTTTAGACCAGAGCGGCGCTGTTGTTGTCGCCTCCGACGGGGACTATGGGGAGGATTTCAGCTGGCTCCCGGAAGAAAACGGCAAGGTGCAGATCGGAAACGAATGGTACTATACGGAGGATTCTTCTTTAAGTAACGGCTGGAAGCTGATGACCATTGTGCCCCTGGCGGAAGCGGGAATGGTTTCCGACACCATGTGGAGCTTTGGCCGGCTTCTCTTTTTGCTGGCGAATTTGACCATTTTGCCGCTGATCTTCCTGTTTTCCAGGCAGGTTTCCCGGCGCTTTGATTTCCTGATCCGCAAAATGGAGACCTTTCGAAAGAAAGAAATGGAATTGGGCCCGCCCCTTACGGGAAAAGACGAAGCCGCCGTGCTGGACGCCAACTTTACCCAAATGGCGCTGGAGCTGAAGCGGCAGATCCACGAGACCTACGTGATGCAGCTGCAAAAGGAAAAATTCCGATTGGAGGTTTTGCAAACGCAAATCAACCCTCATTTTCTATACAATGCCCTTTCCACCATCGCCTGGCTTTCCGATAACCACCCCAGGGAGGAAATTCGGGAAGCGGTAGAGGACCTGGGGGTTTTTTACCGGCAGACTCTTTCCCAGGGAAAGGACTTGGTTTCTCTGGAATCAGAGCTGCAGGCGGTGCGCGCTTATTTGGCCCTGCAAAAGAAACGGTATAGGAACCGAATCAACGTGTACTATCAGATCGATCCCCTGACGGAAGCGGCGCAGATCCCCAAGGTCACCCTGCAGCCCCTGGTGGAAAACAGCATTCGTCACGGCCTGACCTGCGACCGGAAAACCATTTCCATTATGATCTCCTCCCGTGTTGCGGAAAATAATATCCTCATTGAAATTCAGGACGATGGCGCCGGCATGGCCCCGGATACCCTGAAGCGACTGCTGGAAGGCACCGTTGTCAGCAAAAACGGCAACAGCATCGGATTTCGAAATGTAAACGACAGGATCAAGCTGTACTACGGAAGCCGCTATGGGCTTTCGGCCCGCTCCACCCTGGGCCAGGGAACCACCATTACCATTTCGCTGCCATGCGGCTCCGCCGAGTTATCACCCTCGGAGGCGGAGCTGCTGGAAATAAAAGTGGAGGAAAGGCAAGATGAACCAAACTAGCGCTCTAAAACAAAACTGGTGGGAAACCTGCCCCTGCATCTCCCGTGTCTTTTCCCGCAGGGACGGCATTCCGCTGCAAAAGACCATCTCCATGCTGGACGAGTACCAGGCGCAAGGCGTAGGCGCCATTGAGATCTTCGCCCCCTATTGGGGAGGAGATCAATACGGCGCGCTGGATCCCTATGAGTTTACCATTGTGGACCCCGCCATCGGCACCATGGAAGAGTTTCTGAAATTGATCGAAGAATGCCACAGGCGAAGCATGGCCGTGATCATTTTTATCAATGTGGGCTATGCCGCCATGGAAAATGTGGATTTTCTGAAGGCTCAGGACGATGTAAGACGCGGCATAGAAAGCCGGGAAACCAGCTTTTTTCTTTGGTCCGACAGAGAAGACGCGCCCCCGCCCAAAACCTTTTCCACCGAATTCGGAAAAGAGCCGGAGGGCCAGTGGGCATTCAGCCCCCGGGCGGACAAATACTACTGGGTCAAATGGCTGGGCTTTCAAAATGACGTGGCCCTGCCCCAATACAATTTCGCCTCCGCCGCCTGGCAGGAGGAATGTAAAAAAATCCTGCGGTTCTGGCTGGATACCGGCATTGACGGCATGATCATCGACGCGCCCTTTTGTTACTTAAACTGCGATTTTACCCTGAATAACCAGTGCATTACCGACGTTGTTCGGGAATATCCCAACCAGTATTTACAGCCGGAGGGCGGAGGAGCCGCCGGGGAAAGCTTAAGGCGGTGGCTTTTGGAAGCCGGGTACAATTCCCTTCAGGATTATTCCATTCTCCGCTTTTCCCACCCGGTCACCCTGATCGGTGAAGCTATTCAAAAGGAAGACCCCTCCCTTTTGGAGCCCGCCCTCAGCACCTGGAGAGAAACGGTGATCCGGGCCGGAGGAACCACCTATCTGGGCACCTATTGGAATACTCCCCTGACAGAGCCCCAGTTCCTTTTGGAGCTTATCACCATTGTGACCACCGGCGCGATCCTACACGATGACTGCAGCCTGCTGCAGCTGGGCTTTTCCAAGGAAATGCGGGAAAAGCTTGCCTGTGTTCTGAAGCTGTGTGCCAATACGGAGGCTTTGCGCGTAAACGGAGACCGCAAACTGATCCAGGATCAAAACGGCTGGTACGCCTTCTCCCGTTTTGCTGCCGGATCGGCACAGGAAGCGGTGGTGGTCCTGAACTTTACCGACAGAGAACAGGAATTTTCCGTTCCGGCCGAGGCCGGCAGAGCATACCGAAACGCCCTGACCGGCGCGCCGGTTTTCTGCAAAGACCATATTCAGGGAACCCTTTTGCCCTACGGATATGAAATTTATCTCAGTGAAAAAAGAAATGAAAAGGAGAATGTATGATGCTGCGTGCCGCAATTTTAGGAGCGGGGGGAATGGGCCATAGACACGCCCAAAGCCTGAAGGAGCTGGAAACAGTTTCCCTGCGGGCGGTCTGCGACGTCAAGGAAAGCGCCGCTAATGAGCTGGCCCAGTCTTATAATGCCCGCGTCTATACAGATTTTGACAAGATGCTCCGGGAGGAAAAGCCGGACTTGCTTTTTCTCTGCCTGCCGCCCTTCGCCCACAACGGCGAGGTGGAAAAGGCGGCTGACCTTGGGATCCATATTTTTATCGAGAAGCCCATTGCCCTGGAAGAAGGCCGCGCCAGAAGCATGGTGGAGGCCATTGAAAAAAACGGCGTCATTTCTCAGGTGGGGTATCACTACCGGTTTGGAGAAGCCGTTTGCCAGCTGAAGGAACTGATGGATTCCGGCAAAGCCGGAAAGCCCGTTTTGTTTAACGCCCGCTACGAGTGTAATTCCCTGCACAGCCCCTGGTGGCGGCAAAAGGATAAGTGCGGATCCCAAATACTGGAACAGGCCATTCACCTGTACGATATGGCCCTTTATTTGATGGGGCCCATCGAATTCTCCACCGGGTTGATGGCCAATCTCTGCCACGCCGATGTGCCGAATTACACCATTGAAGACGTCAGCGCTTCCCTGCTTCGGTTTTGCAGTGGAGCATTGGGGTCTATTACCGCCACCAACTGCGCGGTTCCCGGCAAATGGGAAAACCCCTTTACGGCGGTGTTTGAAAACGTCACCGCCCAGTTTACCGATCCCAATCACGCCGTGTTCTGGGACACCTCCGGAGAGGAGCCGGTGGAATCCACCGTATGCGGTGAGGTAGACATGTATTTGGAGGAAGTGCGGGCCTTTGTAGAGGCCGTGCTGGCAGGAAAGAAAAGCTCCTGCCCCATTCAAGAGGGATATCAGGGCCTATGCCTTGTAAAAACAGTATCGGACAACGCGAAGGAGGCATAATTTATGGGAAACATGATCGTAATTCGAGGGCCCAGAGAGCTGGGCTATGCTGATACGGAAGATCTCGCCTTAAAGCCCGGAGAGGTTCGCCTGGAAATGCTGTATTCCGGCATCAGCGCCGGCACGCAGCTGACTCTTTACCGGGGAAATAACCCCTATCTCACAAAATCTTTTAACGCCGATCTGCGGGTATTTGAGCCGGCAGATCAAACGAAAAGCCCCTATCCCATTCCCGGCGCCTGGGCCTATGAGGAAGTCGGGCGGATCTGTGAGCTGGGGCCCGGGGTAACACAGGTTTCTGAGGGAATGGTGGTATACGGCACCTGGGGCCACCGCACCCATCAGGTAGTTTCGGAGGAATACTGCCTTTCCCATTTGCTTCCCGAAGAGCTGGACCCTGTTTTGGGCATTTATTCCCAAATGGGCGCCATTGCCATGAACGCCATTTTAGACGCGGATATCCACGTAGGGGAAACCGTGGCTGTGTTTGGACAGGGCGTTCCGGGGCAGATCGTTTCTCAGCTGGCCCGGCTGAACGGTGCGGACGTCATCGCGGTGGACCGCAACGATTACCGGCTGAACATGGCAAAGCGCCTGGGGGCTTTCAAAACCATCAACTCCGACAGCTGCGACGCGGGGCTGGAGATCAAGCGTATGACAAAGGGCGGCGCGGACAAGGTCATTGAAATTTCCGGCTCTCCCAAAGCGCTGCACTCCGCCATACGGAGCTGCTCCTATAACGGCAAGGTGGTGTGCTCCGGCTTTATGACCCTGGAAGCCTCCGGGCTGATCCTGGGCGAAGAATTCCACCATAACCGGATCCAGTTGATCTGCTCGCAGATCGAAAACACCGGCCCCCACGTGCGGGACGTTTGGAACCGGATCCGCATGGAAAAAACCATCTACCGCCTTTGCCGGGAAAACCGGCTTGACCTGCTTTCCCTCATTACCCACCGCTTTGCGTATCGTGAGGCGGAAAAAGCCTTGACGATGCTGGACAGCTCCATGTAATCCCTGCAAACCCTATTGCAATTTTGTGAAGATGACGATACAATACCTATATTTTAGGGAAGGAAACCACTATGTCAATCTCTATTCCCAAGGACTATATCCAGCGTGCTTATGCCGGGTGGTACGGTAAGCTTATTGGGATCCGACACGGCTCTAATGTAGAAGGCTGGTCCTATGAACAGATCGCCGAAAAATATGGCGAAGTATCAGGCTACCTGTTCGATTTCAAAAATTTTGCCGCAGACGATGACAGCAACGGGCCGATCTTTTTTATCCGCGCCTTGGAAGACCATACCTGCACGGAAGAGATCACCTCCCGGGAAATGGGGGAGACCGTGCTCAATTACGTTCCCTGCCAGCATGGCTTTTTCTGGTGGGGCGGCTACGGCATGTCCACAGAGCATACCGCGTATCTGAACCTGTTAAACGGCATTGACGCACCTCTTTCCGGATCGGTAGAACTGAATGGCGCCGCTGTGGCGGAACAGATCGGCGGGCAGATCTTTATTGATACCTGGGGGCTGGTGAATCCGGGGAATCATCACCGGGCGGCCCGGTATGCGGAAAAAATGGCCTCTGTTACCCACGGCGGCAACGGAGTATACGGTGGCATGTTTGTTGCAGCCTGCGTCAGTGCGGCATTTGTAGAGCATGATATCCTGTCTGTGATCCGGGCGGGGCTTTCAGTGATCCCGGAGGATTGTGAATACAGGAGAATGGCAGACGCGGTAATGGCTTTCCATCGGGAGCACCCAAGCGATTGGAGAGAATGCTTCTTCTACGTGCGGGAGTACTTCGGCTACGATCGATATCCCGGCGTTTGCCATATCATTCCAAACTCAGCGGTAGTGCTGCTTTCCCTGCTGTACGGCAACGGGGATTTTTCCCGTTCCATCAATATATGCAATATGTGCGGTTGGGACACGGACTGCAATGTGGCCAACGTGGGCTGCATTCTGGGGGTCATGGTCGGGCTGGAAGGGATCGATGCTTCCTGGCGCGCGCCCATCAACGATTTTTTGGCCTGCTCCAGCGTATTGGGCTGCATGAACCTTCGGGATATCACCAACGACGCTTTCTTTTTGGCGTCTCTCGGCTATCGGATCGCCGGGGAAGCCTATCCGGAGGAATACCGGGCTATTCTGGAGGGCTCCGCTCCCCGGTTCTCCTTTGCGCTGCCTGACAGCACCCATACCTTCCGGGTGGAAAACGGAACCGCCTCCCTGCGGAATATCCCTCTGACAGACGCTTCTATGGGGCGCTGCCTGCAAGGGGAATTCCCCGCGAGAGAGCAGCCGGTCCGTCTGTACCGCCAAACCTACTATCGGCCGGACGATTTTAACGATGACCGCTACTCCCCTTCCTTTACGCCGGAGGTTTTCCCCGGGCAAACCGTGGTGCTGCGGGTGCGGGCAAGCCAGCCCACGGCCCTTCGCCCCTTTGCCTATGACGCGTATTCCCAAAGCTGTCTCTATGGCGATGAGACCACGGTAAAGGATTGGACAGAGCTGAAGCTGAAGCTGCCCATGTCAGATGGGTGCATTCAGAAGGTGGGAGTGGAGCTTCCCGCCGGAAGCGCCGTAACGGTTTTTGTGGATCATTTGACCTATGAAGGAGTTCCGGCCTACACCCTGGATTTTGCCAAGGCGGGAGAAGAGCGGTGGAACGGTTCCCATATAGAGCTGGGGCAAACCTCCCATTCCATGGGCCTGTGGAGAATGGCCGGCGGCGCCGCTTACGGCAGCTGCGCAGACCACGGGGAGCTGTTTACCGGCGGCGTCGATTTCCGGGACTATACGGTAAACGCTCACATTTGCCCCATGACCGGCCGGAACCACCTGGTCATGGTACGCGCCCAGGGCGCTATGCGCGGCTACTTTGCTGGATTTCTGGGAGACCGGCTGGCGATCGTTAAAAACCAACGCACTTTACGCACCCTGGCCTCTAAGGAGTACGCCTGGGAAAACGGAAAGGAATACCTCTTGACAGTAAAGGCCGATGGAAACAAAATCATCCTTTCCGTAAACGGCGAAGCTCTCCTGACCGTGGAAGACCCGGAAGCGCCCTATCTGACCGGCTGTTACGGTTTGGCCATTCGAAACGGAAGCCGCTGCCGGATCGACAGGTTTGAGGTTACCTGCAAGGAAGCATAAAAAATTTCCGACACGCTGAAAAAAGTAAATGCAAAGAACGATCCCCGAAAGACTTGAGCTTTTGGGGATCGTTTTTTCTTCCTTTCCTATTTTCTTCGTACCAAGAATTCCAATCAGTTCCGGCTGTAGCCTGAGGTAAAGCAGAAGTTTAGAACGGGCGGTGATTCCCTCCTTTTGTCATTCTGAGCGAAAGCAAAGCTTGCTTTGCCGCCGCGAAGAATCCCGCCCTTTAGTTGTTAGCTGTTAGTAATTAGTTGTTAGAAAGGGCAGTGATCCTCTCTTTGTCATTCCGAGCAAAAGCAAAGTGCGCTTTGCTTTCCCGGTGAAGAATCTTGCCCCTTGCACCATTTGAGAAAGAAGGGTCGAGATCCTTCGCCGCCTTCGACGACTCAGGATAACAAGGGAGGACTATTTGCTAAATCAGAATTCAGCAGCCCTTTGCATCCCCTTATTTATAGAGGGGAAACAGACTGCTTCGTAGTCTGCGGGGACCGCCGATAGGCGGTGGAAGGGATAGTCACACGCAGAAAGTGGGATAAAACCGCTAGTTAGAATCCCCTCAGTCACGGCAAAGCCGTGACAGCTTTCTCCGCTTCGCTCCGGGTGCAAAGCGCAGAAAGCCATGGCTTTCTTGGCGCATTGTTCTGCACCGACCGAACCGACAGGTGAGACCGGTGCTGAACGGTCTCCACTGGAGACCAGCACCCCTTACTCGCGCAAGGGGTGCCTAAGGGCACTAAACTAAAATTTTCCGATTTACTTCCGGTCGGGTCGGAACCCAAACTCCCGCACCAAGCAGGGGCACGAGTACCTGCGGCGGTTCGCCGCAAAACTATCATTTATCAGCGCTGCAAGCAACGCTTGTGCCCTTGTCCTTCATTGCTCACTGCTCATTCCTAATTGCTCATTCGAGAAAAAGCTGCCGCAAAACTCAAATTTTGCGGCAGCTCCTGGTTTTATTTTTTATTCTTCTGTCTCGTCAATTTCTTCGTCCAGCTCTTCCTCCGGCTCGTCGGGGGTGTCGGCGCCTTCTTCGGCGGAGCCGTCGTCCTCGATCTCCACGTCGTCCACTTCATCCTCCTCGTGGGGAGCCCGGGCCAGGGTGACCACCCTGCTGCCCTCCTGAAGCTTCATGACTCTCACGCCCTTGCTGGGCCGGGCGCAGACCCGGATGGAATCCGCCTGGATGCGGATGATGATACCGTCCTCGGAAATGAGGATCACATCGTCGTCCTGTGCGTCTACCACTTTGATCCCGGCTACATCGCCGAATTTCTCTGTATGATAGTTCTTGAGACCCTTGCCGCCCCGCCTTTGCAGCCTGTAGTTATCGGGGCTGGACAGTCTGCCGTAGCCGGTTTCGGTGACAGTGAGCACCAGGCCGCCTTCCCGCAGCACAGACATGCCCACGATGCAGTCGCCTTCCCGCAGCTTCATCACCTTTACGCCCCGGGCGGTACGGCTCAGCTCCCGCACGCCGGATTCGTGGAACCGGATGGCCATGCCCTTTTTGGTGGCCACCAGCAGGTCGGAAGCGCCGTCTGTGACGCGCACCCAGCTCAGGGTATCTCCCTCATCCAGGGAAATGGCGATCAGGCCGCCCTTCCGAGCGGTATCGTAAGCGGAAAGCCTGGTCCGCTTGATGATGCCGTTTTTCGTCACCATCACCAGGAACTTTTCGCTGTCAAATTCCGTGACCCGGATCATAGAGGTGATCTTTTCCTCCGGCTGCAGGGGCAGCAGGTTCTTGATATTGATGCCCCTGCTCTGGCGGCTGCCCTCCGGCACCTCGTAGCATTTTAAGCGATACACCCTGCCCAGGTCGGAGAAGAACAGCACATAGTCGTGGCTGCCGGTGACAAAGAGCTCGGTGGCCACATCCTCATCCCGGCGGTTCATGCCGGCCACGCCTCTGCCGCCCCGCTTCTGGGTGTGATAGGTATCTATCTTCTGGCGCTTTACATAGCCGTAATTTGTCAGGGTAAGTACGCATTCCTCTTCGGGGATCAAGTCCTCGATATCCACTTCGCCGCTGATGGCGGCGATCTCCGTGCGGCGCTCATCGGAAAACCGTTTTTTCATGCTCAGGGCCTCGTCCTTGACGATAGCCATACGCCGTACTTCACTTCCCAGAATATCCAGGAAATCGGCGATCTTTTCCTTCAAAGCCTGCAGCTCTTCCTCTACCTTGGTACGCTCCATACCGGTGAGCTGCCCCAAACGCATCTGTACGATGGCTTGGGCCTGGGGATCATCCAGACCGAACCGCTCCATCAGGGCTTCCTTGCCTTCGGGGATCGACTTGGCATTTCGCAGGATCGCGATGACCTCATCGATAAAATCCAGGGCAATGATGAGGCCCTCCAGAATATGGGCGCGCTCCTGGGCCTTTTTCAGGTCAAACTGGGTCCGGCGGGTAATGACCTCGCTCTGGAATTTGATATATTCCTCTAAAATCTGCCGCAGGTTCAAAATGGCGGGCCTGCCGCCCACAATGGCCAGCATGATCACGCCGAAGGTGGTTTGCAGCTGGGTAAAGGAATACAGGTGGTTCAATACGATCTGAGGGGAAGCGTCCCGCTTTACATCGATGACGATATGCATGCCGTTGCGGTCGGAGTGGTCGTCTATATTGGAAATGCCCTCGATCCGCTTTTCCTTGACCAGATCGGCAATGCTTTCGATGAGCCTTGCCTTATTCACCTGATAGGGCAGCTCTGTCACGATGATCTTGGAGCGCCCTGTCTTTTCGTTTTCCTCGATCTCCGCCCTGGCCCGCACAGTGATCTTACCCCGGCCTGTGGCATAGGCGGCCCGGATGCCGCTGCGTCCCATGATCACACCGCCGGTGGGGAAATCCGGCCCCTTGATGTGCTCCATCAGCTCCTCTAAAGTAGCCTCGGGATTATCAATGAGGCAGCACACGCCATCGATCACCTCGCCCATGTTGTGGGGAGGGATATTGGTGGCCATACCCACAGCAATGCCGGTAGAGCCGTTTACCAGAATGTTGGGGAAATGACAGGGGAGCACGGTAGGCTCCTTCAGGCGGTCGTCATAGTTGGGGTTAAAATCCACCGTGTCCTTGTCGATATCGTCCAGCATGGCGACAGAAAGCTTATTCATCTTCGCCTCGGTGTATCGATAGGCGGCAGGGGGGTCTCCGTCCACAGAACCGAAGTTTCCGTGGCCGTCCACCAGCATATAGCGCTGGGAGAAATCCTGGGCCAGGCGCACCATGGCATCGTACACGGAAGCATCGCCGTGGGGATGATAGCGGCCCAGCACGGCGCCTACGGTATCGGCGCATTTGCGGTAGGGCTTTTCCGGCCACAGGGTATTTTCATACATGGTGTAAAGAATGCGCCGGTGTACCGGCTTCAGGCCGTCCCGCACATCGGGAAGGGCCCGCTGCACAATGACCGACATGGAGTAGTCCAGAAAGGACTGCTGCATTTCCTTTGTCAGGTTGACGTCGATCACGCGGCCTCTCTGCTGCCCCTCCAATGGGGTCTCGTTGTTTTCAAAATCCATACTGTATCATCCATTCCTTTCTCACCGCGGCCGGAAGATCCTTTTGACCCGGGCGAAAAATATGATTCCTAACGCTTCTTTCAGGAAAAGGACTTCAAAGGTTTCCTTCAGTCTCCCTGAAGCAGAAAGCTCAGAGCCTGTCCCCGAATGGCTTCGGGAATGGCCCGCAGGGGGATCACCAACAGCCCGCCGCCCGCAATGTGGACAATGAGCAGCTTATTTTCCTTTTTCCCCGCAGCCTTGATCTCCGAAGAGCCGTCTAACAGGACGCTTTGAGAGCCGGCTTCTGTTTCCAGAAAAAACCGATCCGGGTACAGCCGCAGCTTTACCTGCCTGTGGCAGTTTTTCGCCTGCTTTCTCATATCCAGCCGGGGCACCAGGTTCAGCGCCAGCAGCACCCCCAGGGAAACAAAGGTCATAATGAGGTTAAACGTCTCTTTCTGCAGGACATAGGAAACGAGAAAGAACAAGCAGAACACCCCGAGGATCGCGGTTTCCACCACAGCCCGCTTCCCGGTGGTACGGTACACCCCGGAAAGCCGCAGCCCATCATAGACCTCTTTCTCTGTCAAAGTATAGGAAAACTCCAATTTCTGCATAAATCTTGCTTTCACAAGCAGCCCACTCAGGCCCTTGCCCTTTCTCTAACAACTAAACGTCCCAGTTCGCCTTCTGGGCGTTCTCCACAATGAAATCCCGGCGAGGCTCTACCTTATCGCCCATCAGCACGGTGAACACCTCGTCCGCCTCGGCGGCGTCCTCCACCTCTACCCGGCGCATGGTCCTGACCTCCGGGTTCATGGTGGTTTCCCACAGCTGCTCGGCGTCCATTTCGCCCAGGCCCTTGTAGCGCTGGATCTCATAGCCGCTGCCAAGCTCTTCCATAATGCTGTCCCGCTCCGGGTCGGAATAGGCGTAATAGTGGCGCTTTCCCTTGGTGATCCGGAACAGGGGAGGCTGGGCAAGGTAAATATGGCCCTCCTCCACCAAAGGCCGCATAAAGCGGAAGAAGAAGGTGAGAAGCAGGGTGCGGATATGGGAGCCGTCCACATCGGCATCGGCCATGATGATGATTTTCCCATACCGCAGCTTGGAAAGGTCGAAATCCTCCCCAATGCCGGTGCCCAGGGCTGTGACCACGGGCATCAGCTTTTCATTGCCGTACACCTTGTCGAGCCTTGCCTTTTCCACATTCAGCATTTTTCCCCAAAGGGGTAAAATTGCCTGGAATTTTCTGTCCCGTCCGCCCTTGGCGGAGCCTCCGGCGGAATCGCCCTCCACAATATAAATCTCGGTTTCCTCCGGGTTTCTGGACTGGCAGTCCGCCAGCTTTCCGGGCAGGGAGTTGTTCTCTAAAGCTGTTTTTCTTCTGGCCAGCTCCCTTGCCTTTCTGGCCGCTTCCCTGGCCCGGGAGGCCGTTAAGGCCTTATCGAAGATGGCCCGTGCCGTGGCGGGGTTTTCCTCCAGGAAGGTCATCATTTTATCGTACACCATGGAGCTGACCAGGGCGCTCATGTCCGTGTTGCCCAGCTTTGCCTTGGTCTGCCCCTCGAACTGGGCCTCCTTCAGCTTGACGCTGATCACGCAGGTCAGGCCCTCCCGCACATCCTCGCCGGAAAGGTTTTTATCGTTTTCCTTGAGAATGTTGTATTTTCTGGCATAATCGTTCATCACGCGGGTCAGCGCCCGCTTAAAGCCGTCTTCATGGGTGCCGCCGTCCGTGGTGTGGATATTGTTGGCAAAGGAAAGGATCAGCTCATTAAAGCTGTCCGTATACTGCATGGCGATCTCCGCCGTGGAATTTCCATCAGCGGCGTCGGCGGCAAATCGGATAATTTCAGGGTGGATGACCTCCACCGCCTTCTTGGTGTTCAGGAAATCCACAAAGGAGCTGACGCCGCCTTCATAGCAATAGGTATTGGAGATCCTTCCCTCTTCCTTCTGCTCGTCCGGCACCCGTTCCGACAGGTCTCTTTCGTCGATCAGCTCAATGCTGACCCCGGCGTTTAAGAAGGCCTGCTCTCTCAGGCGGGTCTGCAGGGTCTCATAGGTATAGGTGGTGGTCTCCTGAAAGATCTCAGGATCCGCTTTAAAGCAGACCACGGAGCCGCTGGACCGCCCTTCCGGCGCTTTGCCCCGGTTTTCCAGCTCTGTGACGGCCTTGCCCCGCTCAAAGCGCTGGTAGTAAAGCTCGCCTTCGCTTACCACCTCTACCTCCAGCCACTCGGAAAGGGCGTTTACCACGGAAGCGCCCACGCCGTGGAGGCCGCCGGACACCTTATAGCTTCCGCCGCCGAATTTGCCGCCGGCGTGAAGAATGGTAAACACCACGGTGACGGCGGGCAGGCCGGTTTTATGCTGCACGCCTACCGGAATACCCCGGCCGTTATCGGAAACATAGATGATATTGCCGGGCAGGATCTTCACCACGATCTTGTCGCAGAAGCCCGCCAGCGCTTCGTCGATGGCGTTATCCACGATCTCATAGACCAGGTGGTGCAGTCCCCTGGGCCCCGTGGAGCCGATATACATGCCGGGGCGCTTCCGCACCGCCTCCAGGCCTTCCAGAACCTGGATCTGGTCCCCGTCATAGGCCTTTTGGGCGTCCACCTTCATCATATCTCCCATTTCCATAGGATCCAATTCTTTGTTGTCCAAAAAAATCCCCCAAATCTGTTGCGCAGCCGCAGCTTTTGCCGTGCCGGTAAAATTTCTTTTGCAATCTCTGTGAAACACAGGAAAAATCCCGGCAAAAAGCGGCGCCGGAAAATTCATTTCGCGTTTCCCTATATATTAGTATAAGTATATCAGATTTTCACTTCTTTGTAAACAGAAAAATACTGAAAACCGGCGTTTTTCCGTCCTTCAGCGAGGTCATTTTTCCGCTGTCGGACAAAGCCTTTTCTGCGCAGCACAGCTGTTTTTCCCGGCAGGCATACAGAAAAAGAGCGCATGGCATGCCATGCGCTCTTTTTGCCCTTCTCCAGCATCCAGAATCCAGCATCTAGCATCTAGAATCCGGCATCCCGTACCCACACCGTCATTTCTCCCTCGCCGCGGTTGGCCCAGGCATAATAGGGGATCCAGAGAAGCTCCCACTCTGCTCCGATTTTCGGTGGGCAAGTGGTGTACAAAGCTTTCCTCTCTCCCTCCACCATGCGGCCCGGGCAGCGCAGCACGGTGATGCCGCCCAGCGCTCCGCTCCTTTTACCCGGTCGTTCAAGGCCTCCCACTGATAGGAGATCACCTTTTCCCGCACCAGCTCCCGAAGCCTGGTAGTAAACCGGTCTGTCACCTGATAATTTTCTCCGCCCACAGGAACCGTGAAATTTTTCTCTTTCACAGCGCCTGCCGCCTTTCAGTTTTGGTCGGTTTCCCAATACATTTTTGTTTTCGTGGTGACCTCTCCATCCGCCAGAGTAAATATCATTTCCGGCATGGGCTCGTCGTTCAGGCCACCCTCCATGGGAAAGGTGGATTCCGCCGTCAGCACCATGGTATTTTCTCCAAACCGGAAGGTAAACCGCTTGCCCGTCGCCTTGCGGGTATCGCGCACCTCCACTTCCAGCGCGCCCGGCTTCCAGCGCCCGTTGACCCCATAGGGAACGCCGTGGATCTCGGAAGTCACAAAATGCCCGTTCAGGCCCAGCTGAAGCTCAAAGGAGCCGTTATCCTGCCTGCACAGCAGGGCCGCGTCCTCTCCCCGGAAGCGGAAGCTCAGGGAAACAAGCTTTCCGCCTACCGGCTGGAAGCTTCCCGCCCCGCCGATCAGATCCTCCATACAAGGCAGGGCCTTTTCCGGCAGATATACCGCGCTGTTCAGAGATTCCTCCGCCCAGGGGTTCCGCATGCCCAACACCGGGTTCAGCTCCAGGCGCTTCAGGCGGTTTCTCAGAACGTGCAGGGCCTGGGGGTCCTCCGGCAGGGGGCCTTCCGCCATGGCGGGAAGCAGCTTTTCCCACAGGGCGGTAAGCACCGCCTGTAATTCCATGGAAGCCCCCTGGATCACCACAACGGCATCCTGTTTCGTACACACCACGCCATACTGCCCGAAGGCCCCGTCTCCCCGGAACACGCCCTCCGGTACGCAGCGCCAGAACTGGTAGCAGTAGCCCACCTGCCAGTCCGGGTCGCCGTCCCAGCCCGCGCCCCGGTTTTCGATCTGCTTCCGGGTGGCCTCTTCAAACCAGCTTTCCTCCAAAAGCTGCCTGCCTTCCCATTTTCCCTTGTTTGCCACAAACTGCGCAAACCTTGCCATATCCTCGATGGTCAGGAAGTAGCCTGCGCCGCCCATTTCCGTGCCGTCGGGCAGGGGCTGGCAGTGAATGTCCGTCATCCCCAGGGGTTCGATGAGCCTGGGGCGCAGGAACTCCGTAAGGGTTTTGCCCGTTTTCCGGGTAATAATGGCGGAAAGCAGGTTGGTACCCGCCGTGTTGTACAGAAAATGGGTGCCGGGCTCATACACAAAGGGGTGGGAAAGAAACGACCTGATCCAGTCCGGGTCCCCCTGCCCCAGGTCCGAAATTTCCGTTTCGTGGCCGCAGCCCATCATCAGCAGGTGGCGGATCTCCGCCTTCTTCAGATTTTCACTGGGATTCTCCGGCAGCTTATCCGGAAAAAGATCCACCAGCCGCTCATCCAGGGACAAGATCCCCTCCTGCCGGGCAAAGCCGATGGCCGTGGAGGTCAGGCTTTTGCTGAAGGAAAACAGGATATGCTGGGTTTTGGGCTCATAGGGGCGCCAGCTTCCCTCCGCGTATACCTTTCCGTGGCGCAGCAGCATAAAGCTGTGCATCTCCGTGCCGCAGCGGTACAGCTCCTCCAGCAGACTTGTGACCGCCCCGGAAGGGACCCCCACACTTTCCGGCGTAACTCTTTGAAATTCCATACACTACAACTCCTTATCCAGTATCTAGCATCTAGTATATCACAGCTTTTTTCGAAAGGCTATCAAAAAATCGATGGAATATGAGTAAAACCTGTCTTCCCTGCCAATATTAACCGGGAAGGGCAAATTCTGGAAGTTATGCAAAGCTCTACACAAAGAAAAGAGAGGTAATATTTATGGTGACGATCCAAAAAGTATACGGCTGTGAAATTCTGGATTCCCGGGGAAACCCCACTGTCAGCGCCACGGTACAGCTTTCCGACGGCACCCTGGGTACGGCGGCCTCCCCCTCCGGCGCCTCCACCGGTAAATTTGAGGCCATCGAGCTGCGGGACGGGGACGACCGCCGCTATGGAGGCAAAGGCGTTTTGAAGGCGGTGAAGAATGTAAACGAGATCATTGCCCCGGCGCTCCAGAAGGTACACAACCTGACCACCCGGGAGATCGACGGCGTTCTGCGCAAGCTGGACGGCACCCCCAACAAGGCCCATTTAGGGGCAAACGCCACCCTGGCGGTATCTTTAGCCTGCGCCCGGGCCATCGCCGCCCATTACCGCATGCCCCTGTACCGGTACCTGGGGGGCGCAGCGGCCTATCAGCTGCCTGTTCCCATGATGAACATCTTAAACGGCGGCGCCCATGCCGGAAACAACATCGACATTCAGGAATTCATGATCATGCCCCTGATGGCGGAAAGCTTTCGGGAGGGGCTGCGCTGGTGCGCGGAGATCTACCATACCCTGGGAGCAGAGCTGAAAAAGAAGGGGCTTTCCACCGCCGTGGGAGACGAGGGCGGCTTTGCGCCCAACCTTTCCTCCGACGAGGACGCCATTGAGGAAATCTTAATCGCCGTGGAAAAGGCCGGCTACTCCGGCAAGGTGAAGCTGGCCCTGGACGCCGCGGGCAGCGAATGGGCGGTAGACCACCACTACCGCCTGCCCAAGCGGGGCGTGGAATATGAAACGGAAGGGCTCATCGAATACTGGGAGAGCCTTGCGGACCGGTACCCCATTTTCTCCATTGAGGACCCTCTGGGCGAGGAGGATTTTGAGGGCTGGGCGGAGCTTACCGCCCGCCTGGGGAACAGGGTGCAGCTGGTGGGAGACGACCTGTTTGTCACCAATATGGAGCGCCTGCAGCAGGGGATCGACGAAGGGGCGGCCAACGCCATTCTCATCAAGCCCAACCAGATCGGCACCCTCACGGAGACCCTGGACGCCATCGACCTTGCCAAGCGCAGCGGCTACAAGACCATTATCTCCCACCGCTCCGGAGAGACGGAGGACACCTTCATTGCCGACCTGGCGGTGGCGGTGAACGCCGGGCAGATCAAAACCGGCGCGCCCTGCCGCACCGAGCGGGTGGCCAAATATAACCGCCTGCTGCGCATCGAAGAGGCTTGACAGCTTGCTTTTCCCCTCTTACAATACAGAGTAGGAAGCGGAAAGGGGAATTTCTATGGGTACTGTTTTGGATCGGGTCAACGCCTGCGCGGCTTATCTTCGGGAAAAAGTGAAATTACGCCCCCGCACGGCGGTGGTGCTGGGCTCCGGGCTGGGGGCCTTTGCCGAAAAGGTGGAGCAGGCGGTTTCCGTGGAATACCGGGAGATCCCCGGCTTTCCCGTTTCCACGGTGCAGGGCCACCGGGGCCGGTTCGTCTTCGGCCTTGTGGGACGGGAGCCGGTAGCGGTAATGCAGGGAAGAGTCCATTTTTATGAGGGCTACTCCATGGAAGAAGTGGTGCTTCCCCTGCGGGTGCTCCATGCCCTAGGCGCACAGCGGGTACTCCTCACAAACGCCGCCGGCGGCATGGGAGAGGGCCTTTGCCCCGGCGACCTGATGCTGCTCACCGACCATATCGCCTCTTTCGTCCCCTCTCCCCTTTTAGGCCCCAATGAAGAAGCGCTGGGTCCCCGGTTTCCGGACCTTTCCCAGGTCTACAGCCCCCGCCTGCGGGAGCTTGCCCAAAGGGCGGCAAAGGAGCTGGGTCTCCCCTTAAAGCAGGGCGTTTACCTGCAAACCACCGGCCCCAATTACGAAACCCCCGCCGAAGTCCGTCTGTACCGCGCCCTGGGGGCGGACGCCGTGGGCATGAGCACCGCCTGCGAGGCCGTCTGCGCCCGGCATATGGGCATGGAGGTCTGCGGTATCAGCTGCATCACCAACCTGGCGGCAGGCATCGGCAAAACACCGTTGTCCCACAAAGAAGTACAGGAAACGGCAGACCGGGTAGGCGCACAGTTCCAGCAGCTTTTGGAAACACTGCTGAAAAGCCTTCCGGCCCTTTTCGAATAACACACGAAAAAACTCCCGCGGATCATATTACAGCGATCCGCGGGAGTTTCATTGCCGGTTTAGATTCTGGATGACTGCCAAGTTATAGTTTAGCAGTCAGTAGAAGTAACTCATTGTAGGGCCCGACGTCCTCGGCGGGCCGCAGGAATACTGCAAACCTAACGAACCGTCCGGAGGGCGTTGGTCTCCGGTGGAGGGGAAGGTCTCCAGTGGAGACCGTTCTGACCCGACCGAACCGACAGAGAGAACGGTCCCTACACTTACTTACTGCCAAATTCCAATTTAACGCACTGACTACCCCCACTATCATCCTGAGTGAACATAAAAGACGCTCTGCGTCTTCCGGGCAAAGGATCTCAGTCT
Organism: Bacillota bacterium; assembly: GCA_021771115.1. Classification (GTDB taxonomy): domain Bacteria; phylum Bacillota; class Clostridia; order Oscillospirales; family Acutalibacteraceae; genus Acutalibacter. The sequence goes on along the minus strand of JAETPP010000010.1, from coordinate 6,120 downwards.
TAAGCCCCCAAGTAAAAGGGCAAAGGACGAGATCCTTCACTTCGTTCAGGATGACAGAAGGTTGGTTCGCTAAATTATTGTTTAGAACACTAACGCTCCCCACCCACTGTCATCCTGAGGAAAAAAGGCTCTCTGCGCCTTCTTGACGAAGGATCTCGTCCTTGAATTCCGCGTGAAGCCAAAGACCGAGATCCTTCGGGCGCTGCCCTCAGGATGACACAGAGGGGGCAGGATGACAGTAGGAGCCCATGACCTTTTCTAACAACTAACAACTAACAACTAAAGACCGAGATCCTTCGGGCGCTGCCCTCAGGATGACAGGAAGGGGCTCAGGATGACAGAAGAGAGGCAGGATGACAGAAAAGCCCCTTGCCCTTCCTTGCTAATTACTAATTGCTAATTACTAATTACTAGTTTCCCTTCAGCAGCTGGCGGAAAATAAAAACATGCTGCTCCTCGTCCAGGATCAGGCGCTCTAAAATTGCCTTAATGTGGGGGTCCGGAAGCTCCTCCGCCAGGCGGCGGTATTCTGTGATCGTTCTGTTTTCTCCCATAATGGCCCGGTTCAGCAAAGCCACCGGGTCGTTGGTATAGAGGAGAACACCGGGGCTCCAGTAAACGGCCCGGCCCTCCCGGTAGCTCCACAGCCGGGGATCTCCGCCCAGAAGGCAGACCAGCTGGGCAAAAATGGAAAGGTGGTGCATTTCCACCACGGCGATCCTGTGAAAATATTCCGCCGCCTTCGGGTTTTTGGAGGCCAGAACGGCACTGCTGTAAAAATATTGGGCTATCGTGCTCATTTCCGAGGCGCTGCCTCCCAGCTGGGCCAGCATGGCCCTGGCGCAGAGCCGGCTGGTTTCCCGCACCTCGATAGGGGGATAGGGAGCAGCATGGGCCACCGGCAATCTCAAATCCATAAACGCCCTCCTTCTTTCCGAACGGCGCACATTTTTGCGCCCCTTGGGCTAGCCAGACGGCGCAAACTTGAACCCGCTGAAAAGTGGCAGCAAGCTGCCACCCGCGATATATTGCCGCTTTTCAGTTTATCGTCCTAGGTGAACGGCGCAAATGTTCCGCAAGCGGAACATTCGCCCACCGTCGTCCTCTGCGCTGAAAATCGACAACATCTCACCAGTTTTCAGTTCAAAGAAGTTTTGCCGTGGTGGATTTTTGTCCGACCTAGGCAGAAAAGCAGCATTTTAACAACGGGCGGGCGAAAATCCGCCCGGCAAAACCGGGTTCAAATTCGCGCCGTCTGGCTATACCTATGAAAGAAAGCCGGAACGTATGCCAAAACAGAAGCAAAAACAGCAGGGGCGGCAGATTTCTCTGCCGCCCCTGAATCGACCGGGCTTTGCCCGGATGAAATGACTAGCTGTGAAGCCGGAAAGCTTATTCCTCGTCCTTTGTGATGGCGTCTTCCAGCGCTTCCACATCGATCTCCTTGCGTTCCGGCTTTTGGGTGGCCTCCGCCTTCGGCTCTTCGGCAGGCTGCGCCTCAGTCTCCGGCTGCACCGGCGGGGAAGGTTCTTCTTCCTCGTCCGCCTCCACCGCCTTCTGCTGCCTTGCCATATCCTTTGCCAGGCGGATCAGCTCCCGGTCTGAAAGCTTTTCCTCCGCGTCAGCCTTTTCCCTTTTCGGCTTTTCCTTCTTTTCCGGTTTTCCCTTCAAGGTGCGGACGATCAAGTAGGCAAATACTGCCGCCACCGCCACGATCAGCAGAACCACCAACGCTGTGATGGAAGCGCCGGAAGCGGGCTTGGGAGAGGACGCCACGCCCTCCGCCACGGAAGCCGCCTCGCTGAGGTTTTCCAGCGAATCATTTCCCAGCTGGCCCTTTTCGTTATTTCCCAGGGCATAGACCTGGCCCTCTTCCGTCAAATACAGCATATGCCCGCCGCCCAGGGCCACATCTGTTACGGCCTCGGCCACCTGAATGGGAGAAGAGGACATTTCGCCGCCGTACTGCCCGTAGGCGTTGCTGCCCCAGGCCCACAGGGTGCCGTCTGTCAGGATCGCCGCCGCAAAATCATCGCCGCAGGCTACGGATGCCGCGCCGGTGAGGATCTCCACCGGCGCTTCAATATTGTCATAGGTGCCGTTTCCCAGCTCCCCGTTGGCGTTATAGCCGCAAGTCCACACCGTGCCGTCTGTTTTGAGGATCACCGTGCCGAAGGCGGTGCAGGCCACGGCCTCCACGTCCTCCATGACCTGCTGAAAGGTCAGCTTGTCTTCCGTTGTTCCATCGCCCAGCTGTCCATACGTGTTCCCGCCTGCCGCCCACAGGGTGTGGTCATTTTTCACCGCCATGGTGTGCTCTATGCCCACGGCCACGCTTCGCACATTATCCAGCGCTTCCTTGGGGGCGTTCATGCTCTCGGTGCTGCCGTTTCCCAGCTGGCCCTTGCTGTTCCAGCCCCACAGCCACAGGGTGCCGTCCTTCGTGACCGCCGCCGTGTGAAACCGCCCCGGCGCCGCGGTCACGGCATCGGTGAGGATCTCCGAGGGGACCGTGCGTGTTTCCGTATCCCCCAAGCCCAGCTGGCCGCCTTCGTTCCAGCCCCAGCCATAGAGGATGCCGTTCTTATCAATGGCAAAGGTATTCAAATAACCGGCGTACACCGCCCGCATATTGTCCTTGACCTGCACGAATACAGTGCTGTCCTCCCCGGAGGCGCTTCCCGTTTCATTGCTTTCCACAGCGGAAGATGCTTCCTCCTCCCCGGGAGCCGCCGAAACACCCAGCTGCCCATAGGTATTGGAGCCTGCGGCCCAAAGGGTGCCGTCCTCCTTTATGATAGCGGAATGCAGAAATCCCGCCGCCAGCGGGGAAGCTTCCGCCTCGGCAGTGGCCGCCAACGCGGAAGAGGCGGTCCCCACGCTGAACAACACCGCACCCACCAGCGCCGCCAGTCTTTTTCCTTTCAGCTTCATCAGAGTTTCCTCCTTATAGAACATCACAAGATAAACTTATTATAAAATATCCCGGCAGCGGTTTCAATACGGATTCTGTGAAAACTTCGTGACAATTTGCTGAAATCCATTGAATTTAAGGCGTAGATAAGCTAAACTGAGGGTAGCTTCGCCTGACAAGGGGGAATCACACCTCAGAGAGGCTCAAAAATGAAATATGCAAAATTTTTCAGCATAAGCTTCCCGGAAGGAAAGGAGCCCCTGTTTCCTCCGGTTCAGAAAGGAAGTTGGCTTTCCCATGAAACTGAAAACCCGTATTTGCTCTTTCCTGCTGGCAGCGCTGCTGGTTCTGTCCTGTTTTTCCACAGGCTCCGCCCTGGCGGCGGAAAGCGCCTGGAAACAGCTTTCCGCCGGCTGGTATCATTCCCTGGGCGTCAAGGAGGACGGCACCCTTTGGGCTTGGGGAACCAATCGATTCAAGCAGCTCGGCACCGGAGATGAAAACGCCTATTTCCTGCCCAAACAGATCCTGGAGGATGTGGCCTGGGCCGAGGCCGGAGAAAGCATGTCCCTGGCCCTGAAAACAGACGGCACCCTCTGGGTTTGGGGCTCAAACGACTTAAACCAGCTCGGCACCGGAAACAGCGCCGATTCCGCCGAGCCCGTACAGATCATGGAGGGCGTACAGAGCATTTACACCAACTACACCCATTCCTTTGCCCTGAAAACAGACGGCACTCTCTGGGCCTGGGGCGATAACACCTACGGCCAGCTGGGAACAGGGAATACCGATCCCTGCACTGAGCCCGTGCAGATCATGGAAGGCGTGCGCTCCGCCGCCGCGGGCTGCTTCCACAGCGCCGCCGTAAAAGAGGACGGCAGCTTGTGGATCTGGGGCTCCAATACCAACGGCCAACTGGGCTTGGGCGAGGGAAACGAGACCCTGCAGGCCGCCCCCGTCAAGCTGATGGAGCATGTGCAAAAAGCCGCTCTCAGCGAAACCTTCTCCTGCGCCCTTACGGAGTCCGGAGAGCTGTACACCTGGGGGGACAACACCGAGGGTCAGCTGGCAAACGGCGGCACTGCCGCCGTGAAAGCGCCTGCAAAGGCAGCGGAAAACATTGCCGATATCCAGGCGGGCCACTCCCACATTGCCGCGCTTTCCCAGAACGGAGAGGTACTGACCAGCGGCAACAATTTTCACGGGCAGGTGGGAGATTCCAGCGGCATCGACTCCACAGAGCTTACCACGATCCTGGAAAATATTTCCTCCATCTCCACCCGCTGCGATCATACCTACGCCATGGGAAAAGACGGTACAATCTATGTGTGGGGCAGCAATTATTACGGGCAGTTCGGCAACGGCACCGGCATGGACAGCTTCACTCCCATTGCCTTTACCGGGGGAAAGCTTCAGGAAGCGGAGCCGCTGGAGCAGGCGCCCGATTTCTCTCAGATCGAAGCTACCTTTGCGGCAGGCTCCGCCCACAATCTGGCCATTTTGGAAAACGGAGATCTGTGGGCCTGGGGCTTCAATCAGCACGGCGAAATCGGTGTTGGGGCCACCAGCGACCAGGTGGAACCCGGTAAAATCCTGTCAAATATCAAGGCGGTGGCCGCGGGGGAGGCCTCCTCCTATGCCATTGATGAAAACAACGTGCTGTGGGCCTGGGGAAGCAACGCTTACGGCCAGCTGGGCATCGGCACTACAAGCGACTCTTCCACCCCCACCAAGGTGATGGAGGACGTGGCTTTCGTTGTCAGCGGCTCCTACCATGCGCTGGCGGTCAAAACGGACGGCTCCCTGTGGGGCTGGGGAGACAACTCCGCCGGCCAGCTGGGCACGGGAGATACGATTTCCCAAAACACGCCTGTACAGCTGCTGGACCACGTGCAGAAGGCCGCGGCCGGCACCTATCATTCCATGGCACTGCGCAGTGACGGCAGCCTGTGGACCTGGGGTAACTGCGATTACGGCCAGCTGGGCTTCTCCTCCGATACCGGCACGGAGATCCCCCTGCAGCTTGCCGCCGGAGATGTGGTGGATATCGCCGCCGGAGAAGCCTTCTCCGCCGCCGTGATGAATGACAACAGCCTGTGGATGTGGGGCAGCAACGTCTATGGGCAGATCGGCGACTTTGAGAGCGATGCGGAGCAGGAAGCCAACAAATATCAGAACCAGACCGAGGTTCAGGTAGAGGGGGACAGCTCTGACGCCTCTCAGCAGGGCACCGCCTGCCTGTACTCTCCCACCCAGGTGCTGGAAAATGTGCACGGCGTTTCCCTGGGGCTCTTTCACTCTCTCGCCGTAAAAAAGGACGGCACCCTGTGGGCCTGGGGCATGGGCACCTCCGGCCAGCTGGGAAAAGATACAAAATCCTCCCCGGAGCCCAGGCAGCTGGCCAACCGTGTGGTCGCTGTCAGCGGCGGGGGCATGCACACCTTGTTCCAAAAAGCGGACGGCTCCCTGTGGGGCCTGGGCTACAACGCCTCCGGTCAGCTGGGCTATGTGGACGAGGAGGCCGAGGACGACAGCGCCGTGCTGATCACCGAGCCTGTGAAGATCTTAGACGGCGTGCGGCTCTCTGACCGGGCGGCGAAATTTGCGGATACAGAGCTGAAGGTCACCCCGGAAAAGTTTTTCCAGTCTGTTCCCCTGTATGTCTGGATCCTGGCGGCAGCGGCTCTTCTGATCGTCGTCCTCCTCCTGTGCGTGATCTTCTCCCTGCGCCATGCCCGCCGCCTGCGCAAAGCCGCCGCCACCGCGGTAGCCCAGGTGCAGCTGCTGCAGAAGGAGCAGGAAAAGCTGCTGGCGTCAAAGGGAACCCAGCGGAGACAGAAAAAGTAAGCTTCTCCGGCCATGGAGCAATGTGTCATAAGTGGTTAGCCGTTAAAAAAAAGTGCGAGCGCGCCCCGATGGGGCGCGCTCATTCTATTGGCAAGGCGGCTGCACCGCAGGCAGCAGCTGCGCCGCAGGCACTCGAGAAGCTTCATGGTACGAAAGGAAAATTCTCCGCCCGATCGGAAGCGACTGACAAATTATTGTTTAGCACACTATCGAGAGAGCGTTAAGGCTCTCACCTGTCGGTTCGGTCGGTTCGCACCAGCGTACCAGGAAAGTTATAACTTTCCGGCACGCGCTCTTCTCGCCTGTCGGCTCGGTCAGTTCGCACCAGCGTTCCACCGGAACGCGCTCACCCCTTAGTA
>JAETPP010000009.1 GCA_021771115.1 Bacillota bacterium | reverse complement strand
GTTGCCATGAACAGCATCTCCGTCTTTTCATTTTTAACGCCGCTCCTTACCATGTCCTTTGTGGTTTTTATTGCTTCAAAAATCACTTCAGAAGGGTCTTTAGTAGTTCGCCTTACTTCCTGTATTCTTACTTATTTGGTGATTCAAACAATCGATTACATTTTAGTTGTTTTCGTTGGATTCTGCTATGGAGTACCTAACGAAATATTCACAGTATTCACAGCACTTGGGCCGAGGAGATCTGTTTATTTGCTCTTTGATAAGCTAAGCGACGTTATCATCTATCTTCTGGTACGAAAGCAACTGGCTCGTCTTAACTCTCTATCCAAAAAGTTGCAATATATTCTCTGCTCGTTTAGCGTAGCAGCCTATGTCGTTATGCAGCTTTTGTATAACACGATCATTACGCCGGATCTTGTTACCATGCAAATTGCGGTCATATCATCGTGGTTCTTTATCCTCTGCTTTATTACTGCTATTCTCGTGCTTTTTTCTGCTCTGACAAAGTCGGAACATGATAAGCAGACCCAGAAAATGCTGCAAACAGAAAATGTGCTTATGGCTAAAAACTATCAAGCAATCCATGCCGACAAAATTGAAAGCGCAAAGAGGCAACACGATTTTAATCATCACCTGAGAATGATTCAACATCTTGCAGAAAATCAAAATTATATCGAATTATCGAAATATATCAATTCCCTATTGGCCGTTCCTTTCCGGGAGATTGCCCTGTGTCATTCCGGCAATGATATCATCGATGCCATCATCAATTGTAAAGCGGCTGAAGCAGAACAAGACGGGATTACTTTCGAGTTTGCTGCGGACTTTCATTTACCAACTTCTTTGGACCCTGTTGATATTTGCGGCATATTGTCAAACCAGATCGATAATGCGCTGGAAGCCTGTAGGGCAATTTGTACGGACACAGAGAAAAAAGTGATCGTTACAATTAAGCAGAAAGAGAACTTTGCATTCTTTACCGTTAAAAACACAGTATCTGAAAATCCACTCTTGGATAATCCGGATTTACACTCTACAAAAACGGACAACAAGACCCCACATGGCTTAGGCATCAAAAATATCCGAGAGACCGCCGAAAAGAATAGCGGCTCACTTTTATATGAGTTTGAAGATGGTTTGTTCATATCAACGGTTTCTCTTTGTTTTCAATTGCTTGATACATAAACTCATACAATTCAATCAAAAAATCTTTTAAACCAGCTCCTTGTCTCTATAATGAGAACAAAGGAGCTGGTTTTATGTTTTATTCCATCGCATTCCATTTTGCAAATAACATTATTGGTCACTGCCATATTGACCCTGACCAAAGAGACATATATGTCTATGGAAGCGAGTTGTTCCTATCAACCTTCCTTGGGGTATTATCAATCATATTAATTTCCGGGCTTAGCGGGCACTTTTTCTCCGGGTTTATCTTTTTACTGATTTTCATTAGCATAAGGCTTTTTTCCGGCGGATTCCATGCTTCAACATATTTACGATGCTTCATATTGAGCAATTTGAGTTACTTTGTGGCATTTCTCATAAGCTGTCTTCTCCTTAAAGTTCCTTCCGTCTGCGGGTTCTTGCTATTAGCGCTATCTGATTTTGTCATTTTTGCTTTTTCTCCAATCCGCAATGATAAACATCCCCTTTCAGAAAAAACTTACAGCAAAAACAAAGTGATTGCCCGGAAGCTTACGCTGTTCGAGTCAATCGTAATTACCCTCTGCTACGTCTTCACACTAGACCGCGCAATTTTATCAATAAGTTCAGCCTCTCTATTTTCTGTAGCCAGTCTAATGCTATTTGAAAAATTAAGAAAAAAGGAGTGATATGAATGAAGACCTTTTGGGATATCATGGCCTCTTTGATTGAAATGGTTGCTAACTTTGGAGCCGGAGCTGCTTCTAACGGAATGGGTTATGAACCCAACCTTCCGAAGAATTTGATACGGTAAACCAAACACATTTTGATAAAGAGGCTGAAATCAAATTTTGAAAGGGAAAGCCAAGTTTTCTATGCTTGGCTTTTCCTCGCTTTGCGTCAATGTGTTTGTTCCTGTTATAGGGGAATCTCATGAGCCAGAGTAAAGAATTCACAATCTTTTACCAAGAAACCAGAGGGAAGAAAAGTCTTCCTCTGGTTTCCTGTCTTTTTGTTAGCTCTTTTGCCATGTTCTGACGAACGATTCTTGAAATTCACTTGCACTAATTCTGGCACACTGCCGCTCTTTATATAGCAGAAGGCAGGAAAACCCACTTTTCATTGAACCTTGAAAACAGCATAGCGATCTGCCGGAAGGAATACCCCTGCCTTTGCCATGACGCATCTGCTGAGCGAGGCAAGGGAGAAAACGCAGGACCGAATGCGGCTGCAGGAAGCGAGCCGGCAGATTGTTACAGAATGGAACAACTTTTTTTATTTTTTGAATGGGATGCTGCCAGATTGTGGTGTATAATAATTTTGCTAAGTCTCAGCCATTTATCAAGACTACAGGAAAGGAGGCATCTTAAGGAAAGGAGGCGCAAGTTGGGTGAAAGAAACTCAACACCAAAGTCCAGCTAAAAAGGTATACCTGGTTTCTGAAGTAGCCGAAATCTTGAACATGACAGAACGCAGTGCGTATAGCTTTTGCAGTACAACAAAGGAATTTGTTGTCAAACGCTGCGGACCAAAACTGCTTCGGATTAACAAGGAATCCTTTGACTGCTGGCTGAATCACCAGGAGGTAGGATAAATGGCTTCTATTGTTCATCGCTATCAAACATACTACGTTAGTTACACTATTCCGAAAGGTTTAAGCAAGGAGTTCTACGAAAAGAATGGACTCCCATATGACGAACACAAAAGTAAGCGTCAGATGTGGGAGCCGTTCAATAATTTGGATGCGGCAGAAGAAAGAAGAAAGAAGGTGGAAATTCAGTTAGAGGAAATACGGCAGTCAAACGGCAAGATAAATCACCTTTCTGTGATCCGTCCCATCAAGTTATGGGATTTTGTGATGAAAGAGTTTATTCCAAGTCGGGCTAAGAGCTGGCAACCGAAAACCTATACCATGAATGTTGGTCTTCTTACCAATCATGTGAAGCCTCATCTGGGCGAAAAGACTATTCAATCAGTTACTGAGGGAGACATTCGTGAGCTCTATGAAACCCTGCAGCATACACCTAAAGGCGCATATAAAGGCGGTATATGTTTGCTATCTGAGGCAGAGATGGAAAAGCCGCATGAAGAGAGTAAATGTTTAGGTCCCACGACTATTCATGATGTAGCTCTGCTTTTAGGAGGGATTTTTAAGCTGGCGCTCCGAAGAAACCTCATTACGGAGGATCCGTTACCGGAATACATTCCCCCACGCAACGAAGATATTCAATTCAAGATATGGGATGATGTGCTGATGAAAAAAGCACTGGCCAGTATGCCGGATCAACCACTGCTGCGGCTTGCCATACATTTGGCATATGTAGGCGCCCTCAGAAACGGAGAAACGGTCGGAATCTCTTTGGAGGAGCTGGATCTTAAGAATAGCCGCATCCACATCACAAAGATACTGCAAAGAGTTTCAAAAGAATCTCTGAAAATGGCAAAAACATCAGATGTGTTGTTTGTCTTTCCAACAATCGAGATAGAAAAAGGCTCTTGTCTTGTACTGAAGAGACCAAAGACATCTTCCAGCGTTAGGGAGCTGCTAACAACTGAGCCCCTCAAAAATGAGATAGAAGCTCGGTTGAAGCAGATCCAGCGCAACAAGGAAAAGCTCGGTGATCAATATCATGATTATGGGCTGCTGATCTGCTTAGAAAACGGTAATCCCATAGAGCCTAAGCTGATGATGAAATGGTTTCAAAAATGGCAGAAAAAACAACGAGAGGAGATGGGAGAGGATTATCCACAGCTTCGATTTCATGATATCCGGCATTCATCGGCTACCTACTATGTGGAGCACTGTGATGGCGACTTCAAAAGCGTACAGGCTGTGACTGGTCATAAGTCTCTGGACGTATTGTTGAAAATCTACGCCCATGCTACGACCCCGGCCCGAATGCGGTTAGTAGAAACTTTTCAGGACAAATTTTATTCCGGGAGGAAGGAGCAAGGCTTGAGTGCAATATTTTCACCAGAAAATGCGCAAGAGAAAGACGTGGTTTCCACATTGGCTATTCTTGCGAAAGATAGCCCAGAAATCAAAGACCTGCTTCTCAAGATGTGCAAGCAAAGCCCCGCTTTGCAGGAGACTGTCTTAACTGCGTTGCTTGCAGGATAGACTACCGTTTGACGGTCGCTTTTGACGGTTTGTATATCAGCTGTATATTTATGTGCGAATGGATTTTTAGAGCGAAAAGCGCGGATGAAACAAAAAAGATGCGGATTATTCGCAAAAACGCAAAAAATCCGCATCAAACCTGAAAATCTGGCGCGCCGGAGAAGATTCGAACTCCCGACCTCTTGATCCGTAGTCAAGCGCTCTATCCAGCTGAGCTACCGGCGCACAGAAACTTGTATTCAATTTTTATCCAACTTGCTTGCATATGCAGAGGAAAAACCCCTTGGTCCGTAGTCAGACGCTCTATCCAGCTGAGCTACCGGCGCATAAGGGAGGAAATGGAACATTTCCTCACAGCCTTATTATTATAAACAGTGTTTTTTCAAATGTCAAGAGATTTCTGCTTTCTTCCGAAGGATCGCTTTTTTATGGTCCTTTTGCTACCTCATTCGCTTTCTGGTTGCAGGGGCTGGGAAAACCTTGTGAGGGAGAATCCGAAGGGAGGAAGAACGCCCAAGGGCTTCAGGGGTTCGCCGAGCAGTGGGCTGCCCGGTTCCTCCGGCAGGGGCAGCGGGGGGATGCTTTGAGAGCAGTCGCTGCGGTTTATGAGCAGGAGCAGGCTTTCCCGCTTTTCTCCCACGGCGGCAAAGCGCTCAAAGGCCAGCAGGTTTCCGTCCGCCAGTACGGTGCGGTAGCCCCCGCGGCTCAAAATATCCTTTTGCCCGGTGCGAAGGGCGCCCAGGGTCTCGTACCAGTGCAAAAGCTCCTGATCCTCCCGGCCCCAGGGATAGCAGGCCCGGTTGAAGGGGTCCCGGTAGCCCTCCATGCCCGCCTCGTCTCCGTAATACAGGCAGGGCACGCCCGGCAGGAAATACTGGATCAGAGAGGCAAGCTTCAGGCGCTGCTTTCCCAGCGCCCGCTGCTCCGGGGAAAGGTGCTGGGCGCTTTGCCATTCCCTGCCCCGTCCGCCGGAGGGCTCGCCCCCCAGCACGGTGAGGGCCCGCTCGGTATCGTGGGTGCCGATGTGGTTCATCATAAGGTGCAGGCACTGGGCCGGATAATTCTCCACCAGATTTTCCACGATCTCGGCAAAATGCCGGGGATCGCTTCCCAAAAGGAAGCCGAAAATGGCGTCCCGGAAGGGATAATTCATCACCGCGTCCAGCTGGCCGCCCAGAAGATACCGGCGGCGCACGCCGTAAGCGGACTTGTTGGAAGCGTCCTCCCACACCTCACCCAGCACCAGAGCGTCTTTCTTTTCCGCCTTTGCAGCCTCGGCAAGGTGGTCGATAAATGCATCGGGCAGCTCATCGGCAACATCCAGCCGCCAGCCGGAGGCCCCGGCCCGAAGCCATTTGCGGACAATGCCGTTTTCTCCGTTTACATAGCCGTCATAGGAGGAGTCGGTCTCCCGCACATTGGGCAGGGTGTCAAAATTCCACCAGCAGTCATAAGCTTCGGGCCAGCTGTGGAAGGAATACCAGGAGGAATAAGGAGATTCCTGAGACTGATAGGCCCCCGGCTCGGGGTAGCGCCCTTCCCGGTTAAAATACACGCTGTCGCTGCCGGTGTGGCTGAACACCCCATCGAGGATGATCCGGATGCCAAGGCCTTTGGCAGCCTCGCAAAGCTCGGAAAAATCCTGCTCCGTTCCCAGCAGGGGATCGATCCTGGAATAATCCGCCGTATCGTACCGGTGGTTGGAGTGGGATTCAAAAATGGGATTGCAGTAAATGCAGGTGACGCCCAGCTTTTTGAGGTAGGGCAGCTTTTCCCGGATCCCCTTCAGGTCGCCGCCGAAGAAATCCGAATTTGTCACCTTGCCCTGCTCGTTGGGCTTCCAAACCGGCTGCTCGTACCAATCCTCATGCAGGGTGCGCCCGGCGGGCAGGCTTTCCTTCGGGGTGCCGGAGCGGGCAAAGCGATCGGGAAAGATTTGATAAAAGATCCCGCCCTCGAGCCATTCCGGGGTGGAAAGCTTTTGAGAATAGACGGTCATCTGCCAGCGGGACATGCCGCCGCTGACGGCTTCGCCGGAAAACCCCCGGGCAAGGCGCAGGCTGCCCCGGCAGGTGCGGGCCTCAAAATGATAGAAATAGAGGCCGGGGGCGGAAGGGGTATAATGGCACTCCCACCACTCTCTGTCCTCGCCGTTCATACCGCACCAGAACATATCCAGGCGCTGGGTACCGACGCCCTCCTGTTCCATGACCAGCTGGGCCGCGGAGGCGGAAAGCTCCCTGGGCAGTGTGATGCGGAAATGGACGGGAACACCTTCCTCCACAGCCCCCACCGGGTCCTTATACATGGGATCTCTGGAATGAAACATGGACAGAAAACCTCCTCATGGTCAAGGGCCGCTGTTTTCAGCGGCCCTTTTTTGCAGGGAATCATAAAATGTTCGAAGCTTCCCCCAAAAAGCAGGGAAAAGCCATTACTTCTTTGCGCCGGAATTTTTCATGGGCGGCACGGGAGACGCGTGCCAGATGTTTCCGGCATAGTCCCGAATGGCCCGGTCCGCGGCGAAGCGGCCCGCGCTGGCGGTGTTGATGAGAGACATGCGGTTCCAGGCCTTCTGGTCGCCGTAAAGCCGTTCCGCTTTTTGCTGGGCAGCGCGGTAGGATTCGAAATCCGCCAGGGCCATATAGCGGTCCTGATTTAAGAGGGCGTTGTAGATATCCTGGAACTGCTGGCCGTCAATGCCGGAAAGCAGCTCATCCATGGCCCGGTGGATGATGGGATCGTTCTGATACTGGAACATGGGGTTATAGCCGGAGCGCTTTAATTCCTCCACCTGAGAGGCTGTCATGCCGAACAGCAGAATGTTGTCGTCGCCCACGGCCTCGTGGATCTCCACGTTGGCGCCGTCCAGCGTGCCTAGAGTCACAGCGCCGTTTATCATGAACTTCATGTTGCTGGTGCCGGAAGCCTCTGTGCCTGCCAGAGAGATCTGTTCGCTGATCTCAGCGGCGGGAGTCAAGAGCTCCGCCCAGGTCACGCAGTAGTTTTCCACAAAGACGACCTTCAGCTTTTTGTTGACCCGCTCATCGGAATTGATCTTTTTTGCCAGGGCGGCAATGAACTGGATGATCTGCTTGGCAAAGTAGTAGCCGGGGGCGGCCTTTGCGCCGAAGAAATAGGTGTGGGGCGTGAACTCGGCGTTGGGATTTTCCCGCAGCCACTGATAGGTGGCAAGGATATTCAGGGCGTTCATGTGCTGGCGCTTATACTCGTGGAGGCGCTTTACCTGCACATCGAAGATGGAATCGGGATCCACCGTTTCTCCCTGCGTTTTTTTCAGGTAGTGGGCAAGCCGCTCCTTATTGGAATGCTTGATCTTCCGCAGGCGCTCCAGCACGGCGGCGTCATCCTGATATTTCAGCAGGGCGGAAAGCTTATCCGCGTCGTACAGATAATCCTTGCCGATCAGCTCCGTGATAAGGGAGGCAAGCTCAGGGTTCGATTGGTTCAGCCAGCGGCGGTGGGCGATGCCGTTGGTGACGTTTGTAAATTTCTGGGGCATTTCCTCATAGAAATCGTGGAACACGCTGTCCTTCAGGATCTCGCTGTGCAAGGCGGACACGCCGTTGACATTGTGAGAGCCGATCACAGCCAGATTCGCCATTTTCACATAGCCGTCGCTGATGGGGGCCATGCGGTAAATTTTTGCCTCGTCCACGCCCTTTCTCCGCATTTCCTCCCAGAAGCGGCGGTCGATCTCCTCCACGATCTGGTAGATCCGGGGCAGGCGCATGCGGAACAGGTCGCAGCTCCAGGATTCCAGCGCCTCGCTCATCACGGTGTGGTTGGTATAGGCAATGGTGCGCTTCACGATATCCCAGGCCGCGTCCCAGCCGTAGCCGCATTCGTCCAGCATGACCCGCATCATTTCCGGGATGGCAAGCACCGGGTGGGTATCGTTCAGATGGATCGCCGCCAGCTTCGGCAGATCGTCCAGGCTGCTGTGGGCGAACAGATGGCGGCGGATGATATCCTGAATGGAGGCGGACACCAGGAAGTACTGCTGAGAAAGGCGCAGAAGCTTGCCGTCGGTGTGGTTGTCCTCGGGATACAGCACCTTGGTGATCACTTCCGCCATGGCCTGCTGCTCCATGGCCCGCATATAGTTGCCGCCGTTGAAGAGGCTCATATCAAACTTGTTGTTTTCCGCCTTCCAGATCCGCAGAAGGCTGACGCCTTTGCCGTCCATGCCCGCCACGCACAGGTCGTAGGGCACGGCGGTGACGGAGGTATAGTCTCTGTGGCGGACGGAATGATACTGCTCATGCCACTGCTCCTCGATGTGGCCGTCAAACCGGACCTCCACCGAGCTTTCCGGGATCTCCTGCAGCCAGACGGAGCCGCCGGGCAGCCAGAAATCGGGCAGCTCAGTCTGCCAGCCGTCTACCAGCTTCTGCCGGAAGATGCCGTATTCATACCGCAGGGAGTAGCCCATGGCGGGAAAGCCCTGAGTGGCAAGGCCGTCTAAGAAGCAGGCGGCAAGGCGGCCTAAACCGCCGTTTCCCAGACCGGCGTCAGGCTCCTTTTCATAGAGCTGATCCAATTTGATATCAAAATCAGACAGGGCCTTTTTGAAATTTTCCTCCAGCCCCAGGTTGAACAGGCTGTTGCGCAGGGAACGGCCCAGCAAAAACTCCATACAGAGATAATAGACCTGCTTGGTTTCCGTTTTTTCCGCGTTTGAAACAAACTCGGCACGGCCCTTGGTAAGCAGCTCCCTGACAATGAGCACCACGGACTTGTAGTATTCCTCATTGGTGGCGTTTTCCGGAGAAACGCCGAAGGCGTGGGACAGCTTATCCTGGATGGCCTCTTTGATTTGGGGAACGGACATTTTGTAATTCATAAAAAAGCCTCCATTATTGTATAAAAATCCTGAAACGAGAAATAGGAAGAAGGGGTTTCCCTACATAATATAGGCATTATACACTAAAATTTCCCAAAAATCAATCGTAAGAAAGAGAGAAAAGCAGCCTGGCCCCCTCCGCGCGCGGCGCCTTCCGCTACAGTATAGAATATCACAACCGGAAGAAAAGGACAATACGTAATAAAACAGTTCGGCAATTTTCTGTAAAATCCTTTTCGGGCAGGAAATTTCAGGAATTTTCGGAGAAAAGGGAAAAAGGGCTTTCCGAAATCGGAATTTTGCATTATAATGGATAAAATACCAGCGGGAAAGGAATGGATCTGCTGTGGAAAAAAGACGGATCAGGCTGGAGATAAACGGCGTGGTATGCGGCCTTATCACCCAGGAAAGCGAAGAATACATGCAGTCTCTGGCCGATGAGGTCGGCGGGCTGATGCGGAATATTCTGGAAGCTTCTCCCTATATCACCAGGGAGGCGGCCGCCCTTACCGCGGCGC
Organism: Bacillota bacterium; assembly: GCA_021771115.1. Classification (GTDB taxonomy): domain Bacteria; phylum Bacillota; class Clostridia; order Oscillospirales; family Acutalibacteraceae; genus Acutalibacter. The sequence goes on along the minus strand of JAETPP010000009.1, from coordinate 28,137 downwards.
TGAGCTATTGCGACGACGCCAAGAAAAACGGGAGCCGGGCCTTTTCCCTGCAGGAGCGGGTGGACGAGCTGGAGGTAGAGGCGGAGATCTGGCAGGAGGAAAAGGAAGAGCTGCTGAAGAAGGGGCCTGCAGAAGGAGATTCCCCGGCGGATTCTGCCCTGCGGGAAAGGCTTCAAAAGCTGGAAACGGAAAATACCGCTTTGGCGGAGACCGCCGGCCGGATCAAGGAGCTGGAGGAGCAGGCCGCCAGGCTGACGGACGAAAACGCCGCCCTGCGGGAAGCGGCCGCACAGCCCGGCTCGGAAAACGACAATACCGGGGACGCCGCTCAGAAGATCACCGCCTTGGAGGAGCGCAATGAAACGCTGCGCAAAAAGGCGGAGGAGCGGGCCGCCCTGGCGGAAAAGGCGGAGCAGGAAAAGCAGAACGCCATTGCCGCCGCAAAGCGGGCGGTGGAAGAGGCGAAGAAGATGGTGGACCAGCTGCGGCTGGAATTGGAAGAAAGCCGAAAGGAAGCCAGCGAAGCCAAAAAACGGGCGTCCTCCCCCGCCCTTGATCTGCTGGAAAAAGAGGTCCGGGAGCAGGGCGAGGAAAGAAAACCCGGCTCCGCTCAGCCGGCGGGGGGCAAAAAACGGAAAAACCCCATGCGGTATGAGGAAGAATACGAGCAGGAGGGCTTCATCAGCTTTTTTGAAAAATCATGAGAGAGAAGGCCATAGAGGTATTGGCCCCCGCGGGGGGACCGGAGGCGCTGCGGGCGGCGGTTTTTGCCGGAGCAGACGCCGTATACTTGGGCGGCCCCGCCTTTGGGGCCAGGGCCCATGCGAAAAACTTTACCCTGGAGGAGCTTTCGGAAGCGGTTTCCTTCTGCCATGCCAGAGGAGTGCGCGTCCATGTGACGGTAAATACTCTTTTGAAGGACCGGGAGCTTCCGGAGGCGCTGACGCTGGTTTCCGCCCTGTGTGAAATGGGTGTGGACGCTGTTCTGGTTCAGGATATGGGGCTTTTCTCCCTGCTGCGGGAAAGAGCGTCCGAACTGCCCCTTCACGCTTCCACGCAGATGAGCCTGCACACGCCCGGCGGCGCAAAGCTTCTCTATGAGCTGGGCGCCCGGCGGGTGGTGCTGGCCAGGGAGCTGTCCCTTTCGGAGATCCGGGAGATCGGGGAGCGCTGCCCGGTGGAGCTGGAAAGCTTTGCCCACGGGGCGCTGTGCATGTCCCTTTCCGGGCAGTGCTACTTCAGCGCCGTGCTGGGCGGAAGAAGCGGGAACAGAGGAATGTGCGCCCAGCCCTGCCGCCTGCCCTTTGCCGCGCCCGGCGGCACGGGGCACGATCTGTCCTTAAAGGATCTTTCCTTTCTGCAAAGGCTTTCCGAGCTGGAGCGGGCGGGGGTCTGCTCCGCGAAGATCGAGGGCAGAATGAAGCGGCCGGAATACGTGGCCGCCGCGGTTTCCGCCTGCCGGAGGGCGGCGGATGGGGACCCCGTTCCGGAGGAGCTGACCCGGAACCTGGAGGCGGTATTTTCCCGCTCCGGCTTTACGGAGGGATATCTCACCGGGCGGCGGGGCAGGGAAATGTTCGGCGTGCGCACCAAGGAGGATGTGACGGACGCCACGGCAAAGGTGTTTTCCTCCCTGCGGGGCCTGTACCGGGGAGAACGGCAAAGCGTTCCGGTAAGCCTCACCCTGGAGCAGCGGGGAAACCTGCTTTCCCTCACCGCCCGGGACGAGGAGGGCGGGGAAAGCAAGGCGGAGCTTTCCGCTCCGGCGGAGGAGCTTCCTCCCCTTTCCGGAGAGCGGTGCGAAAGCCAGCTCAAAAAAACAGGGGGCACGCCCTTTTTCGTAAAGCGCCTCACCGTGCCGGAGGACGGCGTAAGGGCGGGCGTTTCCCAGCTGAACTTGCTGCGCAGGCAGGCTTTGGAGAAGCTCCTTTCCAAACGGGGAGAGCAGCGTCCCATTCCATTTTGTAACACTCCCTATCGGCCCTCCCCCCGGCAGGAAACGGAAAAAAGAAAAAAGCTTCCGGTACGGGCTTATTTCCGAAGCCCGGAGCAGATCGGCCCGGAGGCGCTGGGATGTGAAAGCATCGCGCTGCCGCTGGATACGGCCCCTGAAATCCTTTCGCGCCTGCGGGAGAAGGGCTTTTCCCGCATTCTGCTGGAACAGCCCAGAGCGTTTTTCGGGGCGGAGGAAAGGGTAAAAGCCCTGATGGCTGCCAGAATGGAGGATGGATTTCAGGAATTTATCGTGGGAAATTTGGGCGGCCTGTGGCTGGGAAAAGAGCTTGGGGCCACACTGCACGGCTCCTTTTCCCTGAATGTGTTCAACACCGCCGCCCTGGAGCAGTTCCAAAGGCTGGGCCTTTCCTCGGCGGAGCTTTCCTTTGAGCTTTCCGGGAAAGAAGCCGCCGCCCTGGGCGGAACGCTGCCAAGAGGCGTGATGGTTTACGGCAGGCAGGCGTTGATGCTGACCCGCAACTGCCCGCTGGCCAATTCCCCCAAGGGCTGCCTGCACTGCAAAACCCCCGGCTTTCTGACGGACCGGCTGAAAAAGCGCTTTCCGGTGGTGTGTACCGGCACGGGACAAGCCAGGTATTCCGAGGTTTTGAACAGCGTTCCCCTTTGGCTGGGAAACCGGGCGGACGCCTTTGCGGATTTCGGCGTTCTGCGGTTTACTGTGGAAAACCCTGTGGAATGCGGGCAGGTATTAAAAACCTTTTTTCGACAGGAAACTCCAGGCTTTGACTGCACCCGGCGCATGTTTTCCGAGGGAGTGGAATAACGGTGGAAAACTCTGTGGAAAGTGTGAATTACCGGCTGAAACAAGCAGGTGATTTCCAAAGCTTGCCAATAGGAAAAATAGAAAAATACAGACGCGGCGTTTTGAAACAGGCGTCGCCGCGGATCAGAGAAGAGGAGTGTTTGCCATGAAAGAAGGGCAGAAGCTGAAAATCAAACGGCTGCGGGAGGAAGCGGTCCTCCCGGAACGGAAAACGCCGGGCAGCGCGGGCTATGACCTGTGCGCCTGCATTGCCGGGGAATTTACCATAGAGCCCGGGGCGCTGGTGATTTTGCCCACCGGCCTTGCGGCAGAGGTGCCCGAGGGCTGCGCAGGCATGATCTTTACCCGCAGCGGCCTGGGGGTAAAGCACGGCATCACCGTCACCAACGGCGTGGGCGTCATCGACAGCGACTACCGGGGAGAGATCCACGTGGGCCTGCGCAATTCCAGCCAGACTGCCTACACGGTGCGCCCCGGCGAGCGCATTGCCCAGCTGATCGTTCTGCCGGTATGCCTGCCCCAGGTGGAAGAGGTGCAGGAGCTCTCCGAAACCCAGCGTGGCGCCGGCGGCTTTGGCAGCACGGGGCTTTGATACGATAGAGATCTGCTGTTAGGGCGTATCCACACAGGCACACCTGCGCGCTTTTTCCGAAAACGCGCGGCCTTTGCTTGTGTGAATACGCCCTCTTTAGATCCCCTGTTTTCCGCCTGTTATTTTTCAACCCGCTTCCTTCTCCGGGAGGGGGGCTTTCAGGTATTTCCGCACCCGCACCTGCCCCGGATGAAGGCTTTTAACCGCCCCCGGCAGAAAAAAGGCGTCGATGGGAACATCGTAAAATTGGCAAAGCAGATACAGGGTAAAAACATTGGGCGCGGTAGTCCCTATTTCATAATACGAATAGGTGGGGCGGGAGATCTGAAGAAATTCCGCCACCGTTTCCTGCTTCAGCCCCGCATTGACCCGCAGAGTCCGAAGGGCGATGGGGAGCTGCATCCGCAGCTCTTTTTGAACGTGTGAATTGCTTAAAAATAGATTTTTCATGGAAATCGCCTCCAAATATTTCAATATGAACTTATCGCTCATATTGTGTTTGATGGGTGAGAAAATAACCTGTACGATACCAAGTAGTAATTTTGGCAGAGTACAGGGAGGAACGAGCTCATGATGAATTTGCGGGCTCTGCGAAACGAGAAGGGCCTTACCATAGAAAAAATGGCAGAGTTTCTTGGCTTAAACCCTTCTACCTACGGCCAATATGAAAACGGCGTTCGGGAACCGAATTTTTCTACTCTGAAGGATCTTTCGGAGAAGCTGAACGTAACAGTAGATTACCTGATCGGCCGCACCAACATGCGGGAACCGCTTCCGCCTACAGACGATGAGCTGTATTTTGAGATCAAGCGTATCAAAAATACCAGAGTGAAAAAAGCGGTTCTGGTTTTACTGAAAGAAATGGAAGAAACGGATGCGCCCGCTTCTGTTGTAAAGCCGTACTGAAACTATCATCCGGAAACTGTTTGGCACTTTTTCCCGAATTTCCGGAGAGCGGAAAAAAGCACGACGAAAAATATCACTTAAAGTATAAAGCTCTCCCTTTTGGCCTGTCAAGGTGGAGCTTTTGTCGAACTTTGCCAAAACCGGTTCTTAATTGGAACCTGCTTTTTCTTCTCCCTTTGCATCACTTTGCTGCGGTTTTCTTCTCCCTATGGCAAATTTCCCTTAAGAAAGCCATTTTCAGGCGTTTTTATGCCTTCCCTTTTTGGGTCGGCAACTCCGATCATTCCGCATTTCATGTCGAATTTTCGCATCATATGCGGTTTTGGCCGCCGAGGAAATGACCTATAATTAGTCCATCGGGTGGTGGGCTTATGGAATATGATCTGCTTGCGATTGGCAAAAGAATAGCAGATTTGAGAAAGCTGCATGGAATGACACAGGATGAGCTGGGTGAACAGTTAGGGATCACCGGCAAGCAAATCGCCCGCGTGGAATATGGAACCAGCAGCCTTACCCCCAAAAACTATCTTAAAATCAGTAAGCTGTTTTCCGTAAGTTTGGATTATCTTTTCACGGGAAATATGGAAAAGCTCCTTCACGATTGCGTGACAGAATTTATAGAAAACGCTTCCTACAAAAGTCAGCAAGCTGTTTGGCACTTTCTTTGGACACTTATGGAATCAAAAGAATCTGATAAAAATCCTCACACGAAACAGTAACTCCCCCTTGCAAAACAAGGGGGAGTTACTGTTATATCCCGCCGAGGAAATAGGGACAGACTGACAAGCTTAAGAGAAATAAGCAACTTAAAACCAGTACTCACTCTTGGCTCCCCTGAAAGGGGAGCTGTCAGCCATAGGCTGACTGAGGGGTTTCCCGTGTGACAAGTTGATAAACGTAGCTCTGATACAAATCGCAACCGAGCTAAAACCCTTCCACCATGCTAACGCATGGTCCCCCGTCTCGCCTGTCGGCTCGGGTGCTGTGCCCCAGTGGGGCACGCCCAGCACCGACCGAAGCGAAAGCGTAGACCGGTTCGCGTCAACGGCCTCCACCGGAGACCTTCCCCCCACTGGGGCGCGCTCACCCCTTTCAGGGGAGGCAAGAGTTTCTGCCGCTTTCTGCGTGTGACTATCCCTTCCGTCATGCTAACGCATGCCACGCAGGCTGCGTAGCAGACTGTTTCCCCTTGCGAAGCAAGGGAAGGCCTTCTTTTTCCAGCTTATGATTTCTCCCCTTCAGCATCTGAAAAAACACGCCTGCAAGCTGCGGGCGTGTTTTTTACAGGTCTGTATTTTACCCCAGAAGTTCTTTTTTCTTCTTCTCGAATTCCTCCTGGGTGATCACACCGGCGTCAAGCAATCCTTTGTATTCCTTGATCAGATCCAAGGTGCGGGCCTCTTGTTCCTCTTTCTCGGCAGGCACGGCCGCTTTTTCCGCAGACGCCGCCAGTACCTCCTGCTTGCTTCTTCCGCAGGCGCAGGTGCCGGTGTAGGAGGGATTTGCCCGGCCGCAGGTGCATTTCCAGCCGCCCATTTCCAGTGTGCGCCGCTCCTCGGCCTCCTGGGCAAGCTGCGGGGAAAGGGGGCCCGCCGAATAAAGCTGAGGCTTTGCAAGGGCTACAAGCAGGGCGATAATGCCGAAGAAAAAGCCCCACCAGAACCAATTTTCCTCATAGCCTTTATTATACACGATCGCCTGGGTGGCCGCACCCCAGATAACGCCCCAAATAAGGAAAGCGATGATAGCGCCTATCATAAAGTCCTCCCCGGCATAACGCCCTATTCAACTTAGTTTTCTGCTTTGCTTTCTATCAATATTTTATATATAAAATACTTTATTGTCAAGCCGATAGCGGCTTTTTGACAAAAGGAGGAAAGTTTTCCCGCAACAGGAAAAAGAACCTGCTCTTTGCCGCAGCCGCGGCGCAAAAAATTTTCCAAAAGCGGCGGAAAACCCATTGTCAAAAAGCGCCTTTCATGGTATGATGTACCTGATTTTGATAAAATAGGGAAGAATGGTATTTTTTCAAGATCCTGTATTTTGTGCCAAGTACTTTTTTCCATAATCTCACAGCGAAGGGAGGTCAAAAGTATGGGTGAACCGAATACCCTGCAGGTTGTTTTGATGGGCCTTATCACCGTATTTGTTGTGCTGATCTGCCTGATCCTCATCATCAAGCTCATGGGCTTCCTCATGATGAAGGTCACGGAGAGAAAAGCGGTGCCTGCCGCCGTACCGGCCCCCGGTGTTCCTCAAGGCACAGCCGCCCCCGGCGATAAGCAGAAGCTGGTAGCCGCTGTTGCCGCCGCCATCGCGGAGGACATGGGCACGGATGTGAACCATCTGAAGATCCATTCGATCCGCAAGCTGTGAGAACACAGCCTTTGGGAAATCACTTTTGAAAGAAATGGAAAGAGAGGAAATTCTATTATGAGAAAGTATAATGTAAATGTAAACGGCACCGCGTATGAGGTCACCGTAGAAGAAGTAAAGGGCGGAGCCGCCGCCCCCGCAGCACCGGCCCCCGCCGCTGCTCCTGCCCCTGCCGCTCCTGCCCCCGCTCCCGCCAGTTCCGGAGCTGGGGAGCAGATCACCGCCCCCATGCCCGGCACCATTCTGGACGTAAAGGTCACCGCCGGCCAGGCTGTGAAGTCCGGCGATGTGCTGATGATTTTGGAAGCCATGAAGATGGAAAATGAGATCATGGCTCCCAAGGACGGCACCGTGACCGCCGTATCCACCTCCAAGGGCGCTTCTGTAGAGACGGGCGCACTCCTTTGCACCATTGCCTGAGAAGCCTTCCACCACATACAATAAAGGAGTGTAATCCATGGATGCAATTATAAGCTTTCTGGAGAGCACGGGTTTCAACTTCATCGCCAAGGACCCGCTGTGCCTGGTGATGATCGCCATTTCCTGTGTTCTGCTGTATCTTGCCATTGTCAAAAAATTTGAACCTCTGCTGCTTCTGCCCATCGCCTTCGGCATGCTGCTGACAAACCTGCCCGGCGCTGGGATGTACCACGCCGAGTATTTTGCAAACGGCGTGATCGATTGGGCTTCTCTGGGTACAGGCCACGGCGGCCTGCTGGACTATTTGTATCTGGGCGTCAAGCTGGGCATTTACCCCTGCTTGATCTTTATCGGCGTGGGCGCCGGTACAGACTTTGCCCCTCTCATTGCCAACCCCAAGACCCTGCTGCTGGGCGCTGCCGCTCAGCTGGGCATCTTTATCACCTTTATCGGCGCGCAGCTGCTGGGCTTTACCGGCGCTGAGGCCGGTTCCATCGGCATCATCGGCGGCGCGGACGGCCCCACCGCCATTTACACCACCGCACAGCTTGCCCCTCACCTGCTTGGCCCCATCGCTGTGGCGGCGTACTCGTACATGGCGCTGGTGCCGGTGATCCAGCCTCCCATTATGAAGCTGCTCACCACGCCGGAGGAGCGGAAGATCAGAATGAAGCAGCTTCGCCCCGTTTCCAGAACGGAAAAGATCCTGTTCCCCATCGTAGTCACCATCTTCGTTTCCTTTGTGCTGCCCTCCGCCGCTCCCCTGGTGGGCTGCCTGATGCTGGGCAACCTGATGCGTGAGTGCGGCGTGGTAGAGCGCCTGAATAAGACTGTTCAGAACGAGCTGATGAACATTGTCACCATCTTCCTGGGCATTTCCGTAGGCGCTACCGCAACGGCGGCCAACTTCCTGAACCTCCAGACCCTGGAGATTTTGGCTATGGGCGTGATCGCCTTTGGCTTCGGCACCGCCGGCGGCGTGCTCCTTGCCAAGCTGATGAATGTGTTCTCGAAAGAAAAGGTCAATCCCCTCATTGGCTCCGCCGGTGTTTCCGCCGTTCCCATGGCGGCCCGTGTTTCTCAGGTGGTGGGCCAGAAGGAGGATCCCTCTAACTTCCTGCTGATGCACGCCATGGGCCCCAACGTGGCCGGTGTGATCGGCTCCGCGGTGGCCGCAGGCGTGTTGCTTGCCCTGTTCGGCGCTCACTGATCCGATTGTGAAAATCGTGTTTCGATCTTTTGGAGGCTTTGGGCTTTTCCCCATATAAAAGCCGCAAGGCCTCCGAATAGAAAGGATATTGTGATATGGCTAAGAATCCCTTAAAAATTACAGATACCATCCTGCGCGACGCCCACCAGTCTCAGGCGGCCACCCGGATGAAGCTGGAGGACATGGTTCCCGTGCTGCCCTTGCTTGACAGCATCGGCTACTGGTCCCTGGAATGCTGGGGCGGCGCTACCTTTGACGTGTGCATGCGCTTTTTGAACGAAGATCCCTGGGAGCGCCTGCGCACCCTGAAAAAGGGCCTGCCCAATACCAAACTGCAAATGCTGCTCCGCGGCCAAAACCTCTTAGGTTACCGCCACTATGCGGACGATGTGGTAGAGGCCTTCTGCAAAAAGTCCATTGAAAACGGCATTGATATCGTCCGTATTTTCGACGCCCTGAACGACCCCCGGAATGTGGAGGCCGCTGTAAAGTACGTGAAGGAATACGGCGGCATGGCGGAGGTGGCCATCAGCTACACCAAGAGCCCCGTTCACGATGAGGACTACTTCGTAAAGCTCGCGATGCAGCTGGAAAAGATGGGCGCGGACACCGTTTGCATCCAGGACATGGCAAACCTGCTGCTGCCCTACGACGCCTATTCCCTGGTAAAGAAGCTGAAGGAAAACGTGGGCGTTCCCATTCATCTGCACACCCACAACACCACCGGCACCGGCGATATGACCAACCTCATGGCGGCCCAGGCCGGTGTGGATATTGTAGACTGTGCCCTGAGCCCCCTGGCAAACGGCACCTCTCAGCCCGCCACGGAATCCATGGTGGCCACCCTGCAGGGCACCAGCCGGGATTCCGGACTGGATCTCACAAAGCTTTCCGAGGCCGCCGCTCATTTCCGCGCCGTTGCGGAAAAGCTGGATGTAAACCCCAAGGTGCTGAAGGTGGATACCAACACCCTGCTGTATCAGGTGCCCGGCGGCATGCTTTCTAACCTGATCTCTCAGCTGAAGCAGGCAAACGCCGAGGATAAGTATTATGATGTGCTGGCGGAGGTGCCCCGGGTCCGCGAGGACTTCGGCTTCCCGCCGCTGGTGACCCCCACCAGCCAGATCGTAGGCTCTCAGGCGGTGCTGAACGTGCTTTCCGGCGAGCGCTATAAGATGATCACCAAGGAGTCGAAAGGCCTGCTGCGCGGCGAATACGGCCAGCTTCCCGGCAAGGTCAATGAGGAAGTCCGTAAAAAGGCCATCGGCGACGCCGAGGTCATCACCTGCCGGCCCGCCGACCTGCTGGAGCCGGAAATGGAAAAGCTGCGGGCTGAATATACCGAAAAGGGACTGGCGCACAGCGAAGAGGATGTGCTGAGCCTGGCCCTGTTCCCTCAGGTAGCGGAAAAGTTCCTGCAGTGGAGAGACGGAGACCACAGCGCGGAGAAACCTGCCCCTGCGGCCGCTCCCGCCAAGGCGGACGACAACGCTCCCCGCACCCTGGTGGTAGAGGATCTGACCGGCGGAAATTTCTGATAGAAGCTTGACAAGCGAGGCCCGGCTCTTTCCGCAGAGCCGGGCCCTTTGCTTATTTTTCTCCTTCCCAAAACAAAGGAAAAGAGGCTAACCCATGAAAACCATCGCAAGCTTTACCGTAAATCACGACAAGCTGGAAAAAGGAATGTACCTTTCCCGCATTGACGGCGACGTTGTTACTTACGATATCCGCATGAAAAAGCCCAACGGGGGAGATTACCTCACAAACGGCGCTCTGCACACCTTTGAGCACCTGTTCGCCACCTACGCCCGGAACAGCCGGTTTTCCGAGCAGGTGATCTATGTGGGCCCCATGGGCTGCCGCACCGGCTTTTACCTGCTTCTGCGGGACACAGTCTCCCGGCAGGACGCCATTTCCCTGGTACAGGAAAGCTTTGCCTTTCTCCGGGAATTTACCGGAGAGATCCCCGGCAGCCGCCGCTCAGAATGCGGCAACTATCAGGAGCACGATCTGCCCGGCGCAAAGGCCGTGGCGGAGGACATGCTTCAGGTGCTGAAAAACTGGACGCCGGAACGCTTGCAGTATTTGGAGTAACCAGAGCTTGTTCTCACAAAGCCGAAGTACAGGCGCTAAAAAGCGCTCCGGGAAGCATAGGCTTCCCGGAGCGTTTCTTATTCTGCCTCGTTCTGCTTTTGAAAATAAGCGGCCAGAGAATAGAGAATGCCCTTTTGCTCCTCGGTAAAGCTGTCCAGCTCAATGACCTCCCGCTGCTCCAGGCCCAACAGATAATCGGTAGACACATGGAAAAGCAGGGAAAGCTCCACCAATTTTGCGGCGGTGGGGGCCGAGATCCCCATTTCCCAAGCGTTGACGCTGGAGCGGGTCACGGACATGAGCCTTGCCAGGTCTGTTTGGGTCATGCCGCTCCGCACTCTCAGCTTTTTGATTCGGTTATCTGTCTGGATCACCACAGGCGCACGCTCCTTTTTGTCAATTATAGCTTGCACCTTGTGATATTAAATTATCATCTTTGATTATTATAATTTGACAACAGATGCCTCCTGTGCTATACTTTCTACAAAATCAGACCTTTTTTGAAAAGCCCTTCGCTTCTTCAAACCCATGGTCTGGCACACTTCGAGGAGGTATTTTTCGTGGATACAGAACAAAATGTACAGCAAAACCAGGCTGCCCCGCAGGCTCCTGTGGCCGCCGCTCAGCCGGAGGCGGCTCAGAAATTCTGCAAGCACTGCGGCGGAAAAATTCCGGCAGACGCGGTGGTCTGCACCCTGTGCGGCAGGCAGGTGGAGGAAATGGGCGCTGCCGCCACTCCCAACATTGTGATCAACAACTCCAATCAAAACGTAAACACCAATACCGTGAACGCCTATATGCAGGCAAAAGCCCGGAACAAATGGGTGGCGGTACTGCTCTGCTTCTTCCTGGGCGGTTTCGGCGCTCACAAATTCTATGAGGGAAAAACCGGCATGGGGATCCTGTACCTTTTCACCCTGGGCCTTTGCGGCATCGGCGTACTGATCGATTTCATTTCCCTGCTCTTTAAGCCAAATCCCTACTATGTTTGACAAAAAACTTCATAAGAAAAAAGCAAGGCAGGCCCTTTTCGGCTTGCCTTGCTTTTTTGTATGCGGTTTTTTGGAGAAACGGCGCGGGAAATTGGAATTTAGCAGCGAGGCGCCGCGGCCACTCGTGAAGATAGTGCGCGGCATTTGCAAACGTACGGCCCGACCGGAAGTAAAACCGGCCTCATCCTCTCATTGTCATTCTGAGTCACCGAAGGTGGCGAAGAATCTCGGCCATATCCCAGCCAGCGATTACAAATTCCTCTTTATGCGCCGGTTAGTGCTAACCGAGATCCTGAACAAAAGCAAAGCAAGCTTTGCTTTTGTTCAGGATGACAGTGTGTGGGGGTCGTTAGTGTGCTAAACTATAATTTGTCAGTCACTTCCGGTCGGGCTAGAAGCGTTCCTCCTACAGTAAGCAGCTTCACGAGTGCCTGCAAACAATAATTTACTGCCCTTTCTAACAACTAACCACTCACGACTAACAACTATCCCCTACATCGGTTTCAGATTTTTATTGAGCCTGTCCACCATCCAGGCGATCCGCTTTTCCCGCCCGGCGTCTGTTTTTGCGTCAAAATACGCCCGGGTATAGGTTTTCTTCACCGATGGGGGCATGGCCTTGAAATTTGTGAAGGCCGGCTCATAGCTCTCCAGCAGCGCGGAAAGCTGTGCTATTTGCTCTTCTGTGACCGCCAGAGGGCTTGGGGCGCACCATTGGCCGTTTTTTTGGGCTTCTTCTATTTTCTTTCTGCCGAACTCGGTCGTAAGTCCCCGTTCCTCCAGGCTTTTGACCAGCGCCTTATTCTTTTCCGACCACTTGCTTTTCTCCCTGCGCATGGAAAAATATTTCCGGTAGGTTTTTTCATCGATACTTTGCATCTGCCCATCGATCCAGCCGAAGCAGAGCGCTTCCTCCAGCGCTTCTCCCGCTTTCAGGGTTTTCGGCCCGCCGGCTTTGCCGAATAAAAGCCACACGCCGTCGCTGGACAAACAATGCTCGGAAAGCCACTTTCTGAATTCTTCTCTGTTTGCAAATTTCAGGATCTCACTCATGATCTATCTCTCCCTTCCGCTCCATAAAAACCAATCTTCTTGAGCACCGGCGCGCCCCGGGACTGGCGGATCACCAGGGCTGCTCCTACGGCTTTTGCGGAAAGGGGAATGATTTTTTTCCCGCCGATCACCGTGCCGGAATACGCCTTTTTTACACCGCCCTCCGGCAGCTTGAGATACAGGTCGAATGCTTCCACCCGCTGGCTTTTTCCGAGCTCCTCCTCCAAAACGCAGTACCCCAGGTCACGGGCTTCGTCAAAGGAAAAGAACAGTACCGGCTCATCGAGGCTCAGCTCTCCCGGCGCTTCTTCCAGCACAGGCCACCGGGTGATCGACCTGACCTTTTCTCCCAGCTCCCGCAAAACCCCTTCGTCCTTCTCACAGATCCTGCCGCGCCTGTCCGGCGGTACATTTAAGAGCAGGCAGCAGTTATTTCCCACGGAATTCAGGTAGATGGAAAACAGCTCCTCCGCCGGTTTTACCGTGCTGTCCTCTTCTTCGTGGTAAAACCAACCCCTGCGGATAGAAACATCCACCTCGGCCGGGTACCAGCAAAGCTTTTCCGCCTGCCGCAAAACAGCTCGGGAACCCAGGTCTTCATCGGAAGAGGCAAGCGCTTTCATGGCCTCTCCATCCTCTTCCCTGTGCTGGGAATGCTTCTGCACGGTCTCGGCACGGGTCAAATACTCCGGCACCACGGAAAACTCCGCTTTCCTGGTTTTTCCGGCTTCGTTCCCCACCCAGCGGAGATCCGGCCCGCAAACCGCAATATTCGCCCCGGGCTGAAGCCTGCGGACGGTTTCATAGTACCGGTTCCAGTCATAGTCAAACGCTTCGGCAGCTTCCCCCTTCGCGCCGTCGAACCACACCTCAAAAATCTCGCCGTAGCCGGTGAGAAGCTCTGTCAGCTGATTGCAGAAATAGTCGTTATAGGCGGGAGTGCCGTAGGTTTTTTCGTGCATGTCCCAGGGGGAAAGATACACGCCGAAGGAAAGCCCCTCCGCCTTACAGGCATCAGCGGCCTGCCGGACAATATCCTGCCCATAGGGAGAATTCATCACGGAAAAGTCCGTATAGGCCGTGTCCCAAAGGCAAAAGCCGTCGTGATGCTTACAGGTCAGGATCATCCCCGCCGCGCCGGAGGCCTTCACCGTTTCCGCCCACTGAGCGCAGTCAATGGCTTCTATGGTAAAATCTGCGGCGGTTTCTTTCCCGCTGCCCCATTCCCGCCCGGTGGCGGTGTTCATGCCAAAATGGAGAAAGGCGTAAAAGGGGCGCTCCGCCTGCCGGAGCTGGTTTTTCGACGGGATCACGGAGAGATACCGCTTTACCTCTTCATCCAGCAAGGGAAAGCCGCCGTTGTCCGCGGCCCAATTTTTTTCCGGCTTTATGACAGCAGCCCATGGATTCGCGCTCAGCTTCATTTTATTTTTCCTCCACCGGGCAGGAAAGCACCGCAACCTGCCGGGGCGTTTCCGGCGTGAGTTCCAGGGAGGTACCACCGAAACGAACCCCGGGGCCGCATAGCTTTAAGAAATCCTCCAGTGTGCTCAGCACATCGAAGCCGAATGCTTCCGACCGGTAGTGCATGGGGATCACCACCCGGGGCCTTACCTCATCCAGAATGGCCTTTGCCCCCGGGGCGTCTACCGTGTAGTGCCCGCCCACAGGGATCATCACAGCGTCCGCGCCCCGCAGCTTCTGGAGCACCGGTTCTTCGGGCATACAGCCGATATCCCCAAAATGAGCGATTTTCATATTCTCGGCTTCCAACAGGAAGATCGTATTTTTGCCCCGGAGCGCCCCTTGCTGATCGTCGTGATAGGAGGAAAGCGCCGTCACCCGGAAGGGATTTTCCCTGGGCTGCTCGGAAACGACTACCCCCGCCCGGTAGTTGTGGTCGAAATGCTCGTGGCTGCACAGCACCAGATCGGCCTCTTCCTCCACCGGCAGAAGCCCCGGCACACTGCCCGGCTCAAAGGGGTCTAAAACGATCTTGTACCCCTCACATTCCACCGCAAAGCAGGAGTGGCCCAGCCATTTGATTTTGATCGACATCGTTATGTACCTCCATTTATAAGTTTTTCCATCCATCGTATAAGGTTGTGGAAGGACTTTTTCTCTCACAGCGCCCAAAGGGGACAAAGGGTAAATTATAGTTTAGCGAACTAGTTGTTAGTTGTGAGTAGTTAGTTGTTAGAAAATAGCATCGGCCCCTGTCTGTCATCCTGAGGAGCGTAGCGACGAAGGATCTCGTTCTTGAATTTCGCAAAAAATGACAAAGGACGAGATCCTTCACTTCGTTCAGGATGACACAGGAGGGGAGTCAGGATAACAGGTTGGAACCCTTGTTCTTCTCTAACAACTAACATCTAACGACTAACAACTAGCACGCTAAATTCCAATTTAGCTCACTACCCGCTCTCGCCTCGATTTACATATACTTCATTTTACCTTGCCCTTATATCCTTTGTCAACGAAAAGGCGGGCAGGGAGCCTTCTCTCCCTGCCCGCCTTTTTTCATTTCTTCATGTGCCTGGGGCTGTATTCGCCTCCGGTCTCTTCCACTGCTTTTCCCGTTTCCTTCGGGGTTTCGGCGTGGTGCAGCCTCTGCTGCAAAAGCTCCTCCGCCTCTTCCTCCACCCTTGGGATCTCCATGGAGGAAAGCTCCTGATAGGATTCCCACTCTTCGCCGTCCATCGGTACCTTGTACATCAGGCCGGTGCATTCCGTGGCGGAAGCCACGCTGGACAGATCGGGAAACATTCCCTCCTTCGGCGTGTCGTGCTCGTGATATGCGATCGGTTTCTTTTTCTTGCTCATTGCCGCGCTCACTTTCCTTTCCCGCAGAATTTTCTTCCCTTTTAGAATTTGCCGGGCGGAAAAAATTATGAGCCTTCCGCTGCTCCAAAAAATCCCAAACAGTCTTTTTTTATAGAAAAACAGCATTGTCCGGCGGTAGTATTGCGGAAAAGCCGCGCATAAAATGAAGCCGGAGCCTTTGACTCCGGCTCCAGATTTGGGAAAGATGGTGAGGCAATGATCAACAGCAACACACAGGCCTTTTGCCACAGGCTGGGCCGCCGGGCCAACGCCTGGGCGGCAATTCGGGGCGGGCGGGACCATCCCCGGCTTTTAGGCTGCGTAAAATTTTTTCAGACTCAGGCGGGCGTACTGGTTTTAACAGAGGTTTGGGGCCTGCCCTCCCGGGAAGAAAATCCCTCGGGCATTTTCGGGTTTCATATCCACAGCGGGAAAAGCTGCACGGGAACGGAGGAAATGGAGTTTGCCGATGCGGACGGCCACCTGAACCCCTCCGCCTCTCCCCATCCGGAGCATATGGGAGACCTGCCGCCGCTCTTTGCGAAAAATGGTTATGCCTGGTCGGTTTTTCTTGCCTCCCGCTTCACGATCCGGGATATTCTGGGCCGCACTGTCATTCTTCACGCTTCTCCCGATAATTTTACCTCTCAGCCCTCCGGCAACGCGGGCAAAATGATCGCCTGCGGAGTGATAAGGTAGGGCAGTGATATTCCAAACTGCGCTTGGAGTGATATTTTCCTATCGGAAAGTGGTATTGCAAACTTCGTTTGCAGTGGTATTTTCCTGCGGAAAGTTTTTAATAAACTCGGCGCAGCCGAATACCACTGCGAAGCAATATCACTGCAAAGCAATATCACTCGGCGTAGCCGAATATAACAGAGGCACACTTCCTTATAAAGGAAGTGTGCCTCAGAAGTGTGCCTCTGTTTCTTATTTCTCAGTTTTTTATTTCTTTGCCTTCGCGGTATTCATCTTTTCCCGCTTGCGGATCTGCCAAAAACCGAAGAGGCAGGGCGCGATGCACTGAGAGGAGAAGCAGCCGGCCACAACGCCCGCGATCATGGGCAGGGCGAAGGATACCACGCTGCTGATCCCGTAAAGCATTGCCACAACGCACACCACCAGCAAAGCCAGGAAGGTGGTAATGGAGGTGAGCAGCGTGCGGCTCAGAGTCTGGTTCAGGCTGACGTTCATGATCTCGGTGTAGCTTGTCCGGGGGCCCATCTTCCGCTTGTTTTCACGGACACGGTCGTAAATGACGATGGTGCTGTTCAGCGAATAACCCAGGATCGTCAGGACCACGGCGATGAAGATATCGTTTATGGCCATGCCGAAGATCACAAAGACACAGAAGGAGATCAGAATATCGTGGAGCAGGGCCACAATGGCGGTAACGCCTGCGGAAAGGCCGCCAATCTTCTGGAAGCGCAGGGCGATATACACCAGCAGCAGCACTGCCGTAATGGCAAAGCACACCAAACATTTTTGGAAGAACTTTGCGCCCATGGTGGCGTCTACCGAGTTGGACTCTAGCAGGGTGAAGTTCGCCTCGTCAAAGGCTTCGCTCAGGGTGGTGGCCACCTCGGTCTGCTCGTCCGGCGTCATGCTCTGGTTGCCGGAGAAGGAAATAGTCACATGCTTCGCGTCGGAATTGATATCCTGGTTCACCGCCACGGAGCAGTCCTTATTCAGCTTATCCTTCACGATGGACTGGATCTCATCGGGGGAAACATCTTCTCCCTCCACGGAATAGCGGATCATCGCGCCGCCGGCAAACTGGATATCCAGCTTGGGGCCAACCACTACGCTGGCGATCACGCCCACTGCAATGAGCACGATGGAGATCATGAAATAGATCTTTTTCTTTCCATAGAAATCGATCTTCAGGGCTTTCTTCCCGGCCTCCGGCTGTTCGTCCTCCTTGGAGCCGCCGAAGAGCCAGCGCTTATGCAGGCACTTGAAGCCCGCCAGGGACAGGGTCATCAGCCTGGTGGCAAGCACGCCCATGATGAAGTTGGCGACAATGCCGATCAGCAGGGTATAGCCGAAGGAGAAGATAGAGCCTGTGGTGGACTCGCCAAAGATCATGGACAGGATATTGCTGGGGCCGAACACGCCCATCAGCATGATCGCCACAATGGCGGTGGTGATGTTGCCGTCAAAAATAGCCCAGAAGCTGCTCTGGAAGCCCTTCTGCAAAGCACCGTCCAGAGTTTTGCCGTTTCTCAGCTCTTCCCGGACACGGCTGGCGGTGATCACGTTGGCGTCCACGCCAATGCCGATGGAAAGGATGATACCCGCAATGCCGGGCAGGGTCATGGTAAAGGAGTTCATATCGGGGAAGAACCCGGAAACAGCCGCGAATACCAGGCCCATCTGGCCCGCCAGGCTGATCACGGCCACCACACCGGGCAGCCGGAAGCACACGATCATCAAAACAGCGATGACGATAAAGGCGATAATTCCCGCCAGCAGCATGGCGTCCAGCGCCTGAGAACCCAGGGTGGGAGCCAGGGCGTTGAAGTTCGAGGTCTCCAGGGCAAAGGGCAGAGCGCCCGCCTGGATCTGCGCCGCCAGCTGAGTGGCGGACTCACTGGTAAAGTTGCCTTCAATCACGCACTTGCCGTCAGAGATCACGGCGTTTACCGTAGGCGCGGAAAGCCGCACCTCGTCCATCCAGATAGAAATGGTCTGGCCCTGCAGCCGCTCTGTGGCCTCAGCGAATTTCTGAGCGCCCTCATCACTGAGCTCCAGGGACACCACGTACTGGGTGGCGCCGGTCTCCTGGTTCTGGTTCACGGCGGGCTTGGCGCTGACTACCTCGGCGCCCTCTAAAATAATGTTTTCCGCTGTGGTTCCGGCAGGGGTCTTATACACGGGGTTGCCGTTTTCATCGTACCCCATATCCGCATACTCTCCGCCTTCCCGGAAGGTCAAAAGGGCGGTGGCGGAAAGCTCGTTTATAGCCTTTTCCGGGTCAAAATCCGTTTCATCGCTCTTCCAGGGGAAGCGCACGATAATGCGGTTGTTGGCTTCATCGGTATACAGCTCATAGTCTGTGATGTTCTGAGACACCATACGGGTCTCCACGATCTCCTTGGCGGCGCTCAGCTGCTCGCCGGTGGCCTTTACCTCTCCGGCCGGGCTGAAGGTGGCCTCCACACCGCCGCGGATATCGATACCCCAACGGATATCTCCCGCCCCTTTGATCATCGTGGTTTTGAAATCGCCGTTCTGTCCGTATACGCCGAACAGAGACGTATACACCAGTGCGGCAATCAAAATCAGCACGACAAAAAAGACAGGTTTCTTTACTCGCTTCATGGGTCTTTGCCTCCAATTTGGCCGCCCGCTTCGGAAGGACCTTTCGAACAGCCAAGATTTTTTACTTTTCTGTAAAGCGGAGGGCAATCAAAGGAAAACTCCCCCGGCTTCCTTTTCAGGCAGCGCAGCTTTTCCTGCGGTGCTGTCTGAAAAGGCCCGGCGGGAGTACCGGAATACTCTCTATTCCGGCCCTTTTTCCGCCCCGCGCTGTGTTTTCAGATCATTCCTCAGCGGGAGCTTCCTCTTCTGCTGTGGTCTCTTCCGCAGCGGCTTCCTCCGGCGCGGCCTCTTCAGAAACCGGCTCCTGTACCGCCTCGGCGGGAGCTTCCTCACCGGCCACATACACTACCTCCTCCGCAGGGGCGGCGGCAGCGGCCTCATCAGCGGCGGCCTGCTGCTCCTCCAGCAGAGCGCGGATGGAAAGGGAAACCCGGTGGCGGTCAAAATCGATCTCGGTGATCTTCACCGTTACGGTATCTCCAACCTTCAGAACATCCTGGGGCTTTTCAATGCGGTGATCGGCGATCTGGGAAATATGGATCAGGCCGTCAATGCCGGGGATCACGCTGGCGAATGCGCCGAACTGGGTCATGCCCACGACCTTGGCCTCACATACGGTGCCTACGGGATACTCCTGCTCCAGCTTGACCCAGGGGTTGTCCTCCGGGCGCTTGTAGCCCAGAGAGATCTTGTTGTTCTCCCGATCCAGGCTCTTGATGTACACCGTTACGGTATCGCCTACATTCACCACCTCGCTGGGATGGCGCACCCGGTTCCAGGAAAGCTCGGAAATGTGGACCATGCCGTCCACGCCGCCCAGATCCACAAAAGCGCCGAAGCTGGTCAAAGACTTTACCTTGCCGGTAAACTGCTGGCCCTCTTCAATGGTCTCCCAGAACTTCTCCTGCTGAGCCTTGCGCTCATCCCGGAGCACGCTGCGGATAGAGCCCACGGCCCGGCGGCGCTGGCGGTTTACTTCGATAATGCGGAACTTGACCTCCTGGCCCTTCAGGGGCTCCAGCTCTTCCCCTCTGGAAGCGGTGGCCTGAGAAGCGGGAACAAAGATGCGCATGGCGTCCTTCAGAACGATCACGCCGCCCTTGACCACCTCAATGACCTTGCCCTCCAGCACCTCGCCGGATTCCTGGGCCTTCTCGATATCGTCCCAGCCCCGCATGGCGTCCACGCGGCGCTTGGAAAGCATGATGGTGCCTTCCTGGTCGTTGGTCTTCATGATGAGAAGCTCCATCTCATCGCCCAGCTTCACCACATCTTCCGGGCGAACGGCGGGATCGTTGGAGAGCTCCGCCGCGGGGATAAAGCCTGCCTGCTTCCTTCCGACGTCCACATACACTTCCGTGGGAGAGATCCCCACGACAACACCGTGTACCTTTTCGTCTGTATTTAAGCTTTTGAGGGATTCCTCAAGCATCTCCTCAAAATTTTGCTCATTGCTGTTCACTTCTGCCATGGTAACAAGTACCTCCTTTATAATGCTTGCGGGCGTGGAAGCCCCCGCGGTGATGCCAACGCGGAGCCCGGTGGGAAAAGCCGGCAGCTCGTCCGCGGTTTCCACGAGATACGTTTCGCAGTATTGTGCGCAGATATCCCGCAGCTTCGCTGTGTTGGAGCTGTCCCTGCCGCCGATCACGACCATTCGGTCGCACTTCATGGCAAGGGCCCTGGCTTCCTTTTGCCGCTTCGCAGTTGCATTACATATTGTAGCAAAAACTGCGGCGTTTGTACATACTTTTTTCAGAGTTTCCAAACAATTTTCCCATTCTTCTGTGTGAAAAGTGGTCTGAGCGGCGATCACCAGCGGCTTTTTTTCTAAATCAGAATTATTTTCCAGCAGCTTTTCCAGTTCTTCCCTGTTTTTCACAACAAAGTATTCTCCTGCGCAGTGCCCGATGATCCCCCGGACCTCCGGGTGGTTCCGGTCGCCGAACAGCAGGAAGGTTTTTCCCTCTTCCCCGGCCTGCCGGGCCAGATTGTGGATCTTTTTCACAAAGGGGCAGGTGGCGTCCACAAAGGATCTTCCCAGCGCCCTGATTTCCGCTTCCACCCGTTCCGGCACCCCGTGGGAGCGGATCACCAGCGTGTAGCCCGGGGGGGCCTCCCGGGGGCTTTCCACGATTTTTACCCCCCGGCTTTCCAGGTCCGCCACAATTTGGGGGTTGTGTATGATAGGCCCCAGGGTGGCGGCCTTTTCCCCTTTTTTCAAAAGCTCATAAACTGTATCGACCGCCCGGTCCACGCCGAAGCAGAACCCGGCGGTCTCAGCAACCGTTACCGGCAAATCAGCCTTCCCCCTTTTCTTCCGGCTGAGGCTCGGGAAGCCCCAGGGCTTTCCGGGAATCCGCCCGCAGAGCAGCGATCCGCTCCATGATGATCCGGCTGGCCTTTCTCAGCTGCATGCTGGATTCATCCGGAATGTGCAGCTCCTCGGCCGGAATGGGCTTTCCAAAGCGGATCTCAGTCCGCCGGAAGGGAATGGGCCTTCCGCCTTCGCTGCCGGTAATGCACACCGGCACCACCGGAGCCTTCGTCCGGTAATGCAGCAGCGCCGCCCCTGTTTTGGGCCTTTGCAGCTCTCCGGTTTTGGAGCGGGTGCCCTCAATGAACACGCCCACCACGGCGTTTTCCTCCAAAAGGGCGTAAGCGTCCTCCAGGGCGTCCGTGCCGCCGCTGCCCCGCTTGACCGGGAACGCCCCCAGCCCCCGAAGCACGCCGCCGATAAACCCGTTTCGAAACAGCTCTTCCTTGGCCATATAAAACACCTGGCGGCGCTGGGATATCCCCAAAATGACCGGATCCTTCATGGTCACATGGTTGCTGCAAAGCAGCACCGGCCCCTCTTTCGGGATATTTTCCCTGCCGGTCACCCGAATGCGGTACACCGGAATGTAGAACAGCCGCAGCAGAAATTGCCCCAGCGCGTAAAACCAGCCCTTCCGTTTTGCCCCACGTTTTTCTTTTGCCATAGCCTGCAAACCCCTCCCGTTTCTCGATAGTGATCTATTCAAAGCCCAAAAGCCATCGCGGCCTTTCCGGTCATTTTCGCTCTTTATTGCCGCTCCTGTACCAGCTTTACAAGCTGCTTCACGACCTCTTCAAAGGAAAGCTCCGTGGTATCCAGGAAAACCGCGTCCTCCGCCTGCTTTAAGGGGGCGGCTTCCCGGTGGGTGTCCTGATAGTCCCGCTGCTGAATATCCCGGAGTATTTCCTCATATTCCGCCTCCTGCCCGCTTTCCCGCAGCTGCTTTACCCTGCGCCGGGCCCGTTCCTCCGGGGAAGCGGTGAGAAACACCTTCAGCCCCGCGTCGGGCAGCACCACGGTGCCGATATCCCGACCGTCCATCAGCACATTGCTTTTCTGGGCCAGCTCCCGCTGAAGCTCCAGAAGAAACGCCCGCACCGCCGGGTGGGCGGAGCAATGGGAGGCCGCCATGGAAACCTCCGGCGTGCGGATGAGCCCCGTGACCTCTCTGCCGCAAAGGAACATTTTCTGCCCCTCCGGATCGTGCTGAAGCTCCACATGAATTTCCGGAAGGACAGGCTCTACCCGCGCCCCGTCCTTCGGGTCGATGCCGTGCTCCAGAAGATACAGCCCAATGGTGCGATACAAGGCCCCGGTATCCACATACACAAAGCCCAGCTCCTTCGCCGCCGCCTTCGCAATGGAGCTCTTTCCCGCTCCGGAAGGGCCGTCTAATGCTACTGCAAACATATTTACCAACTCTCCTTTTTCTCCGTTTTATCTAAAAAGCACTCGGTAGTCCGGAGCTGCCCCGAAAGGACCGCCTAATGCTACTGAAAACATATTGGTAACTCTCCTTTTATTCGCTATAACTTAAAAAGTTCTGTCTTACAGAACTTTTACACACTGCCTTTTCTGCCCTGAAATTCCTCCCGCAGAAGCCGGTATTCCACACGGGTCTTCATGGCTCCATCGTGCCATTCCCAATTCGGGCGCTCCGCCTCCAATATCATACCACATTTCCGCATGATCCCTTCTGAACCCTTGTTTTCCCGCAGGCAGCCGGTGGTCACCCGGTATACGTTATCCTCCGAAAAGGCAAATTCCAGCACCCGGGCAAAGGCCTCCGCGCCGTATCCCCGCCCCCAGAATTCCGGAAGGTAAAAGTACCCCGCCTCCACCAGCTTTCCCAGGGGCGTCCGGCTTTTCACCGTGTAGCCCACGCTGCCGAGCAGCTCTCCCGTTTCCTTCAACTCTGCCCGGAGAAATACAAAGCGCCGTTCCGGAGAAGCCGCGTCCGCCAAAACCTCTTCAAAATCCTTTTCCCCCTCCTGCCGGGAGTGAAGCCGGATATCCTGCAAATAATACATGGTTTGCGGGTCGCTTTTCAGCCGGATATAGTCTTCCCGGTCCTCCGGGATGTGATCCCGCAGGATCAGCCGCTCTGTTTCCAGTTTAATCATGAGCCCGGTCCCTTTCCAAAAACCCATCGATCAGCCGGATATCGGAAATATCCTTTTCCCTGCCCAGAGCCTCCTTCTGCCTGCGGATGCTGGGCAGGCTGGCGGCCCGTACTCCGCAGAGCTCTACGACCTCATCCGTGTGCCAGTTTTCCAGCACCTCTATTTGACCGCTCACCGCAAAGATCCGGGTGCCGTCCAGCCCGTCCCGGCGAAAGGGAACGCCTTTCTTTTCCAGTTTGTCCGCCAAGGCCGTGGTGCAGATCAGGTCGATATCCCGGGTGCTCTCCTTCACCCCGTACAGCGCCAGCGCCGCCCCGGAGGTCAGCCAGCAGTCCTCTCCCAAAAAATCCAGCTCCTGTAAAAGCCTCAGAATATCTTCCCGAAACAACCTGTTTTCCGCCATTTTCTTTCTCCTTTTCAGTCTTTTGCCTGGGGGATTCTTCGTTTGCTCTAAGTTTTTAGAGCTTATTTTTCTTTCCTGAATATGAGGAAGTACAACCCCTCAGTCACGGCAGAGCCGTGACAGCTTTCTCGCCTGTCGGCTCGGTCGGTT
The DNA here is from genome assembly GCA_021771115.1 of Bacillota bacterium. Classification (GTDB taxonomy): domain Bacteria; phylum Bacillota; class Clostridia; order Oscillospirales; family Acutalibacteraceae; genus Acutalibacter. Next base: position 4,572 of record JAETPP010000009.1, on the reverse strand, counting down.
CGCGTCAACGGTCTCAGCTGTCGCTTCGGTCGGGTCAGAACGGTCTCCTCTGGAGACCTTCCCCCCACCGGGGCGTGCTCACCCCTTTCAGGGGAGCCAAGGGTAAGCACTAAACTCTTGCCTCCCCTGAAAGGGGAGGGGGACCATGCGTCAGCATGGTGGAAGGGTTCAAGCTCGGTTGAAAACCGCATAAAACTTGCGTCTTATCACCTTTCCGCTGCCGGAAAAGCTCATTTCATTCTTTCTTTTACCCTTCGATCAATGAAAGTACATACCCCTTCAAAACGATCCGAAATATCTAAATTGGAAAAACGAAGCACTTCCAGATCGTATCTTTCCAACACCTCTGTTCGCAGTGAATCATACTGCTGTCCTTCCGCTGTATAGTGCTGGCTTCCGTCTAACTCAATAACCAGCCGCGCTTTACTGCAATAGAAATCCACAATAAAACGATCTATCGCTCTCTGCCTGTAAAATTTTACAGGATACTCCCGGAGAAAGCAATACCAAAGCCGCCTTTCCTGGTCTGTCATGGCCTTGCGCAGAGACCGGGCCTTCTTTTCCAGCAGCGGCTGATACCCGGTAAAGGAATAGTCTTTCTTCGGCATGGCCTTGTCCTCCTGCGCAATTTCATTTTTTATTGGGATTCGCGGTTCGGTGTAACCCCTCAGTCACGGCAGAGCCGTGACTGCTTTCTCGCTTGCCGCACGGAACCCCTCAGTCAGCCTATCGGCTGACAGCTCCCCTTTCAGGGGAGCCAAGAATGGCTGCTATCTCTTTAGCTTACTGCCCTAACGATAAAAAAGCCTTTCGTGAGAGCCAAAGGTAAGCACTAAACCCTTGCCTCCCCTGAAAGGGGAGGTGTCATAAGGAAGACAAATTTTCAATTTGTCTTCCTTATGACGGAGGGGTTCTTCTTTGCACAAACCTCCGTCAATTTTCACCGCTCATTTTTCCCAAGTTTTCTTATCCGTTCTTCCTACAATGTAATCTATACTCACATCATAGTAATCCGCAAGAGCAATCAAAACTTCTGTAGACAAACCACGAAGCCCCAATTCATAGCTGCTGTAAGTCCGCTGATCCACTCCCAAAACCGCCCCAATTTGTGTTTGCGTTAGTCTCGATTCCAAGCGTAATTCTTTTAACCTCTCATATTTCATTTGGGTGCTCCCTTACAAAATTTTATACTTTATTTTGGAGTATTGACTTCCACTCCAATCTGTGGTATATTGTATCCGAGGTGATAAATCATGGAAAACCAAAAACGGCTTACAGAGCTGCTGCAGGACTTCCGCTCCAATGTTCTTCTCTTTGAATCCGCCCTTATAAAACTGGAAAGTCTGGAAAAGGCCCAGGACAGCGGAGAGCTTTCCGAGCGCTATTCCGAAGAGACGGTAAAGCAGGCTATTTCCGATCTTTATGATGAAATTTCCTGGCTGGGTCAGGATGTGGCGAATCTGGCTTTGTGGATCAACAACGCCTGCGCTTTTTCTTCTGCCCGGCAGGGGCTTCTTTCGTCCTGCTGAACGGCTATAAAAAGCTTCCCGCTAAATGCCCGGTGGAAAAGGCGATCTGCAGGTTATAGCCTCCGGTGTAGGCGTCGCAGTCCAGGATCTCCCCGGCAAAGAAAAGGCCCTTCACAAGCTTGGAACCCATGGTGCGGGGGTCGACCTCCCGAAGGCTCACGCCGCCGGAGGTGACGATGGCCTCCCCGATGGGCCGAAAGCCTTCGATCTCCACGGTGAAGCCCTTCAAAAGCGCACAGAGCGCCCGGCGTTGCTCCTTTGTGACGGAATGGCACCGGGTCTCTCCCGGAATGCCGGAGCGCTCCACCGCCACGGGGATCAGCTTTTGGGGCAGCAGCTCTTCCAGGGAGTTCAAAAACATTTTGTTTTTATTCTTTTCCAGATCCCGCAGCAGGCGGGCGTCCAGCTTCTGCTGGTCCAAGGCCGGCTTCAGGTCGATGTGTACCGTGTATTTTCCCGGCTCCATCGGGTGCATATGGGCGGAGGCGCTTAAAACCGTGGGGCCGGAAAGCCCGAAATGGGTAAAAAGCAGCTCGCCGAAATCCTCATACACCGGCTTTTTCTTTCCCCGCTCTGTGACCTTCAGCCCGCAGTTGCGCAGAGAAAGTCCCATCAGCCGGGAGCAGTACCCGCCCCGCTCCACCAGGGGCACCAGAGAAGGGACAAGGGGGCTGACCGTATGGCCTAAGGCCGCCGCCAGGCGGGCGCCGTCCCCATTGGAGCCTGTGCCGGGGTAAGAGGCCCCGCCGCAGGCCAGCAGCACAGAGCCCGCCTGGTATTCTCCGGCAGGCGTGCCCACGCCCTGTACGGCTCCCCGCTCCGCCAGCACAGCGGAAACGGGCTCCTGGATCACCTGGACGCCCGTTTGGGAAAGAAACCGTTCCAAAGCCCCGGCGATATCCTCCGCCTTGTCGGACACGGGGAACACCCGGCGGCCGCGTTCGGTTTTCAGCGGAACGCCCAGCTCTTCAAAAAAATCCATCACCGCTTCGGGAGGAAAGGCGGAAAACGCGCCATAGAGGAACTTTCCCCCTCTGGGAGAAGCGGCCACGGCCTCCTCCACGGAGCAATGGTTTGTCACGTTGCACCGGCCCTTGCCGGTGATCCTGAGCTTTCTTCCCAGCTGCCGGTTCTTTTCCAGCAGAGCCACCCGGCGGCCCCGGGCAGCCGCGGTACCGGCCGCCATCTGTCCGGCGGGTCCGCCGCCCACAACGATCACATCATACTCGTTTTGCGCGCTCAACTGCTTTTCTCATCCACCTTTTCGTAAACTCCGTACTCGTCCCAAATGCTTTCGATCTGCCGCAGGGTATCCGCCACCTCGTCCTTTTTCCGAATGGCAACGGAGACTATCAGGGCGTTTATCACGCTCAAGGGCCCCACCAGCGAATCCACAAAGGAGACCATATCGCTGCGGGCCAGCAGCAGGTGGGTGGCATACTGGGCCAGAGGGGACAGGGGGCTGTCTGTAATGCCCACCGTGACCGCCCCTTTATCGGAAGCGTATTGCAGCGCCTTCACCGCCTTTTTGGAATACCGGGGAAAGCTGATGACGATGATGGCGTCCCCTTCTCCGACCCGGACGATCTGCTGCAGGATGCTGGCCTCGCTTACGGCCTCCACCAGCTGCACTGTGCCGAACACCAGGCGCAGGTAATGGGCCAGGAAGGTGGCCAGGGCCAAAGAGCTGCCCGCCCCCAGCACGTAGACGCGCTTTGCCTTCGTCAGGGCGTCCGCCGCCCGGTAAAAAGCCTCCCGGTCCATATTTTCCTTGGTGCGTTTCAGAATATCGATATCCTGCTCCAGCACGGCGTCCAAAAGCTCCGTGGGGCCGATATTGGCAGAGGTCATCTCCAGCCGCTGCACGCTGGTCATTTTACTGCGGATCATTTCCTGCATGGCCTGCTGCAAAGCCGGATATCCCGAATACCCGATCTCCGTGGCAAACCGCACCACGGTGGATTCGCTGACCCCCACGGTCTTTCCCAGCCGGGAAGCCGTCATAAAAGCGACCTTGTCCGCGTGCTCTTCAATATATCTGGCAATCGCCCTCTGCCCTTTTGAGAACTCCGGGCTTTTCATCCGGATCCTCTCGGAAAGCTGGCTGTTCATGGTATAACCCTCTCCTTTTCACCCTTGCGGTTTCCCAGATTTGCATATTCAATTCATTTTAAGCCTTCCGCCTGCAAAAATCAAGTGAAATACCGGAATATTCCCAAAAATAAAAAGAATTTTTGCAGGATTATTTTTGAGAGCGTCAAAATTTAGATACTGGATGCTGGATTCTGGATGCTGGAGAAGGACAATGGGGAATTGGCAATGAGCAATTAGCAATTAGGGCAAGGGCTTTTGCGCTGGTTTGTACGGGTCGAGATCCTTCGTCAAGAAGGTGCAAAGCGCCTTTTTTCCTCAGGATGACAGTGGATAGAGGCGGTTAGTGCGATAAATTGGAATTTAACGGCGAGGCGCCGCAGCCACTCGTGAAGGCAGTGGACGGCATTTGTAAGCTTGCGGCCCGACCGGCAGCGGAACCAGTCTTTTCCTCTCATTGTCATTCTGAACCGGTGAGCGCGTTCCGGTGGAACGCTGGTGCGAACCGACCGAGCCGACAGGTGAGACAGCGGTGAAGAATCTCGGCTATCTCTCCGCCAGCGGCTACAAATTTCTCTGAATGCGCCGGTTACTGCTAGTCGAGATCCTTCGTCACTGCGTTCCTCAGGATGACAGTGGTAGGGGTGATTAGTGCGCTAAACAATAATTTAGCATTTTTTATTGCCTTGCGGCAGCAAGGCCGCCTTAATTACTCATTGCTAATTGCTCATTCCTAATTCCTCATTGCACCAACCTATTCCCCGCTCTACGGAAAAAGCGCCGGTGAAAAATCACCGGCGCTTCAGACTGTCGATAAACCCTCTAACTGTAAGAAGCGGAAGGAGGAAGAGTGTAAAAAAGCTGCTTCGCAGCTTCCGGGAACCATCAGGGGCGCTGGTCTCCGGTGGAGGGGAAGGTCTCCAGTGGAGACCGTTCTGACCCGACCGAACCG
>JAETPP010000008.1 GCA_021771115.1 Bacillota bacterium | reverse complement strand
TCGCCCGGGTCGATGCGCAGCCGGGAAAAAAGCTCCATCTCCGCGCGCGGGATGTGGCAGTAGCCGTTCGGGTTCTTTTCGAGGTAGTTCTGGTGGTATTCCTCGGCGGGATAGTAATTCTTGAGCGGGCCGATCTCCACGAAGAATTTCTCGCTGCGGCCTCGCTCGATCTCCGCGATACGCTTCACCGTCTCTCTCGCGCTTTCGTTGGTGAAGTAAACGCCGGTCTGGTACTGGCTGCCGCGGTCGTTGCCCTGCCGGTTTTGCACCGTGGGGTCGATGACATAGAAGTAGGCCAGCAGCAGCGCGTCAAGGCTCACCTGCTCGGGGTCATACTCCACGCGCACCGTTTCCCGAAAGCCGGTCTCTCCCTTGCAGACGGTCTTGTAATCGGCGTCCGCCTCGCAGGTGCCGTTGGCATAGCCGCTCTCGGCGTCGATAACGCCGGGGATGGACTGCATCAGCTGTTCCATGCCCCAGAAGCAGCCGCCCGCCAGATAGATGACATTGTCTGTGGTATCCATATAGGTGATCTCCTCGTCAGACCGGTCAAAAGCCAGTCCGTCCATGTTTGCTTCCTGTCCGCTCTTTTCCTTCGGCACAGTCTGCTGCCCGGCGGCGCAGCCGCCCAGCAGCAGCACCGAGGCGAAAAGCAGTGCCAATACGCTTCGATACATCGCGTTTCCTCCTTTCAGGGGAAGCGGGGCTCACTCCGCCTCTTGCCCGCCGAGGGCAATGCAATGGCGCACAGCAGGCGCTTTTTTAAATCTCGGGTCAACCCATATCGGCGGCGAGCGCCTGATCGATGAGCTTTTGCAGTGTCTCCGCCTGCTTCTTTTCCGTGATGGCGCCTACGATGGGTTCACCCACGATATTGCCGCTGCGGTCGACCACATAGGTGGTGGGATAGGCAAAGATGTTGGTGGTAAACTTTCCCGCCTCACCATCGGAGTCAAAATACACATTCTGATAGGTGGCGCCCTTCTTGGCCAGCACGTCCTTCGCCTCGGAAATCGCTGCCTCGTCGCCGTCCAGCGTGAAGGTGTTGACGCCGATGAGGGAGCCGCCCTTCTCCGCGAGTTCCTTATTCAGCGCGTCCAGCTCGGCAAGCTCTCCCACGCAGGGATTGCAGGTGGTGAACCAGAAATTCACTACGGTGACGGCGTTGCCGGAGAACAGCTCGTCGCTCTTCACCGTGTTGCCATCCAGGTCTTTACCCTCAAAGGCGGGGAACTTCTGCATACTGCCGTCGTCGGGAGGGGTGCTCGTGTCGCTGCCCGCGGGCATACTCATATCGCCGTCCATGGATTTCTGCATGATCTCGGGATACTTCTCTTCCAACTCGGTCAGCTTGTTTTCAATATTGCTGATCTCCGTGGCCGACTCCTTCAGCCACTCATACTCCTTGTCAGTGAACTGCTCTTTCGCGGCCTCGACGGTATCCAGCAGGAAGTCGCCGTAGTTTTTGCCGTCCTCGATCATGGCCATGCCCTTGTCAGCCGCCATGAACACCTTCTCCCAGAGCTCGGCATTTCCCGACAGGAGCGCGTTTTCCCGCTCCAGCAGCTCCTTGTGCATGGCGAGCGCTTCCTCGGCGGTTTTCGGCTCACCGGTCATGGCGGAGCCGTCTCCGCTCATATCCGCCTGCCTGTCGTTGTCCTTTGCGCCGCAGGCCGCCAGGGCCAGCACCATCAGCACGGCAAAAGCCAGTGCAAAAATTCTCTTCATGTTCATTTTGATTCCTCCATCGTTGTTTTCTTTGGTGTCTCTTCCCCGCTGCCGAAGCCGTAGCGGAAGCACACGGCGTTCGTCGGGCAGGCGCGGACGCACATTCCGCAGCGGATGCACTCGGTATGGTTGGGCGTTTTCGTCACATCCACATCCATCTTGCAGGCTCTGGCGCATTTCCCGCAGGAGATGCACTTATTCTTATCCACCTTCATCTGGAAGAGGGACACCCGGTTGAACAGCGCATAGAACGCGCCCAGCGGGCAGAGCCACTTGCAGAACGGGCGGTAGAACACCACGCTCAGCACGATCACCGACAGCAGGATGCTGAACTTCCATGTAAACAGCTTGCCCAGCGCCGCCCGGATGCCGGCATTGGCAAGGGACAGCGGGATGGCTCCCTCCAGCACGCCCTGCGGACAGAGGTACTTGCAGAAGAAGGGATCGCCCATGCCCACGTCGTTCACAAGGAACGCCGGCAGGAGAACGACCATCACCAGCAGGACGGCGTACTTGAGGTATGTCAGGGGCTTGAGCTTCTTTGTGGAGAGCTTCTTTGTCGGGATCTTATGCAGCAGCTCCTGAAACCAGCCGAAGGGACAGAGGAAGCCGCAGATAAAGCGCCCCAGCAGCACGCCCAGCAGAATGAGAAAGCCTGTGATATAGTAGGAAAAGCTGAACTTCGATGACCCCACCACCGCCTGAAACGCCCCGATGGGACAGGCCCCGGACGCTGCCGGACAGGAGTAGCAGTTCAGTCCCGGCACACAGACGGTCTTCCCCGCGCCCTGATACAGCCCTCCTTTGAGGAAGTTCGGCAGGTGCAGGTTGGTCAGCAGCGTCGCACCCGCCTGGATCCAGCCCCGGAAACGGGACATGGTCTGTGAAACGCCTGAAAACTTTTTACCCAATGCCCACACACTCCAGACATAGTTTGATTGCTTTGCTCAGCACCGTCGCCGCCTCGCCCCGCCAGACGCCGAAGCACAGCATGGCGGCTCCGGCCATCAGCAGCACGATCTGCGCCGCGGCCTTTTTCCCGCAGCTCATTTTTCATCACCCTTTCCGATTTTGTACCCCCATCATAGCGTGGGAGAGTTAAAGTCTCTGTTAAGAACGAAAACTTAACGTAAACCTTATCTATTTTTGCTATAATGAAAACAACACAAAAACGGAGAAATAAAAAGGAGGGCTCTCATGCACCTTTTAGTAATTGAAGATGAACGCGCCCTGTGCGAGACGATCGTCCGCAGCCTGCGGCGGCTGGCCTACAGCGTGGACTACTGCTATGATGGGGAAAAGGCGCTGGCGCTTCTGGGCGTGGAGCGCTACGATCTGGTACTTCTTGATCTGAACCTGCCGAAAAAGGACGGCATGACGGTGCTGCGCACCCTGCGGCAGACTGACCGGGAGACGCGGGTGCTGATCCTCTCCGCCCGCAGTGAGGTGGAGGACAAGGTCGAGGGGCTGGACGCCGGGGCAAACGACTATCTGGCAAAGCCCTTTCATCTTGCCGAGCTGGAGGCCCGCATCCGCAGCCTGACCTTGCGGCAGTTCACCCAGCAGGACGTGCTGCTGAGCTGCGGAGACCTGAGCTTCGACACCCGCTCCCGCACCGCCGCCGTCAGCGGACAGGCGCTGACGCTGACCCGCAAGGAGGCGGGAATCCTGGAATATTTAATGGTGCATCAGGGGCGGCCCGTGAGTCAGGAGGAGCTGATAGATCATGTTTGGGACAACAGCGTGGACAGCTTCAGCAATTCCATTCGCGTCCACATCTCCGCCCTGCGGAAGAAGCTGCGCACCGCGTTGGGCTATGACCCCATCCGCAACCGCATCGGCGAGGGCTATCTGATGGGAGGCGAGGAAGCATGAAGCGGCTCTCCCTGCAGTGGCGCATCACGCTGATGTCCGTCCTGCTCATCGGCATCACCTGCGTGGCCATGAATTTGCTGCTGTGCTCCTCCGGTGTGTACTATATGGACACCATTGCGGACAGCTTACAGGGCGGCGGCACGGTGATCCTGAATGATGGCGGAGCGGCGAGCTTTGACCCGCAGCTCATAGCGCCCAACGAGGAGTTGACCATCGTCGTCGATGGGGTGCAGGGGCGCTTCCGCACCACCAACTGGTACATCACAGCGGCGGTAACACTGCTCAGCGGCATCCTCGCCTATTTTGTCAGCGGACGCGCCCTCAAGCCCCTTCGCAGCTTTGCCTCGCAGGTGGAGCAGGTGCAGCTGAACAATCTTGCCGATATGAGGATCGATGAAGACGCCATTTCGGAGTTCCGGCAGCTGAGCCGCTCGTTCAACCAGATGCTGGAGCGGCTGAACAACGCCTTTGCCGCCCAGCGGCAGTTCACCGGCAACGCCGCCCACGAGCTGCGCACGCCGCTGGCGCTGATGCAGGCGCAGCTGGAGCTGTTTTCCGCGGAGCATCCCGATGTGCGGCCGGAGACGGCGGAATTCCTCACGCTTTTGCGCGAGCAGACGGAGCGGTTGACGCAGATGACCAAGACGCTGCTGGAGATGAGCAATTTGCAGCAGGTGGCGCGGAACGAGCAGCTCCAGCTCGCCCCCATGGTCGAGGAGATCTTCACAGATCTCGCGCCGCTGGCGGAGAAGCGAAGCATCACGCTGGATGCGGCGGGCGACGCCGCCCTGACCGGCAGCGACGCGCTGATCTACCGCCTGCTCTTTAATTTGACGGAGAACGCCGTCAAATACAACCGTCCCGGCGGCTCGGTGCGGGTCGAGCTTGCGCAAGGGCAGGAAAAGTGCATCATTCGCGTTTCCGACACCGGCTGCGGCATTCCGGAGGAGTATCAGCGGAGCATTTTCCATCCCTTCTTTCGGGTAGATAAATCCCGCAGCCGCGAGTACGGCGGCGCGGGACTGGGGCTTTCTCTGGTGTGGGAGATCGCCAATCTCCACGGCGGCTCCGTTTGGGTGGAGGAAAGCTCGGACAAGGGCACGACCATCGCGGTAGAGCTGCCGGCAGGGGCAGAAAACGATTCCCCCGGCGCGGATATCCCATAACGGTCCTCGGCTGACTCATGGCGATCGTTTTTCAACCTCCACAACATTACCGCAGCAGCTCTCGATCAGCTCCCTGTCATGGGTGATCACGAGAATGGTTCTGCCGTTCCGCTCTTCGCTTTTCAGCCTTTCCGCAATCAGGCGCATATTTCGCCCATCAAGGCCGCTGGTAGGCTCATCGAGTATCAATATCCTGCGGCCGGAAAAGATGGCGCAGGCAATGGCAAGGCGCTGCTTCTGCCCGCCGGACAGGGTGGACGGGTGCGCATCCCTGTACTCGTAAAGCCCAAACTCTTTCAGCAAATGTCTGGCACGGTCTTTGTTTTCTTCCGTCAATTCGGTATTCAGCAGCAGCTCCTCCGCCACGCTTGCCGTAAAGAACTGCGTTGACGTGTCATTGCCGCAGTAATAGATCTCCCTGCGCCGGACTGCCGCTCTTGCTTTTTTCCCATCTATCAGGATATGACCCCTTGTATGCTTCGCCAGCCCGCAGAGGATCTGCGCAAGTGTGGTTTTCCCCGCGCCGTTTTGTCCCGTTATGGCGGTCACGCTGCCCTTTGGAACAGACAGCGAAATATCCTCAAAAATGACTTCTTTGCGTATTCTTTTCGAGAGCCCTGCTGTCTTCAAGACGGCAGGGTTTTCGTCTAATACGGAGGGAGCGGGAAGGCTCTTTCCCTCGTGCGGAGAGCGCAGCCCCATGCCTAAGATGTCTGCTTCCGGCAGAAGGAGTAAGTCCCGTGGTGCATACTCGGCCGCTATTCTACCCTCCCGCAGATATAAAAACCGGTCTGCGATCCCCATCAGCCAGTCGATCCGATGCTCCGTGAGGAGCAGGGTAAAGCCCTGCTCCTTGAGCTGCCGAAGGGTCTGCGCAAGCTGCCTCGTCCCGGCGGCGTCGAGGTTGGCCGTCGGCTCATCGCACACAAAGACCTTTGGCTTCATGGCATATACGGACGCAATGGCCGCCCGCTGCTTTTCTCCGCTTGAGAGGACGTCAACTGCCCTGTCTTTCAAATGGGACAGCTTCAACGCCTCTATGGCGGCGTCCGTTCTCTCCCGTATCTCCCGGGCGGACAGGCCGTAATTCTCGCAGGGAAAGGCCACCTCTCCGGCAAGCTCAGCGGAAAAGAACTGGCTTTTGGGGTCCTGAAAAACGCTTCCCACCAAACGCCCGATCTCCCATGTGGAAAGCCTTGATATGTCCTTGCCGTCTATCCGCACACTCCCGCTGAAAACTCCGGGATAGTAGGACGGCGCAAGCCCGTTGACAAGCCTTGTCACGGTGGTCTTGCCGCAGCCGGAGAGTCCCGTCAGCACGACGCATTCGCCGCTTTTTACCGAAAGGGAAATGTCCCGCACACCTCTGTCCGAGTTTTCGTATTGAAAGGAAGCGTGTGTAAGCTCGATCATGCCATGCTCCTTTCCAAAACCAAATAGGAAGCCGTGACTATCGCACATGCGGCTGCCGCGATGTGATCCCGCGCCCCGGCCCTTTTCTCATAATAGCTGCCGCGCACGCCCGGGCGTTCCGCGCCCCTTGCAACGGCGGAAACGGAAAGCTGATCGGCAAGCTGCAATACCCGAAGAAGAAACGGAACCAGCACATACTCCATGCTCTGCACGGGATGTGCGAGCAGCTGCCCCGCCGCGGTCAGCCCTCGGTTTTTCATCGACCTGCCTACCCCCTTTAGCTCCGCCCGCATGGTGGGGAAGAAGCGAAAGACCACAAGAAGCCCGAGAATGAACGGGGTGGGCATACGGAGGCGAGATAAGAATGCGGAGAGCATCCCCGGCGGCGTGGTGATCAGATCCCATGACACCAGAAAGATCGGCGACAGATTCCAGAACATCAGCACATAAAACTCCGAAAAGGCCGGCATGCGCAGCCCATGAAAGCGGATGCCGTAGAGCAGCAGCGCCAGCAGCAGATAAAAGCAGCCATAGGACGCGGCAAGTCGGAAGTTCCGCTGTAAGACGAGATAAAGAAGCGCCCCGCCGGTCAGGATGCAGGTGAGCAGCACATTCCCGCCGATAGTCACTCCGGCAAAGACGCACAGCAGTGCCCACAGCTTGACCGACACCGCAAAGGATGCGTCCGCTCTCATAGAACGCCGGCCTTCTTAAAATGCCTGCGGATCAGCCGACTGCCCACCATGCAGCCTAAAAAGCCCATCAGCGTCGTGAACAGCAGAATAAAGGCCAGCCAGCCGGGAGAGGTGTAGTAACGCACATAGGAATCGATATAGCTCTGCTCCATGCCGCTTGCCAGCGCAAAATCATAGTAGGTGTCCCAGAAAAACCAGATGGGCAGCAGATTGCCCCCGTTGTACAGCAGGCTCGCCGCCGTCCAGGCGGCAGTCAGCCGTTTCGGTTTTTGGCAGGAGCCTTCCTTCCAGAGAATCACCTCGCAGATGACGCCCGTGACGATAAAGTAGGGGAGCAAAAACCAGTTGCCCATCAGGAGAAAAATCACGCCAAGCAGCGTCATATAGATCAGCGTCACAAACCGCTTGCCGATCCGGCTGACCATGAGCATATAGACCGGCGCGCAGAGGAACATGGTGATCCCCACCGACAGCACCATGCTGACAAAGTCGTTGGCCATGCAGACCATATTGACGACGAGCTGGATGACGATCAGCACCGCCGAAAGCAGCACCGTTGTAATAACATCCTTAACCGTCCACTTTTTCTTTTCGTCCATAAATCCATTCCTCCGTTTTCTGTTAATTTATACTACTGTTAAGAATCCGAGCATCCACGCAGATATAATTTGCAATGCAAATAAAATAATCGTAAGTACCGATGCTCTGGTTTTTCTCTTTACAACATAGCTGAACCCCGTGAAAACCCCGCAGATGGCCGCTGCAATTCCTATACCTGCTACTATGTTCAGCTCCGTCGGAATAATTGTGTAAAGAGAAAACCAATGAAGCATTCCGGCAATCCCCACCGCACCAAGAATGAACCCACATATGGGAAGTATAATCCTTTGCCATTGAAAAGAGCTGCGTTTGCAAACGATCTTTGCGCCCAATACGATCAAAATGGCAAGCCACAGGAGTGTCAGCAGGATATAACTTCCCAATGACAGAAAGCTGCCGGCAAAGCCGTTTAGAGGTCCTGCGGGAACATAGTCATGAGCCAGTCGGAACGTCATGCTCGTCACCCTACCGTCCGATACAGAGAAAGCAAGGCTTCTTTCCTCCGGGATCGCCTCGGCACAGTAGAACTGATATTCTCCCACAGGCTCGTACAGTAAATCCTTATCGGCAAGAGGTATTTTCAGTCGGAGATTTTCTTCTCCCTCTTTTGAGATTTGGATTATTTGCATTCGCGCCTGTATCTTGCCTACATATGACCATGCGGATCGTGCCGGAAGATAGTCGCCAAATAGCATAGAAAGGTCCTGTGACCCTACTTCCTGCTTCGGCGGTCGCGCATTCTGCTCGATGACTGCCTCCATGATGGCGGAGCAGTAATCCGTTTCCATCACATTGGTCAGGATTAGGATTGCACGTTCAGCTTCCGGTTCCACCCAAAACTGCGTCTTGAAGCCATAGGTCCCACCCTCATGCCCGAGTATTCCGGGATGATTCGCATACTGCCAGAAGCCATGAGAAAGTCCGGCGTTTGCCCCATAGGAACACCATGTCTCTTTAAACAACCGCTCCTTTGTTTCCGGGCTTTTGAAGAGTCGTGTCTCCTCTCCTGGCGCCTTTGCCAGCCACTCGGCAAACAGAAGCAGGTCTGCGGCTGTGCCATTCATGGCTCCTGCAGGATACATGCGGAGGTGCATCTCATCCTCCCGCCGAAATCCTTTTCCGGTATAAGAATAACCCTTCGCCTTGTGATCAAGGAGTCCGCCCACATCCATCCAAAAAGGACCGACAGAGGAATGCGTCATACCCAGAGGCAAAAGAATATGTTCTTTGATATAATCCTTATAGCTTTGGCCGCTGGCTTCCTCCACGATCAACGCTGCAAGTGCCGCGCCGTAATTGGAATAGGCGCTGACGGTTCCCGGCGGATAGACCTGCTTGGGCTGGTGCGCAGATAGTACTTCTTTGAAGGGAATTTCCTCACTCGCGCTGTAATAGCGCAAATCCAGCAGTTCTTCCTCAAATCCTGCTGTATGATTCATCAGGTGAAGTAAAGTAACCGACTCAGCGAATCGCAGATTTTTCAAAAAGCCGTCCGGCAGATAGGTGCGGATATCCGTTTCCAGATCGATTTTCCTATCCTCAACAAGCTGCATCACGCTGACCCACACAAAGGTCTTTGATATGGAACCCCATTCAAAAACCGTGGTCTCCGGGTCCATGGCCGTATTGTTCTCTAAATCAGCAAAGCCATACCCCTTCGCAAATACCGTATTGTCATGCTCCGAAATTACGACACACGCGCCCGGAACTGTTTTGCCAATATATTTTTCGGAAACAGCGTTTGCGCTTGCCTCATATGCGTCTGGTGCACCGGATGCATATGCAGCAGGAGCGAGGAACGCAATCATAATCAGCACCGCAAGAAAGCATTGGAGGGTCTTGTATCTCATCAGTCTTTCCATAGGGTCATTACTCTATCGTCAGTCTGAAATCACAGCAGTCTCCGCCCTGCCCGAGCGTCTTTGTCCGTCCCCATTTGAGCTTTGGATGCATATGCCCGTAGGCCTCGTCATCCGCGCGGCAAAAGCCGGCCACAATCTCCGGGCAGCCGTATTTCACACAGGTATCCTGATAGGGGCAGGCCAGCATGTCGAAGCACATTTCCTCTTGCTCCGTTCGTATCCAATTAGCCCGAAAACCGCAGTCCTCTCCGAAGGAGCTTTTTGTCATTTTGGCAAAGAACTTCGGAACCAGCTTATACAGACCCGGTATTCTCATTGCCCCTCGAATTTTTGAACCAACGCCTGCTGCGCGCTTTTCATAATATCTATTCAAAAAAGCCGCCGCTTCCTCACGGGAGATTCCGTTGCCCGTCATGGCGTCAAAGGCGGCGATGGCAGGATAGATGCGTTTCCGCGTATGCATATACATCTTTTTCGGCTCGTCGGCGTTTTCATCCACGATTTCCGCATAACGCCGCCATGCATCTTCTATGATCGCGTCTGTCTTTTCCGCGCCATAGCGTTTTTCCATTGCAGATACCGCTCCGGTCAAGTATCTTTTGTCTAACCTTCTATCCATGTGCTTTCCCGCCTTTCAGCGTCCAGCCGATTGCCTGGCTGCGCATTCCCACAAAGCGCCTGTACAGGCCGTCTTCGCGCATCAGCTCCTCATGGTTTCCGCGTTGAACGATCCTGCCGCTTTCCAGCACGATGATTTGATCTGCCGTGCGCACGGTGGACAGACGGTGGGCAATCATCAGGATCGTTTTGCCTTTTGTCAGCTCCCGGAGGGCCTTTTGCAGCTCCTGCTCGTTTTCGGGATCCACACTGGCTGTAGCTTCATCCAAAATGACGATGGGTGCGTCCTTCAGAATTGCCCTTGCAATGGAGATTCGCTGCTTTTCTCCGCCGGAGAGGCTGGAGCCGCCTTCGCCGATCTTTGTCTGATAACCGTCGGGCAGCGTCATGATAAAGTCATGGCAGCAGGCTTTCTTTGCGACCGCTATGATTTCATCCTCGCTTGCGTCCGGTCTGCCAAACCGGATATTGTTCTCGACGGTATCCTCAAAGAGATACACATTCTGAAATACGATGGCGAAATTCTTTAGAAGGCTGCCGCTGGTATATTCCCGCACATCCCGGCCGCCGAGCGTGATCTGTCCTTCCTTCACATCCCAGAAACGGGCAATCAGACCGATCAGCGTGGTTTTTCCGGCGCCGGAGGGACCAACAATGGCGCAGGAGCTTCCCTGGGGTACGCTTAAGCTGATTTGATGTAATACCTCCTTTTCCCCGTATCCAAAGGACATATTCTTCACTTCGATATTGAAATTTTTCGGCACAAGATCAGCCCCGTTTTCGTCCAGGGATGGAATGTCCATGATGTTATCCAGCCGATCCAGGGAAGCCTCCACCGCGCGGGCAATGGAGGACATACTGCCCGCCACCTCCACGGCGGCATAGATCATGAAGCTGGACACAAGAAGCAGCAGGCACTTCTCCGGCGTAATGCTTCCTCCTGCCAGAAGATAGGGCGCAAAAACCAGAATAGCCGCCCGTGCGAGCTTGAACACCGTCTGATAGAGCGCCGTCATTTTGGAAAACGCCTTTTCAAGCATGATATTTGCCTCTCTGCTTTCCTCAATTGCGGCGTCAACTGCTTTTCCGGTGCGTTCCGCCAGCCCAAACGCCTTGACTACGCCCATGCCCTGCACATATTCCAAAACGGCAGTGACCAGACCAGCCTGGGCGGCCTGACGGCGGGGTGCGTATCTCCTTCCGACCTTGCCGATAAACGAATAAACAATGAGCGCCACGGCAAGCCCGGCCAAAGAGATCAGCCCAATCCGCCACTCATAGATCATAAGCCAAACGCCAATCACGATGGCGTGGATAAACCCGCCCGCCACATTTTCCATGATGGTAACGGACAACTGCTCCAGATCGCCAAGGGTGGTCGTCACCGCCGCAGTGATATCCCCGAGCCTGTTTTCGTTGAAATAGCCCATAGGCGCCCTTTTCAGGCGTTCGCCGATCTCCATGCGTTTTTCCGACCCGAACGCGAAGCTGCCAAGAGTTCTGGCATTGGCAGAGAGATTGACAAATACAATTCGCCCTACAATGGAAACAATCATGATGCCAAGCGAAATCCAGATCGTACTTTCAGGCATAACATCGCCGGAAAGCTGCTTCAGGATTCCTGTGAGCACCGTTAGAATGGCCATGATTGGGATCATCTCAAAGAACGAGCTGACAAGGTATGCAAGGAAAGAGCGGATAAGACGCTTCTTCTGTAAGCCCGAGAACAACAAAAGTCTTTGAAATAACCTTATCATCACGCCACCTCCTCTGCGGTATCCTTGCCCTGCATATGGGCTTTCCACAATTCCTTGTATAGATTGCTTGTTTTAAGAAGCTCCTCATGAGTTCCTTCCGCGGCGATATTTCCTTTATCCACGACAAGGATCTTATCTGCTTTTGTAATGGTAGACAGCCGGTGCGCAATGACGATCAAAGTTTTTCCTGCTACAAGCCCTGCAATAGATGCTTGAATAACAGCCTCATTTTCAGGATCGGTAAATGCCGTGGCTTCATCCAGCACCACGATCGGGCTATTCTTTAGGATTGCCCTTGCAATGGCGATACGCTGCCGTTCTCCGCCGGAGAGGTGGCTTCCTGCATCGCCCGCCAGCGTATCATAGCCCTCCGGCAGAGCGGCGATGAAATCGTGACAGCTCGCTTTTTTTGCCGCTGCTTCGATCTCTGCGTCTGTGGCCTCCGGTTTTCCGATACGAATGTTTTCCCGGATAGACAGGTGGAACAGGAAGTTATCCTGTGATACATATGAGACAAGCTCCATTATCTGAGGAAGAGGGATGTTCCGCACATCCACGCCGCCAATACGGACGCCGCCGCTCTCCGCCTCCCAGAAGGAGGCGATGAGCCGCGCAATGGTAGATTTACCGGAGCCGGAGGGACCCACAATGGCCGTCATACCGTTTTTTGCGCAGTCAAAGGAAATTCCATGCAAAACCTCCGTCTCTTTGTATCGGAAGGTAACATGATCAAAGGATACGTCGGCGTCCGCAAGGACAGCTCTCTCGGTCGGCCGCACAAGCTCCGGCTCATCCAGAAGATTCCCTACCTCTTTTACGGTGGAATCCACCATGGCCAGGCTGTCGGTGTACTGCAATGCCTGAATCAGTGGTTTTACGAGTCCAAGGGCGAGAATGATGCAGGTAATCAGCGTACCCGCCTCGACCCTTCCGTTTATAAAGAGCCAGCTCCCCAAGGGCAGCACGCCCACAAGCGTTGCCGTCAGGATGGAAAGCCCCATCACATAGTAGCCGTTGGTCTGCTTAAACCATGTCGCTTTGGATGTCTCGTTTTCCGCCACAGCGTCGGCGTATTTTTTATATGAGCGTTCACCCTGATTGAACGTCTTCACCACTTCGATGCCGCCGATGTATTCCACCGTTGCGGCATCCATGTTTTTCCCGGCGGCAAGTACTCTGGCATATCTCTTCTCGTAATCCTTCATCATCCCCATATAGCAGAAGGCGCCCACCGGAATCGTCACAAGAGAGATCAGAGCGAGTCTCCAATCAAGGCTAAAGAGGTAAACGAGCATTAGAATTGGGATTAGGATGTTGGCAGTGAGCTCCGGCACCATATGCGCCAGCGGAAGCTCCAGCTTTTCCACGGTGTCCACGATGATCGTTTTGAATTTTCCGGACGGCGTATCAAGGATCGTTCCCATGGGGACACGGGAGAGCTTCTCTGTTATCGCCATGCGGATATTCCGCAGAATGATAAAGGCTGACTCATGGCTTTTCATTGTAGAAAAAGTTCCGAACCACACCTGCCCGAGATAGCCCGCAAGAGCAATCAATGCCAAAAACGCCAACTTGCTGAAAGCATAGTCTTCGTGGCAGATCATAATGATCCCGCGGGACACCGCAATGTAGGGGATCATGCCGCAAAGCGCCCCCAAAACCGCAAGTACGACGGAGCCGATCAGTTTCCCTTTGCACGGCTTCGCAAAATCCATCAGAATTGTCATCGCCGAACTTTCTTTTTCCGCCATCATTCCTCACCTCGCAATAGTTTTAAAATCTTTTCTTTCTGCCCACCGGAAAGATCCTTCACGATTTCTCCGTCCCGGATGAACAGTATTCTTGTACAAATCCGAATCATAAACTCAATATCATGTGTGATGATCAAAAGCACCTTGCCTTGCATCGCAAGGCTTCGTGTCAAGGTGCCGACCTCTTCCATGCTTTTCAGATCCAGTCCGCTGGTAGGCTCATCGAACACCAACAGCTCCTTTCCGCAGATGTCGCTCACCACAACCGCAAGGCGCTGCATCTGCCCGCCGGAAAGAGACAAGGGATGCCGTTCCTTATACGCCAGCAGATCCACCTTTTCTAATGTGCGGTCAATCTCGTCTTTGCTCGGAGCTTTTATGCCAAGCGTGCATTCTGCCGCCACGCTGTCGGTAAAGAGCTGGTGTCCCACATCCTGCATGACCATGTATGCCTTTTTCCGTCTCAACCGCCGGCTCATCGGTTTTCCAGACCACAAAACAGTGCCGGAGCTGTTCTTTTGCAATCCGCAGAGCATTCTGGCGAGGGTCGATTTCCCGGCGCCGTTGACGCCCGCAATGGCGATGATTTCTCCGCGGCTTGCCTGAAAAGAGAGATTATTCAATACACTCCGACCGCCAAGACGGACGCTGATTTTCTGAACGGAAAGCAATCCATCGGCAGCGATTGTTTTCACACTGCCCGATTCGGATACCGACAGATCTCTGACACGCAGTCCCATTCTGCGAATATCCGCTTCAGGCAGCGCCTTGAACGCTGAAGCCTCCATGTCCGATGCAATCCGGCCATCCTGCATATAAACGACGCGATCCACGATGTCCATCAGATACCAGATGCGGTGCTCTGCGATCAGAATGGTCTTTCCTGATATTTTCGCCCGTTGGATCAAATCAGCCAATTCTCCGATGGCCTTCATGTCGAGATTGGATGATGGCTCGTCAAACACAAGGACATCAGGAGCCGAAGCATACACGCTGGAAAACGCGATCTTCTGCTTCTCGCCGCCGGACAGTTCAAAGATATTTCGACCCCGGAGCTCGCTAAGATGCAGCTCCTCCGTAAGTTCATCTAATCGGGAGCGCAGAGTCTCTCGCGGAATGCCCCGATTTTCAAGCCCAAACACGATCTCGCTGTCCGTATCCGTATTGAAAAACTGCGTTCGAGGATTCTGAAAAACCGTCCCTACCGCATCCGATAGCGCAGCAATCTCTGTCTCCCGGGTATCCATACCGTTTACGTTCACCTGCCCCGAAAGATTGCCGTGGAAGAAATGGGGAATCAGTCCGTTTGCGAGCCGTGTAACCGTTGTTTTTCCACATCCGGACGGCCCGCAAAGCAGCACGCATTCGCCGGGCCGAACAATAAGGTTCAAATCAAGGACTCCGCCGTTCCCGCTTTCAGCGTATGTAAAGGAGACATTTTGAAACGATATCATAATCAAAACACCCCTTTCATGCCCGCGTATACCATGCCGGCAACGACCGCCGCGTAAGCAATTACCACCAGCAAATCAGCAAACGAAAACGCGATTTCCTCTATACAGCTTCTTTCACCTGTGTGCTCAATGCCTCTTGTAATCGCTGCCTGCGTAATCTCGTCCGAAATTCTGGAAGCAGAAACAAGCAGGGGAACATAGACATGCTCCATCGTCTGTATAGGATGGCTAATCAGCCCAGCCGCGGACGCTGATATCCCTCGCAGCGCCATGGCATCCCGTATGGAGGCCCACTCTTCTCTCATGGTCGGGAAATAACGGAGCGTAACGGCAAGAGCGATCGTGAGTCCTTTCGATAATCGGAGCTTTGTGATCGCCGCAAGAAATCTACTTACGCTTGTCGTTGCAATCAGAAAGCTGCCCAGCATAAAACAGGGAAGAAGCTTGCGGATATACACTGCAAACATATAGACGATTCCGCCGAAAGTCACGGGCAGCCTCGGTACGATAAAAAGCTGGATCAGCAGAAGCATGAGAAAAAAAGCTGCGTATTTCAGCATTCTTTTCAGATTGCCGGAAGTGCTCAGAAGTACAAGCGGAATCCCCGCAAGCACACACTCCACCGCGATGCTTTTATTCATAAAAACGGAAACGCTTGTGACCGCGAGAATCAGAAGCTTCGTCCGTGGGTCGAGTCTCATTTATACAACCCCTGCTTTTTCAAAGTGTTTTTTCATAAGCTTCTTTCCAATCAGTCCGCCGATGATCGCGCAGACGATCGTCCCGATAATCATTGCGGGGATCGCCCACCAGGTAGCCCCGATCGAATGAATCACTCCTTCAAAGGAGGCGAAGTCGCCTTTATTCTTCATAAAAGCATCAAACTGTGCGGGCATGACAACCATTGGAATATATGCCCCCATCGGCGCAAGCGCCATGACGCAGTAGGCAACCAGGTTTTTCTTAAAGGATCTGAAATCAGCGGAAGCGCAGATAAAATCCGCGATCACGCCGAAAACCAGGAAGAATACGGACATCATCCAGAACATTCCCGTAACAAACAGCAAAATCGCCTCGATTACACCGAGAATGGAGAGAGCTCCCTTCTTCGGTATTTTTGCCACATAGAGCATGAAAACTGTCCCCGTAAAGAGCGCCACGATCATTGGCATAAACGGGAAGGTGACCGGCGTCATCTGCGCAACACCGCCAATCACAAACGCCACCACAGCATAGATGAGCGAAAAGATGCCCACCGATATAAAGTCCCTTGTTTCCAGCTTCCTCGAATCTGTTTTACGCATAATAAACGACCTCCAATTTTATATTGTTCAGTTAGAGTACGCTAACTCACGTGTAAAAAATTAAAGCGCTTGTGTGATTGTGCATTATTCCAGCCGGAGCAAGCCTTTCCAGCCAGAGTTGAAAAACTTTGCAAGCTCCTCAATATACCGCATAGCCTCTTCTTTGGGCATATCATGGACAATTGTCTCACATACCGCAGTAAAATAGGCGCTGGTAATCATGTGATGAAGCTGACGAGTCATGCTCCCGGAGAGCATACCGTTTTTTCTGAGAAGTGCGTAGTATTCCTCTGAGCACTCTACCTCCAGTTCCACAAGCTCCTCCAAAAAATTTGCATAGCGCGTACCTTCCGCCCGGCAGAGGATCAGCTTGAAGGCATCAAAATGGGCGTACATATATTCCACAAAGACGCGCAAATACTCAGTGGACAGCTTCAGGCTGTCCTTCGTCTTTTCCTCGGAGACAAGGTCGAAATGGGCGGCCTGTGCGGCTTTGAACTGCTCCAGCAGTCCCTTTGCTGCCTCGCCCACAAGATCTTCAAAAAGCGCGGCCTTATCCGGGTAATAGCCGTAGAAGGCGCCTTTCGTGAAGCCCGCCTCTGCGACGATTTTATTCAGAGATGCGTCCTTAAAACCTTTTTCCAGAAATTCTTTTTTCCCTACTTCGAGAATCTTCCTTTGGGTTTCCGTTCGTTCCATCTCCTGCGCCTCCTGATATACCAGCAGTACATACCACTGGTATATTATAGCCGCACTGAAGGAATCTGTCAAGGGGGTTCGCGTGTGTTCCATTCAGCTCATTCCGCGTATCGCCCGATCATAGAACGGCGCATGGATACCCCAAATCTTCTTTTTCATACACTTCCGATCACCGCTTTAGCGACCAGTGACCCCCTCCATCAATTCCCTTGGGGAAATGTTTCTGATCTGCTCCGGCGGGATGCGCGCCGGATATCTGCCCTTTTCCAGAATATCGGTCAGGTACTGATTATCCAGGATCATATCGTCCCGAATGAGCTGCCAATTCGCTTTTTTCCTGTAAAGAATCTTGAAAATCAGAAAATTCACCACCGGCCCTATGACCGGCGTCTGCACGCCAAAGCTCTCCGTATGGCGAAAGCGGCAGCCCGTATCGGTCCGCTCTCCCTCAAATGAGATGACGGCAGTTTTTTTATCGCTCTCGAAGGCAAAGGAAAAATGATCCCTGTCCCTTTCCGCCCGAATGATCGTGCCGGTGACGTCATAATCCATGCCCATGACGATTTCATGAAAGCGCACTTTATCTCCGGCTTGAATGCCGCCGCTGAGCAGTTCGCATTCCAAATGCAGCGGACTCCACTTGACGAACTCCTCCTCAAAATGGTCCACCCACCACTCCAGCTTTTCAAAAGGGGCGGCGATCTCTGTTGTTTCGGTCAATGTTACCATATGCTTTTCTCCTTCATCGTGCTTTTTCTCCTTCATCCGCGTCTTTTCCCTGTTTGTGTCCATATATGTCCCGTGCCGGCACGCCGTAAAGCCTATGCTGCACAGGGAGCCCATAATCATCCACGCCACAAAGCGATAGATGTCGCGCCAATCCCCGCCCGGCAAGCGCCGAAGCCGTTTATCGGGGCTTCCCCTCCTTTTCTTTGTTCAACCTCCAGGTTTCTGCCGTCTCGCTTTTAGTTAGCGCATTCTAACTAATTGGTAGAAGAAACGGCAGACTATTTTATGAGTAGTCTGCCTTGAATCCGCCTTGGTCAGACACCGGCCTTGGCTATCCCAGCGCCACATCCAGCGTCATCATGACGCTAAAGCCCACGGCAAAGAAAATCGTGCCGATGTTGGAGTGCTTTCCCTGTGACATTTCGGGAATCAGCTCCTCCACCACCACATAGAGCATGGCGCCTGCCGCAAAGCTCAGAAAATACGGCAGCGCCGGGATCACCAGCTGCGCCGCAAGAATCGTCAGCACTGCTCCGATAGGCTCCACCACGCCGGAGAGCACGCCGCCGAGAAACGCCCTGCCCTTGCTCTCGCCCTCCGCCCGGAGCGGCATAGAGATGATCGCGCCCTCGGGGAAGTTCTGAATGGCGATGCCAAGGGAAAGGACAAGCGCGCTTGCCGCCGTGATCTGCGCGTTCCCCGCGAGGAAGCCCGCATACATGACGCCTACCGCCATGCCCTCCGGAATGTTATGTAGGGTCACTGCCAACACCATCATGGTGGTGCGGCCCAGTCTGCTTTTCGGTCCCTCGGCCTGTTCACTTCCCACATGAAGGTGGGGAATCAGATGGTCGAGCAGGAGCAAAAACAGCACGCCGACCCAGAAGCCGATAAAGGCAGGGAGGAAGGACAGCTTGCCCATGCCCTCCGACTGCTCGATGGCAGGGATCAGCAGGCTCCATATCGATGCCGCCACCATCACTCCGGCGGCGAAGCCCGCAAGGGAGCGCTGCACCAAATCGCCAAGGGATTTTTTCATAAAGAACACGCAGGCCGCGCCCAGTGCCGTACCCAAGAAAGGGATCATGATTCCAAGAAAGGTTTCCATTTGTCTCACCGCCTTTATATTGCAGTATTATTTATTTCTTCGATAGCCCGCCTCGTCTCTGTATTCGGGATGCTCCTTCAGATACGGGTCTTTATCTCCGCAGATGGTATAGTCGCACCGGCAGCCGTCCACGCAGGTGGTCGTCCGCACCAGTCTTGCGTGGAGCAGCTCCATGGATGCGTAGTCCACATTGCACAGGGCGGGCATGATATCCGTAAGGCCGTGCTGGATAGCGAACTCCGCCGCCGGACACGATGTAAATTCATAATAAATAGGGTCATCTTTATCATAAGGCGCAACCGTCATCTCGTAATCGTGCCACTTGTCGCAGCCGCGTTTCGCCCGTACAAACACCCTGTACATCAGCTTCCTCCAGAGCGGCTTGTTGCAGTCCACAAACCGCAGCCTGCGGAAGACCGGCAGGATCAGGTTTTCCTCCATCTCCTCGATCTCGCGGAAGGATGTGACGGCTTTGCAGACTGTGTAGTAGCTCATGATAGCGATGCAGTCGTAGGTGCCGCCTACGCCGTTGTGGAAGTTCCGTTTGCCGCCCAAATCGGTACGCCAGTCGGAGAGAAAGTCCGCATACTGCCGCTGTACCTTTTCCCATATCGTCTCCTGCTCTACCGCATGATAGTGCAGGGAGATCTTTGCCCGTATCTCCTTCTTGCAGGGCTTGGAATACAGCACATGGCATTTGCGGTCGAATAGGAGCTTCTTGTCTTTCACCTGTCTGCTTCTCCCTCATTTCCACGCCGTGATGCAGAGCCAGCTTTTCTTTTTGTGTATCTGCACCTCGTGAAAGCCCGCCTGCTCCAGATACGCCTTTAACTCAACGTCCTTATAGATGGTCATGCCGCCGATGATTTTCGTCCACTTCTCGTCCTTGGCTGTGTCGCCATTGCTCTCGTTGCAGATGAGAAATGTCCCGCCGACCTTCAGCACCCGGTAAACCTCGCGGAAGCACCGCGGCAGGTCAGGCCAGAAATAGACGGTCTCAAAGGCTGTAATGGTGTCAAACCAGTTGTCCGCAAACACCATATCCGCCACACTGCCTTGCAGAACGGCGCAGCGGCCCTCCGCGATGGCAGCCCCATTGACCTTTTTGGATTTCTCCACGCTGACAGGTGAATAGTCGATGCCCTTGACGACGCCCTGCGGACATTTTTTCAGCAGCCTCTTGATATTCGCCCCGCCGCCGCAGCCGCAGTCCAGCACCTTGGCGTCCGGCGCAAGCTCTAAAAATTGCAGCCCCCACCGGGCCACGGCGCTGTGCCCGACATTCATCATGGCGACCATAATTTTTCCGCCAAAGCCTACGGGCTTGCGGGTGTTTTCAAAGAATAACATATCACACCTCCGTTTTCTCACACTCGGCATAGGTCAGCGGGAACGAGGCTTTCAGCACAACGCTTTTCCGCACCGTCCAGCCGTTTTGCCGCAGGAAGCGCAGGTATTCCTCGCTCGTCCATCTGCTGTGGAGGGGGAATCCTGCCAGCTTCATGAAAAATGCCTTGACCTTGCCGGGAAACGAGTTTTCCGTGTGGGTGAAGGTGGGCGCGATGAGCACACCATCGTCCTTCAGCACCCGATGGATCTCGGCAAGGGCTTTCTCCGGCTGCGGCACGATGTGCAGTGCATTGGACACGATCACCACATCAAAGGACTTGTCCGCATAGGGCAGGCGGAACATATCCTGCACCGAAAAGTGCAGCTTCGCAGATTGATTATCTCGCTTTGCCTCGGCGATCATCTCCGCGGAGGCGTCCGTCGCCTCGATGTGCGCCGCCGCGTTCACGATGTGCTTTGCAATCAGCCCCGTGCCGCTTGCCAGCTCCAGCACCGTCTTGTGACGCACGATTGGCTGAATTAGCGCATACATCTCGTCATACGCCGCCCGAGCCTTTCGCATAAAGCGGTCGTACCGACCGGCATTTTTGTCCCAGAAGGTCTTTCGTTCTTTCATAGCCGTTGCCCTTATCTCTTCTTTATTTTTTGCCGCATTGTGCCTCTCGGAAAGGATTCAAAGTGCCGCTAAATTTTCCCGTGCAGGCATCTGTCCCGCCGCTGCCTGGCGTATTCCAGCAAGGCATTGCACGCCGGGCAAAGCGCCCCGCCCCTTGTCCCATGTACGCCACGACAATACCGGCGCACCATGAGGGTAACGGTTTCGATCTCCTTTTCCTTGTTCAAGAGTCCTGTTCCTTTCTATGTGGCATTTCAGTTAGTCATGTCTAACTACCTGGCAGAAGAAAAGGCAGGCCACCTGTATGCAGTCTGCCTTTTGTCTGATGCGAAGGCCCGCAGCCGCGCTCGGCTTACAGCACCAGCGAGGGCGCTGTGTAGACCCGTGCCTTCAGCTCGCTGTTGAGCATATACAGCCCCTTGCTGTCTCCGCCGAACAGCTCCATCTTGGTGATGAGGTCGGCGGCGTTCTTCTCCTCCTCGCCCTGTTCCTTAATGAACCAGTCCAGCATCTGCATGGCGCGGAAGTCCTTGGCCTCGCATGCGGCGGCGTAGATGGCGTCAATGCTGGCGGTAACGAGCTTCTCATGCTCCAGCGTCTTTTTCAGCGGCGTCATGTGATCGCCCCGTTCCCACTCCGGCTTTGCGATAGCCTCAAAGGTGACGCCCTCGCCGTTGTTCTGCAAATACTGATAAAACAGCATGGCGTGATCCCGCTCCTCCTGCGCCTGTACCCGGTACCAGTTCTCAAAGCCGTCCAGTCCAACGGCGGCGTAGTAGTTGGCAAAGTCCAGATACAGATAGGCGGAGTAGAACTCCTTGTTGATCTGCTCGTTGAGCAGCCTCGATACGTTAGCGTTCATGATGCTTCTCCTCCATAATATTGTCTTTTTCCTGCTCCCGGCAAGCGGGGCAGATATACCGGATCCTGAGGTCGTAGGAGAGGATCTCCTGCCCCAGTGCCTCCCGGATCCGCTCCTGCATATCCGGCAGCCGGACGTCCGTGATTTTCCCGCACCGGCTGCAAATCAGGTGATCATGCCGTTCCGTCCGGTCGTACCGATCCGGCGAACCCAGCTCGGTGATGCGGCGCAAAAGCCCCTCCTCCGCCAAACCGTTCAGGTGCTTATATACCGTACCCAGAGCGATGCTGGGATGCTCCCTTTTCATCTCCAGGAACACCTGCTCCGCCGTGGGATGCTGCTGCAGCTCCGTTACGGCGGCCAATATCTCCTCTGCGTATTTTGGCATACTGCCAACCCTCCAAATGCAAGAATAAGTCTTATTCTTTTGCTTTTATTATACCTATATTTTTTTCTCTGTCAACAACCACAAAAGGCTTGTGCCCCAAATTTGCTCCAAAAAGCCTTGACAGCCTCAACTGTATCTGTTATAGTCACAGTACAAACTGTATCATCAGCGAACACAGTTGCATCGGAGGTTGATTATGCGTCAGATATTACTTTTTGCGGCACTTGCCGCCTCGCTTGCGCTGCTGAGCGGCTGCGCGCTGTCCAAGGCAAAAAAAGACAAGGCGGAGGACATGACAGGCAAGGCGGCGTATCAGAAGATCAGCGCCGAGGAAGCCTATGAGATGATGGCTTCGCAGGAGGTCGTGGTGGTGGATGTCCGCACCCGTGAGGAATACGACGGCGGGCATATTGAAAATGCCGTCCTTGTGCCCAACGAGAGCATCGGCAGCGAAATGCCCGAGGCGCTGCCCGATAAGGAAGCCACGCTGCTGGTCTACTGCCGCAGCGGCCGCCGCAGCAAGGAGGCAGCCCAAAAGCTGCTGGCGCTGGGGTATCAGAGCGTCTACGACTTCGGCGGCGTCATCGACTGGCCCTACGAGCTTGTGAAGGAGGGATAATTGTGGACAGTTCCTTTAATCTGGCCGTCCATGCGCTGGTCTGCCTGAGCCACAGCGGACGCTCTCTCAGCAGCGAGGCGCTGGCGGAGAACATCTGCACCAACCCCACTCGCGTTCGCCGCGTTATGGCGGGGCTGAAAAAGGCGGGGATGGTGGAGACCCGGGAGGGCTTGGACGGTGGCTACCGTCTCTGCGCCGACCCCGCAGCCCTTTCTCTCCGGCAAGTGGCGGAGGCGATAAATACCCGCTTTGTGGACTGCGCGTGGCACAGCGGTGACATTGACCGGGACTGCGCCATCTGCTCCGGCATGGCGGGCGTGATGGACGCGCTGTATCGGAACATGAATGAGGAATGCGCCGTCTATCTCTCGCACATTACCATCACAGACATTGAAACACAGCTTTTTACACAGAAATAGGAGGATATACGATGCTTACCATTACGACCAACAGCTTTGAAAACGACGTTCTCCGCGCGGACAAGCCCGTGCTGGTGGACTTCTGGGCCCAGTGGTGCCCCTACTGCCGCCGTATCGCCCCGGCCTTTGATAAGGTGGGGGAGCAGTACGCCGACACTCTGACGGCAGGCAAGATCAACTACGACGAGGAGCCGCAGCTCATCCAGCGCTTCGGCATCGACACCATCCCCACGCTGATGCTCTTTAAGAACGGTGAGGTGCTCGGCTCCATTGTCGCCCCCGGCTCCAAGGCGGCCATCGAAGCATTTATCAAGGAATCGCTTTCTCAGTAAGGAGACGGCCATGGAAAAAATCTACGATATGATCGTCATCGGCGGCGGCCCCGCCGGATACACCGCCGCCCTGTACGCCGCCAGAAGCGGGCTTTCTGTGCTGGTGCTGGAAAAGCTCTCCGCCGGCGGGCAGATGGCTCTGACGGAGCAGATCGACAACTACCCCGGCTTTGAGGACGGCATCGACGGCTTTACGCTGGGCGAAAAAATGCAGCAGAGCGCCGAGCGCTTCGGCGCGGTGACAGAGCTGGCGGAGGTGTACAAAGTTAGCCTTTCCGGGAGGATCAAGACGCTGGACACCAGCGAGGGCGTTTTTCAGAGCCGCACGGTGGTCATCGCCACCGGCGCGTCGCCCCGCCCCTTGGGCATTCCCGGCGAGGAAGCGCTCACAGGAAAGGGCGTTCACTACTGCGCCGCTTGCGACGGCGCGCCCTATCGCGGCAGGACTGTGGCGGTGGTGGGCGGTGGCAACTCCGCCGCGGCGGACGCACTTGCCCTGTCCCGTATTGCCCAAAAGGTCTACCTCATCCACCGCCGCGACAGCCTGCGGGCTACCAAGGTATACCATGCGCAGCTGATGGCTACGCCCAATGTAGAGTTCTGTTGGAACAGCACGGTCTCCGCGCTGCTGCACGAAAGCCGCCTGACGGGGCTTCGGCTAAAAGATGTCAACACCGGCGCAGAGCGAGAGCTTGCCTGCGACGGCGTGTTCGTCAGCGTGGGACGCGCCCTGGCGACGGAGCTGTTCCGAAGCGAACTGGCGCTGGACAAGTCCGGCTACATCGTGGCGGACGAATCCACCCGCACCAGCCTCCCCGGCGTGTTCGCCGTGGGCGACGTGCGCACCAAGGCGCTGCGGCAGGTGGTCACCGCCGTATCGGACGGCGCGGTAGCCGTCCACTACGCAGAGGAATACCTGGCGGAGAATCGGTAAAGGGGCTGCGAACGATCCTCTCATCGGCAGTTCCTGTCCGCAGGCAACACGATTGAGAGCCTTGCCTCATAGAGGTACAGGGTAAGAGAATTTAAGGAGACAATATATGTGGCTGTTTTTAGGAATTTCTGCGATCATTTTTACAGGATTCAATTTGATTTGCTCTTTTAAAAATAAAAATAACAGATAATGATTTGAAGTCACTTTGCAGCGTTGATATACTTTGTCTGGTTTTCTCCACAGCTTCAGCGGAGGAGAATATAAGAAATCCCCGACCGGAGTCGGGGATTTCTTATATTGTCAGAAAAGCGCACTCTTTAGCCGAGCGCGGAGCTTCAGCTATCCGGGTTTGGACGCCAGCCGTCCATAAGCTCGTCGTTCTCCATGATAAAGGGGCTCGCCGTATCCTGTCCCCATGAGGTGTCATATTTCCCCATAAGGTAATCGCTCAGTGCCGTTCGGTCGGCAAATCGCAGCATCCGGTACGGCTCCTGAAAGGCAACCTTTTCTACAAAGTACAGCGTCCCGTCCTCCGCCGTCAAAAGAACGCCAACATGCCCGACAAACAGCAGAGATTCCTCCTCGGTCGGCTTATCGTGGAAGAATACCGTGATGAGGCGAATCCGTTCATTCTCCCGAAAGGTAACGCCGCGGGATGCCCATTCCTCTTGTACGGTTTGCACATGACGCTTGATCTCCGTGGTATCCTCCGCCTTCATAGAGGAATACAGTGCGCGGAAATCTGCAAGGCTGCTTCCGCCCAGCGCATCGAGATCTGTTTCCAGCGTCTCCTCGTCCACAAACAGCACATCTTCACCGGCATTGATTTGAGAGTCTGCGCGCACGGAGAGGAAATCCCCAAACAGGTTCATGGCAGTGATCCGGCAGTTATAGCCCGGAAACGTCCCGTTCTTTGCCGTCCATTCATCCTGCATTGCGTAAGGGTCATATTTCGTATACAGCAGCTCTGCTTCCTCAAAGCCATCCGTAAGCCATTCCTGCTTCACGCTGTCATTAAAGCGGTCCACACGACGGAAAAAGCCCTGAACACGCCCGTCTGATACACCTGCGCCAGAGAGCAGCTCCTGCAAAAGCTCCCTCGAACCACTGTCGTTCAGGTTCGTGTACTCTATCCTATCCAATGCCGGTCGCTGCTCGGTTGCGCCGCAGCCTGCAAGTATGGCGGCAATAAGCACAATGCATAAAACGAGAATGCTATCCCGTCGTGATCTCATAGTCCTAATCTATCCCTTCTTTGGCGATTGCCCGGTTTGCTGAGGTTATTATAGCACCGAGCCATAAATCTTATGTTAAGATACAGGTGTTGGGCTTGTTGAAGCAAGCAGTTTTCTTCACTTCTCCGGGTGTTCTGACATGAGAAGTATTATCTGGAGTCGGCGGCGTATAGGAGTATCGAAGCAAAGAACCAAAAGTAAACGCTTATGAGTGCTTTCAATAAAGGGCGGCTGCGGAGATATTCCTCTCCGCAGCCGCATTACGGTTTGTCAGCGCTTCAGCAGCACCTTCAGATCCTCCTCCGGCGTGGTGACCGGGGCAATATGAAAGTTCTCCGCCAGATAGTTCAGCACATTGGGAGAGATAAACGCCGGCAGGGTGGGGCCGAGGCGGATATTCTTGATGCCCAGGTGCAGCAGTGTCAGCAAAATGCACACCGCCTTCTGCTCATACCACGAGAGCACCAGAGATAGGGGCAGGTCGTTGACCCCGCAGCCAAAGGCGTCCGCCAAGGCCAGCGCGATTTTGACAGCCCCGTAGGCGTCGTTGCACTGTCCTACATCCATCAGCCGCGGCAGCCCGCCGATGGTCCCCAGATCCAAGTCGTTGAAACGGAATTTGCCGCAGGCCAGCGTCAGCACCACAGTGTCGGCGGGCGTCTGCTTGACAAACTCGGTATAGTAGTTCCGCCCGGGGCGGGCTCCGTCGCAGCCGCCAACCAGGAAGAAATGCTTGATTGCACCAGCCTTTACCGCGTCGATCACCTGCTCCGCCACGCTCAGCACCGCACCGTGACCGAAGCCGGTCATGACCGTGCTGCCGCCGTTGATGCCGGTAAACACCATATTCTCGGCGTAACCCCCCAGAGCCAGTGCCTTTTCGATGACAGGGGTGAAATCCTTGTCCTCACCGATGTGGGTGATTTCGGGGTAGGATACCAGCGCCGTGGTGAACACACGGTCTGCGTAGCTCGCCCGTGGAGGCATCAGGCAGTTGGTGGTGAACAGCACCGGTGCGGGGATGTCGGCAAACTCCTTCTGCTGGTTCTGCCACGCCGTGCCGAAGTTGCCCTTGAGGTGTGGGTATTTCTTCAGCTCCGGATAGCCGTGGGCTGGCAGCATTTCGCCGTGCGTGTAGATATTCACGCCCTTGCCCGCCGTCTGCTCCAGCAGCAGTTTGAGGTCGTGCAGGTCGTGCCCGGAGATGACGATGAACGGCCCCTTCTCCACCGTCAGCGGAACGGTCACGGGCGTGGGCGTACCGTAGGTCTCGGTGTTGGCCTTATCCAGCAGCGCCATGCACTGGAGGTTCTTTTCGCCCACCTCCATCACGATGGGCAGCAGCTCGTCCATACCCCAGTCCTCGCCTATGGCAAACAGTGCTTTTCCGAAGAAGCGG
This sequence comes from Bacillota bacterium, assembly GCA_021771115.1. Classification (GTDB taxonomy): domain Bacteria; phylum Bacillota; class Clostridia; order Oscillospirales; family Acutalibacteraceae; genus Acutalibacter. The sequence goes on along the minus strand of JAETPP010000008.1, from coordinate 11,479 downwards.
TTTACCTCCTCGTCGGCATAGCCCAGTACCATGGCGTGATAGGCGTAGGCCGCCATGCCGCGCGCACCAAAAAGAATCAGAGATTTTAGACTGCGCACATCCTCCTGTGCGCTCCAAAGCAGGTGCATGTCATAGTCGTCGTTCCGCCCACAGCGAGAGGTGCAGCTATAGCAGTTGGGCACCAGCCGTGCCTTTTCCGCATGTACCCGGTCAATCAAATCCAGGATAGTCTTTTCGTTAAAGTTCACATTGGTGACGGTGGTGAACAAGCCCTCGATCATCAGCCGCCAAGTCCCCTCATTCGTATCCGGGGCATTATCTACCGCACGGGACAGTCCAACCAGAGCGCCAGTCAGTTGATCCTGAAGCTCCGCCACCTCAGTGGTTTTGCCGCAGACGCCGGCTTTTCCAGTACAACCAGCGCAGCCTGCCGTCTGCTCGCACTGAAAACAAAACATCCTGTTATCCATTGTCGTTCGTCTCCTTCTGCTTTTTAGTTCAGAACCTGCATCTCCGGGTTCTTCTCTCCGAATTTCTCGCGCAGCGCACTGCAGATATCCTCCCGGGACTTGCCCTGCTTTTCGCCGTTTTTAATGAGCTTGTACGCCTGAAACAGTGCCGAGGGGCCGATCTCGCTGCTGAAATAGCCGATACCCTGATTCCATGCCAGCAGCTCGAACACGTCGTCCAGCGCGGCGCTTTCCACGCCGTGGATATATGCCTTTACCAGCTCCCGCGCCGCCTGCCGCATCCGGCCCGCCCCGACAGCGTTGGTCAGGGACAGCAGCAGCCGCGTTTCGTAGGGCAGTACGCGCTTCTCGCTTTGCCATGTAGTCTCCCAGAAATCCACGGCGATCTGCCCCAGCTTTTCGTCGATCATGGGATAGTTCAAAAGGGCCAGCGGCTTGAAGGGGGCGGAGCTGTCGCCTTCCTTCTTCTCCACACGGCAGAACCAGACATGGAACTCCGCCTCACCCCGCTGCTCGGTGTGGTGCTCGTAGCCCAAGCCCTCCATGACAGCGTACAGTGGATGCGGCTCAAAGGTCTGGATGATGTGTAATCCTTCGCCCACCTCCAACGCCTCAGCTCTTTTCTTCAGCCCTTCAAAGAAGCTGCCCTGTATATGGCGCACATCCATGGTCTGAAACCCCTGCGCCTTGTCCTTCCAGTTTTCGTAGCTCATGCAGTTATTCTCCTTTCCTCACTCGATAAAACCAGACGTGGTATTCGCTGCCGCTCACCTTCTCCGTGTGACGCTCAAAGCCCATAAGGGCCAGCACCGGGTACAGGGGAACAGGCTCGAAGGTCTGGATGATATGCAGTCCTTCGCCGTTTTTCAGCGCGGCAGCCTTTGCCTTCAATGCGGGGAAGAAGTCCATCTTTTTGCCCCGCACGTCCATCACTTCGAATGTGCCAATTTTGTCCTTCCAATTTTCATAGCTCATCGTCTTTACTCCTTTTACAGAAAGCTCACGCCTCCTCGAAGGACTCCTTGCCCACATTGCACAGGGGACATTCAAAATCCTCCGTCACCTCGCTCCAGGGCGTTCCCGGCGCGATACCGCCCTCGGGATACCCCACGCTCTCGTCGTACTCCCAACCGCAAACGGTGCATACATACTTCATCGTGCTTCTTCCTTTCTTTTTCTAATGATTTTGTTATTCCTCTTTCAGCCGGCCGTCCACCGTGACGGTGACCACCTGCCACGGGATAAATTTCCCGCTCTGCTGGAGCGCCTTTTTCGCCGCCAGCTCCAGCCCGCCGCAGCAGGGCACCTCCATCCGCACGACGGTGACGCTTTTGATGTTGTTCTCCCGGATGATCTCCGTCAGCTTTTCGGAATAGTCCACGCTGTCCAGCTTGGGGCAGCCCACAAGGGTAATGTGCCCCTTGATGAACCGCTCGTGGAAGGCGGCGTAGGCGTAGGCGGTGCAGTCGGCGGCAATGAGCAGCCGCGCGCCATCAAAATATGGGGCGTTCACCGGCACCAGCTTGATCTGCACCGGCCACTGGGAAAGGCGGCTCGTCTGCTGGGCTTGCGGCGTTTCCACGGCGGGCGCCTCCTGACGCTGAATATTCCGGGACTGGCTGCCGGGGCAGCCGCAGGGCAGGGTCATGCCCTCCTTCCGCATTTTCTGCTGCTTATTTTCCATGACGGCCTGCTCGTCATAGGCCGCCGCCTCCCGCTCCACAAAGGTGATGGCCCCGGTGGGGCAGGTGGGCAGACAGTCGCCCAAGCCGTCGCAGTAATCCTCCCGCATGAGCCGCGCCTTGCCGTCCACCATGGCGATGGCGCCCTCGTGACAGGCGGCGGCGCAGGCGCCGCAGCCGTTGCATTTATCTTGATCGATTTCAATGATCCGTCGTTTCATGTTCAGTCCTCCTGTTGCTTTTGTGCGTTCATTGTACTATACTAAAAGCAACAAGTCGGTTGAATTTTCAACGAAAGAGAGCTTTTTATGAAAGAATTTTTTCCGGTGCTCCATACGGCGGCGCTTTTCTCCGGCATTTCCGACGATGAGCTTGCCGCCATGCTCTCCTGCCTTGGGGCAAGGATCGGCACCTTTCCCAAAGGCTCCCGCCTGCTCCGCGCCGGGGACGCGGTGGAGGAATTGGGCCTTGTGCTGGCGGGCAGCGCCCTCATCGTGCAGGAGGACATCTGGGGAAACCGCAACATCCTCTCCAAGGCCGGGCCGGGGCAGACCTTCGCAGAGGTGTTCGCCTGCGCGCCGGGAGCGGTGCTGAACGTGAGCGTGGAGGCGGAGAGCGCGGTGACGGTGATGTTTCTGCACATAAGGCGCGTTTTGAGTGTGTGCCCCTCCGCCTGCTCCCACCATAGCCGGATCATCCGCAACCTGCTGGGCGAGCTGGCAGAGAAGAACCTGCGGCTCAACGAAAAACTCACCCACATGGGCCAGCGCACGACGCGGGCAAAGCTGATGTCCTATTTTTCCGCCGAGGCGCAGCGCCGGAGCGGCTACGAGTTCGACATTCCGTTCTCCCGCCAGCAGCTTGCGGATTACCTCGGCGTGGAGCGCAGCGGGCTGTCCATGGAGCTTGGAAAAATGCGGGATGAGGGCCTGCTCGATTTTCATAAAAGCCACTTTCTTCTCAAGGCGCCGGAGACGGACGGTCTTCCTCCTTCTGCGCGTTAAGAAGCCCCCTTTGGGCGTATCGGCAAGTGTGGATAAACCCGTCAGCCACGGAGTGTCGGGGTTTTGCAGATGGAAGAAGCAGCTACGGTCTGTAGAGATCGGCAGGACAGCGTCAGCTCGTACAATCTGATTTGATCATACCCACAGTCGCTTTGGCTGTGGGTATTTTCTGTTTGAACTCCGCAAGCTTTGCAGAGCTCAAGGAGCCTAATGCCAAATTCAACATGTCACCAACTATGAGGAAAACATCCTTTAGAGAAAGGTCAAAAGGTTCGACAGGGAAGATGAACAGTGTCCTTTTGCGATGCCGCTTCTGAAAGATTGCAGCTTCGCCCCTTAACAAAGACTTTAAGTTAAATCTGTTATACTGCTGCAGTCCCCTCAAAAATACAGACAGGAGAAAAAATTGACCGTATGATGAAAAAAAGATATTTCGCTATTCCAAGTCTTGCAATCGCACTGCATCTTTTGCTGTCCAATCTGTTGTATTTTCTTGTGGAAAGGCTCGTTTTGGATGTTTTTCATATCTCCCCGCAGCAATTTATGAACTACTCATATTGGGGCGAGATTCTGATCTACGCTGTTCTTATCCTCGTATTCTTCACGCTCTATAAGCTGCTTTGGAGGAAAGAGATAAGTGAACCGCGCACAGCGACAAATTTCAAAGATGTGCTTGGCAGTCTGGTCGTGGGATTTGGCATTTGCGGAATCTCCGGTCTTTGGATCATGCTGGCAGAACAGCTTCCCTCGCTGCAAAAAAGCGTTGAGGCAATGAACGCCGGTGCTGAAAATATTGCCGGTGGAAATGCATTTGGAACATTTATGATCGCGGTGATTGCTGCACCTGTTGTAGAAGAAATTCTGTTCCGCGGCATTGTGCTTCGCTCCATGCGGAAATTCAGCCCCGCTTGGGCCGCGATTCTAATGTCGTCTGTACTCTTCGGCGTTTATCATCTGAATATCGTGCAGGCTGCCTATGCCACCCTTATGGGCATTGCCGCAGGAATCCTTTATGAGAAGAAAAGGAACCTGCTGTTTCCCATCCTCGTGCATTTCGCAAACAACCTCATTACTATGCTGCAGGGCTTTGCGCCATCCGAAGTGAATGAACTGATCAGCATTTTTATTCTGATCATGATCGCTCCGGCAGGGTATGTCGTCTGCCGTTCACTTAGACAGGGCAAACGAGCAGATAGCATGTAAGGTTTTTATACAATGTATAAAGCATACAGCGGCACAGAGCAAACTCTCTGTGCCGCTGTATGCTTTCTTCGTAATAGAAGCAGCGCGGAAAAAGGGACCGGGGCACAGTAAGCAACGCCAAAGTCGCGGCACCCCATCTTATCTGACCAGGTATTTCCACAGGAATCTGGTCCATCTCCATGGTCGCCGGTCAAGGGAGCAGGTACACACGGTCGAAATGACCGGCCCCAAGCCTCCAGAGATATCCAATGACCGCAGGGCTTGTGTATGAGGAACACAACCCCTGTGGTCAACATGTCCAGGACGAATATCCATTATGACGGCAAAAAGCAGAAGCCACGTCGGCGGATCAAAACCACACCTTTGCAGATACTCGATCACGCGCCCCCTTGTCTGCTGTTATGGCAGTCGCCTATGCACTGTGCGGTTCGTTGCATCTTCACATATGCCCTCGGGACAGGTGCTGCTCACATATTCGCGAAGTTTTCCGCAGTAGAGCAGTGTGTGCGGCATTCTGAGGAACTGCATCGGCTGTATGATAGAGGAACGTAGCTGTTCCATGCCGTCAACCCGACTTTTTGCGAGAAGCTCTCCGACAAACTCTGAGCAGTAATAGCAGCCCTCCTGCTTCCAGACAACATGGAAGTATGCCAGACATAAGCCAATATAGTTGTAACTGTACTTCCTCCTCCGCTTCCACATCACATCGAGCATTTCTTTGAGCTCTGCGTGTTGTTCTTCTGTGACACTCACGCTCAGAACCAACACCTTGGTTTCGGAAAAACGCTTGAAGGTACCGGTACGGGGCGACTCTATCACGAAGCCGCCCCAAAACGGATTATAGGGATGCCTGCGGCCAAAAGAGTACATCCTCTCTAAATCTCTGGACAGGCTGATGGAGGCGTGGTTATATTCTGCGCCGGTGATTTGTTTAAGGATCCGGGACAGAAGTGTTCCGGTCTGGCTGATTACGATATATAGCTGTTTATTTTGATTGCTCATATGCGTATCCTCACAAGATTATCCACCAGTGCCGTGCTATTGGCATAAGAGGTGCTGCAGGTCTCGAAGAAGTCCGTTTCGACTATGTTAGCGTTGGTGTGCTGGCTGACCCACTTCATGCTCTCCGGCTTGATCTCGAAGCCTCGATGCAGCGTTGGACAGCCGAGGCTCATTCGGCAGGTCTTTGCGTATATAACTGCAGTTGTTCGACCTTGAGCGTATTCTCCTCGTTGCCGCCGCTTCGGAAGCTCTCCATTTCCGAGCTTCTGATACTCACAATAACCTTATCATCGACCTGTAAATCCTCAAAAGTAATCCTTGTAACCTTCTGCGTGGCAAAGTCGCAATATAACATAGGAATGGATGAACAGTCTACCAGACAGCCCTCACCTAAAGTGTTTTCATCGGCATCGTCTTTTACCGTTATGGTTTGCTTTCCTGTATCAACTTCCGTGATCACTGCGTTGACGTTCAGAAGCGTGTCGTTCTTCAATGTGCCGCACCCGGATAGGAAGAGAACGAGAGTCAACAAGCACAGGGCGATTCCTCTTTTATTTCTATGCAGCAATGTTTTATCCTCCTGTTTTTTGCGCCATGGGACTTATCCAACCTATGAAAAAGACACTTCTTCCGCTCCTCGTGTCAGGCGGGACAACGCACAGACCGCGTACATATAACCTGCAAGGATCAGCGGTGCCGGCAGCCCGTAGAGCAGCGGCGCCGGGATGATGCGCCAAAACAGCTTGAGCACGCCGATCTCTGCGCCGTAGGTGAAGAAGTAGTTCGCCTCCGGGCAGAGCGTGAGGCGTAACAGGAGATTGATAAGATGAGCGCCTACGGCAAGCAGGCCAAAGGTCTTGAGGATCCGCGGGATATCCTTGGGGTCGGGGCGGTAAAAGCCCAGCGTCGCCAGACTCAGGCCGCAGACAACAAGGAGAGCGTGGGTCACATAGTAGCCAGAAATTCGCGGCAGGAACAGCGAAAAGCCGGAGAACAGAGGCTCCGGGAAGAGCAGCGCCATCAGTGCGCCAAGGGGCGCTACAAAGAATGAAAACCCCATGATCGAGCGGTTCCTCTTCCACACTCCCAGCGGGATCAGGAACAGATTGATGTTGCACAGGTGCAGCGGCAGCTCATTGAAAATGTTGAAGCCGTTGGGATAGTAGGCACGGACATACGCTGCGTCCATGGACAGCGAGAGCTTGTAGCCGGCAAACAGCGCGAGATTAAAAAGGCACACGCCGATCAGAAACCGGGAGCGACGTGCTTCCGGTTTTCCGCGCAGCAGCAAGAATATGAGCAGCACCGCCGCTGCCGTAAGCAAAAGCAGAATCAAATGCAGCCCGCGAAAGGGCGTAATAGAAAATTCGTTCATTTCACACGCCGGAACGTCTTTCCGGTCTTCTCCTCAAGAAATCGTTTGAATTCCTCCACCGTCCCGCCGATAAGAGTACGCTTGTCCAGAGGCTGCGCATAGCGTTTTTTCATCAGAAGGATGATGTAGTCCTGCGACTCAGCCAGTGCATCGATCAGCTCATAGCGGAACACTTTATCTTACCATGCCGAAGATAAAGTCAATGTTAAGTTTTCCGAATCCTCAAAGGTCGGCCTCCGATATGCTTTCGTCAAGGCATCTGCCGGAAGGCCCTTCTTCCGACGGTCAAGCTGCCTAATTCATCCCACCGCAGAATGATTCGATACAGCGCCAGAGCCTCCTGCTCCGTGAGTTTTAATTCCATAAGAGACGCCTCTCTCTCAGCTGCTTTTCAACGGGAAATCAGCGGTAAGCGATATCGTACATTTCATCGCGTCAGCCGCATCTCATTCTCAAACTGCTCCATTGCCTCCTGCCGGCTGGGGACTTGCGCGAGCGTACAGGAAAACGGCTGGCCGAACAGGGGCTGGGACAGAGTCTCCGCCCAATGCGTCAGCACCTCCGGAGTGAGGGGGCGCTCCTCCCGGAGAAAGATCACGGCGTAATAGGGCGGTACAGACGGGGAAAGCAGCTGTGTCAGCGGGACGCCGCTCCGGACGGAGGCGTTGCAGAAATGCATCTCCGGCGAAAAAAGCGGATAGTACAGCGCCCCGACGAACCAGTCCTGTTCACCGCTTCTGAGCCGCCTTGCCTGCTCCAGAAAGTGCGGATGATCCGGGTTATCCGGCTCCACAAACTCACCGTCCCGAATGGTCTGGTGAAGTGCGGAGAGGTTATGGAAATCAAAGTGGAAAAAGGGCGCCTCTCCCGCCTCGTCCTCGGAAAGAGAAAACTCAGCCGCGTGGAAAGGGTCCCAGTCCTTGCCGCAGCGGTAGTAGCCCCACCAGTAGTTCCAGTCATGAATATGCAGATATTTTTTTGATTTGCAGCCCATAGATGTACTCCATTCTAACAATGTCGGCACAAGAGAAAATCACAGGAAACTCTCCGCCCGGTACCAACAAAAATCTTTTCTAAGTCCGTCCTTTTTTAAGAAAGGTGCTCAAAGGCAGTGCGGTGATCTTCTTATCTGCTCACCGGAATGGATATCTCGAAAACGGCGCCGGTGTCCCCGTTGTAGGCGCGGATCGTCCCCTTATGCAAGTGAATAATCTCCTTGGTCAGGGCAAGGCCGATGCCGGATTTTCCGCTCCGCCCCATGTAGAAGCGATCAAAGATGTGGGGCAGATCTTCCTCGGCGATGCCGTCTCCGTCGTCCTGTATTCGTATCGTCACGTGCCGCTTGTCCGCACGGCAGGTCAGGCGCAGCTCGCTGCGGGCATAGCGCACGCCGTTGGACAGGATATTGGTGACCGCCCTGCGCAGCCGGGTATCATCGCAGCTGACCATAACGGGCTCCTCGGGGAAATCCGGCACGATGGCGATGCCGCCAGCGGCTGCCGGCTCCACGGCGCGTATGCTGTCGTAGAGCAGCTCCCGAATATCCATCTCTGAAAAGGTAAGCAGCTGCCGCCCCATATCGATTTTCGAGATGTCCAAAAGCTCCTCCACCAGCTCCGTCATGCGGTCGCTCTCCGCCAAAATCACCTCCGCCGCGCCGCCCGCATCCATCACACCCGCCTGTATGCCCTCCGCATAGCCCTGTATCGCCATAAGCGGCGTTTTCAGCTCGTGTGAGGCATTCTGGAAGAAGGTCTGCTGCCGCTCCGCCTCCTTCTCAATATCCCTGCCGAAGCGGAACCCCAGCAGGCACATGACGGAGGAGATTGCCAGCAGCACCCCAAAGAACGCCCAATTCAGCGTCACGATATAGCGGGTGATGGGACCGATGTCTATGTACATGATATAGGCGTACGGCTTTTCCCAATCGTCCTGTTCCTCCTGTACGGACATGAATATCAGGTGATGCCTGTCCGTTTTGAAGGTATAGCATTGGTTGAACGATAGATCCCGCCCCTTGCAGTATTCAAGCAGTTTTTTCTCCAGGCGATATGTATCTCTGTTCCAACCGCTTGATTGATTGGCATTATCCAGCTCTAAAAATACGATGCTTGGCGTAAGGAAGTGCTCCTCAGCGTCATTCCATTCATCGTCAAAAAAGGATTCATCGTCGGTATAGGGGATGGTGCGGTTCTGGTACTGTGCCTCGCTGATGAGCGCCTTTTTTGCCTCACGCACAAAGTGTGCAGGTATGATGAGGTTCACTGCCAGCATGAACAGGGCAAAGAGCAGCAAAGCCGAGCAAAGGATCAGGTACACGATCCGCAGCTTGATGTTTTTCATACGCTTCCTGCTCCCTTCAGCTTGTAGCCAAAGCCCCAGATGGTGCTTACGCTGACGGTGCTGCCCGCTTGAAGCAGCTTTTTTCGGATACGGCGCAGGGTTTCGTCGGTCACGCGGGTCTCCACCTCCGAGTCAAAGCCCCACACCGCGCTGAGTAGCTCCTCGCGGGAATACGCCTTCTCCGGCTGCTTCATCATATAGCTGAGCAGCCGCAGCTCGGTCTGGGTCAGCGCCACGATCGTGCTTCCGCAAAAGACGGTGTTTTCCGTAGCGGAATAGCGGAGATCCCCGTAATGCAGTTCGTCCTCCTCCGCCGCCGTTTTTCCTCGGTCCATCTCCACACGGCGCAGCAGGGCTCTCACCTTCATAAGCAGTATGGTGGGGCGAAAGGGCTTGGTGAGGTAATCGTCACTGCCCTGACTGATGCCCATGACGTAGTCCAGCTCGCTGTCCTTGGCCGTAAGCAGGATGATGGGAATATCGGAAACAGAGCGAAGCTCCCGGCACACGGCAAGGCCGTCCGTGCCGGGCATCATAATGTCCAGTATTACCAGTTCCGCAGGCTCCTGATGAAACGCCTCCAGCAGCGCGTCGCCGTTTTCAAAGGAGCGCACGGTATATCCGTCGCTTGCGAGGAAGCTATGGAGCAGCTCCCGGATGCTCTTTTCATCGTCCGCCAAATAGATGGAATGTCCCATGTGTCCTCCTTGCAAGCAGCGCCAAATGCTGCGCGTGGGCGCAGCATCGGCAGGATGTTGATTTTATACTATCAGAATATCGCCCTTCCGTCAAAGGGGGCAGATACCGCTTTCGCAGCCGGTGTTGCCCCAGATGGAATCATACAGCTCGCACAGCCGGCTGTCGATCTCTGTAAGACGATTGTAGTCGGCGATCAGCGCGTCCTTTTCCGCGTCGGTCAGGAAGCCCAGGCTGCGGATGAAGGCTGCCTCATCGTAGTTGTCGAAGTCATAGTCGTCCGGCAGATTGAAGTACGCTTCATCTACCTTGTCCCACAGGTCGGCGTGCTTTTCGCAGACGCGGTCATACTCCTGCTCCAGGGTGTCGATCTCGTCCAGTACCTTGGGGTCGGCCTTTTCCAGCGCCTTCTCGTAGAGCGGCATATTGTCGCAGTCGGGCAGCTTCTCATACAGCGCCTCCATTTGGGCGTCCAGCTCGTTCAGCTCCTTGATATCTGCCAGAAGCGTTTCCTTCTCCGCTTCCGTCAGGGCGTTGCTGCCGCGGATAAACGCTGCTTCGTCAAAGTCTGTGAAGTCGTAGTCGTCAGGCAGGGCGTTGCAGATTTCGTCCAGCTTTTCCCACAGCGCTGCGTTTCTCTGGAAGATGGCGTCGCTCTTTTCCTCAATTACCTCGATCTGCTCCCAGATGGCGTCCTCGTTCTCGGTGGCAATTTTAGTAACAGTCTCCATTGGCGCGGGTGTGGCGGCAAAGGCGGAGGTTGCCGTACCGATAGCCGATACCACCAATGCCAGTGCCAGTGCAAGGCTCCAAATCGTTTTCTTTTTCATGGTATGTTACGCTCCTTTTTTGAAGTATTTGTGGTTGTGTATCAACCATGTCCGTAGCATACCAGAAGCTGCATTGAAATTCTCCCGCGAAAGTGCGGGGAAAGTGTCACAAATTCGTCACAGCGCCTGTGTTATACAACGAACACCCACCCGGTAGCCGACCGATGGGTGTTCGTTTCAATCAATTATGGTGCTGAATTTGCCCGCCCCCGCAAGCACAAAAACATGAGTTTCTGCTCCATGCTTGTTCTTTCTCTGTCTTAATCCTCCGATAGAGTGGGCTGTTCTGGTGGGTTCATATTGAACCCCTCCTCGATCCAGCAAATGGACATTATCCTCCCTTGGCGGAGCGATACAGTATTTCTCTTTATTCGGGTAAAGTGGTTGGTATCATATTATGACGTTGAGGTCAAAAGGCCCTTTTCATCGGCATAATCATCAATTCCCGGCTGCTTGTGTGATGTTGCATATAAATTTGCGGGAGAAACCTGGAAACATCTTTCGTAGTAAACGGTACACCCAATAACCGCATATTGCCCCAAGTGTGTTCAAAATAATATCGTCAACAGCGGTGTTGCGCATGATGAAATACTGTGCAAACTCTATAAAAGTTGACATTCCAAAACCGATGATTGCAGATCGTTTCAATGTGGCATTTCGGAATAAAAGGGCGGAAAAAAATCCAATTGGGATAAACATAGCCAAATTGCCAAAGAAGTTAATGAGCGTCACAAAAAAGTACACGGGACTTTTCAATAAATCCTCAAAATAATCTTTGAATACAGAGAATGGAACTACGCTTAAACTGGATTTCCAAGCAGGGCGTTCAATTAGAATGCGGATATTTCCCCAAATACCAGGAGAATCTTCCCAA
>JAETPP010000199.1 GCA_021771115.1 Bacillota bacterium | reverse complement strand
GAGAACTCTTGCCTCCCCTGAGAAGGGGAAAAGCTGCTCTTCGAGCAGCTTTCGGTGGCAGCCGAAGGGTGAGCGCGTGCCGGTGGCACGCTATTGTGAACCGACCGAAGCGACAGCTGAGAGATGACGAAGGGGTTCTGCTGCCGCAACGGAACCCTCCAGTCACGGCTTCGCCGTGACAGCCCCCCTTTCAGGGGTGAGCGCGTGCCAGTGGCACGCTGGTGCGAACCGACCGAGCCGACAGGCGAGAAGCCAAGGGGTGGGCGCTAGTTTATTTCCTGTTCTAAATTTCGAAATTCGTCTGTGGCGAAGAATTCATCCAGGGTTATTTCAAAGGCATCGCACAGCTTTTTCAGGGTAACGATCCCCGGATTTTTACTGGTGCCGTTCATGATATTCTTTACAGTAGAAGAAGGAACACCCGCCTGCGTAGAAAGAAAGTAGATTTTCCAATGCCTTTCTTTGCATAAAGCCGCAATACGCTTTACAACCGCTTCGCGTGTATCCATTTCTTCACCGCCCATTCCAGTCTATATATAGACTACCCAAAGTTATAAAAAAACGTTGGCCATATATGGACAGTCAAAGAAAATTATGCTACACTGAATCACAGGAAAGCAGAATGGGAGGCATGATTGGGCTTATGCTTATATCGATGAAAAATTTCAAAAAAATGCTGGATGAGGAAAGCGCGCGTTATGAAAGTCAGCTATCCCAGGGAGATGAATGGGGAATAAAATATGAAACGGGCGCTCTCTGCGGCGCGGAATCCTCCTTTCGGCCCTGGGAGCTTCTGCACCCGGGAAAATCCCTTTATTTTGCCAAGGGCAGAGAGCTTTGTGAAAAAAACCTGGATCGTGCCGTAAACAATATGATCCACGACTTTTCCTGCAAGCGGCTGGAGGTCACGGCAACAGGCGCTTTCGGGAAGATCGCCCTGCGCGTGGTTGCCAAATATAAAGAAAAATACCCCGATTTGAAAATCAGGGTATGGCTGCCTAATGCTCTGTACCGGCTTTCCTACGCCAAGGCAGTGGAAGAATTCGGAAGCACGGATTATCGAATTGCGTTTTTCTATTGCGAAGACAGCTTCCTGAGAATGAATGCCGCCATGATGTTCCGCGCCCGTTTGGCCGTGTGCTTCGATGCTTCCCCCAGGGCCGGCCAGCGCAGAGACTGCGCGGAGGATGTTATCAACTGCGGCATCTTTCACCTGGCAAACGGAGAAATCCCCCAGCGCGAAAAAATTGAGCCATGACTAAAGGCCGTGCATGAAATTCATGCACGGCCCCGAGCGTGTCGCAAAATTCTTTTTCGCCCCGCTCGAACATGTTGGGGAAATCTACGATTTTCCCAACATGTTGCGATTGAAAAGTGAAAGAGAACCCTGACGGTTCTCTCTCACAACTCTCTTTCCCTCCGTATTTTTTCGCTAACGACTATACCGACAGTCTAAGGGCCGTGCATGAAATTCATGCACGGCCCCTTCTAACGACTAATATCTAACAACTAACAACTTACTTCACCAGGCTGGCGATCTCCTCGGCGAAGTTATCTTCGCGCTTCTCCAGGCCCTCGCCCTTCTCAAAGCGGGTGTAGCCGGTGATCTTGATAGAGCCGCCCAGCTCCTTGGCAACGGTATCGGTGTACTGCTGCACGGTGAGCTTGCTGTCCTGTACATACTGCTGGTCAACGAGACAGATCTCCTTGAAGAACTTCTGGAGACGGCCTGCCACGATCTTCTCTGCGATATTGGCGGGCTTGCCCTCGTCCATGATCTGCTGGGTGAGGATCTCCTTCTCCTTCTCCTTGCGGTCGGCGGGAACGGCGGCCTCGTCCAGATACTCGGGGTTCAAAGCGGCGATCTGCATTGCCACATTGTGGGCATAGGTCTTGAAGCCCTCGGAAGCGGCGACATCCTCGGTGGTATCGAACTTCACGATAACGCCGATACGGCCTCCGCCGTGAACATAGGAGGTAACAGCCCCCTCATAGCGGGCAAAGCGGCGGATCTTGATGTTCTCGCCGATGGTGAGGATCTTCTCCTTCAGCAGGGCGTCTACCGTGAGCTCAGAGCCGGTGGCCTTGCACTGCAGCAGGGCGTCCACATCGGCGGGGTTCTCGTGAATAATGGTATCGGCGCAGGTCTTTACAAAGGCCTGGAACTCAGCGTTCTTCGCCACAAAGTCGGTCTCGGCGTTGACCTCGATGACCACGGCCACCTTGCCGCAATCGCTGACGGTGGCAAAAGCCACGCCTTCAGCGGCAATACGCCCAGCCTTCTTCACAGCGGCGGCAAGGCCCTTTTCCCGCAGGAAATCAATGGCCTTCTCCATATCGCCCTCAGAAGCGGTAAGTGCTTTTTTACAATCCATCATGCCGCAGCCGGTCTTCTCACGAAGGGCGGCAACGTCTTTCGCGGTAAAATTCATAGTATGCTCAATCCTTTCTTTCCGCCTCTCTTTTCTGTGAAGCGGAAATCTGATTTTATAGTTTTAGGGATATTTTCTTATTCCTGCTCGGAAGCCTCTTCCACTTCCTCCGCCTCTTCGGCGTCGCGGGCAGCGGCACCCATCTGGCCCTCGCGGCCTTCGATGATGGCGTCGGCCATAGCGCCGGCGATCAGCTTGACCGCGCGGATGGCGTCGTCGTTTCCGGGGATCACATAATCGATCTCATCGGGGTCGCAGTTGGTATCCACGATAGCCACGATGGGAATATGCAGCTTGCGGGCTTCTGCCACGGCGATCCTCTCCTTGCGGGGATCCACGATGAACAGGGCGCCGGGGAATTCCTTCATATCCTTAATGCCGCCCAGATATTTTTCCAGCTTTTCGATTTCCAGCTGAAGCTGGGAAACCTCTTTCTTGGGAAGCAGCTCAAAGGTGCCGTCCTCCTCCATCTTGCGCAGCTGAGCCAGGCGCTGGATCCGCTTGCGGATGGTGGAGAAATTGGTGAGCATACCGCCCAGCCAACGGGCATTTACATAGTAGGCATCCGCACGCAGGGCCTCTTCCTTTACGGACTCCTGAGCCTGCTTCTTGGTGCCTACAAACAGCACGCTTTTGCCCTCGGTGGCAAGATCGCGCACAAAATTGTAAGCCTCTTCCAGCTTCTTCACCGTCTTCTGCAGATCGATGATATAGATGCCGTTGCGTTCGGTGAAGATGTAGGACGCCATTTTGGGGTTCCATCTTCTGGTCTGGTGGCCGAAATGTACGCCGGCCTCCAGAAGCTGCTTCATAGATACTACTGCCATTTTTGAAAACCTCCTTGGTTTTTCCTCCGCTCCGCCGTTTATTTCGGATGCTCCGAGAGGCGGCGCGTGTGTATTTTAGCCTTGATATTATAGCACAGCACGGTCCCGGAAG
>JAETPP010000198.1 GCA_021771115.1 Bacillota bacterium | reverse complement strand
AAACTCAGAAGCGGATATACGACGGGAACCTGCGCGGCCGCGGCTGCCTGGGCAGCTGTGCGTTTACTCTGCTCCGGGACGAAAGAAAGCCCGGTTTCAGTACTTCTGCCGGGCGGACGGCGGGCGGCAATCCAGGTTGTTCATTTTACTGCTGAAAAGGGTAGCTGGGCTATGTGCTCAGTGAAAAAAGATGCGGGTGACGACCCGGATGTCACGAACGGAACTCTGATTTGTGCAAAAGCGTGTCTGGCGGGACAGGAAGACCCGGGACAGCCCTGTTATACTTCGGACCGGTATCCGGGAGTTTATGTGACCGGAGGCGAAGGAGTCGGGATAGTAACAAAGAAGGGGCTATCCTGTCCTGTCGGGCACTATGCCATTAATCCGGTTCCCAGAGAGATGATTCTTGAGGCGGCTTTTGAGGCAAGGTGCTGCTATGGAAGGCCGGACGAGAGAATTATAATAGAGATTTCCATACCCGAAGGAAAGGAGCTTGCAGGCAGGACCTTCAACCCTGCACTGGGAATAACCGGAGGGATATCCGTGCTTGGCACTACCGGAATCGTGAATCCGATGAGCGAGAATGCGCTGCTCGAGACGATACGCCTGGATATCAGAGTCAGGGCTTCGGAGGGCAGGAGAATATTGGCGGCAGCCCCGGGAAATTACGGGGAACGTTTTCTCAGGGAGGAATTTGGGCTTGATATGTCCTCTTTTGTCAAGTGCAGCAATTACATAGGAGATACCTTCCGTATGATGAAGGAAGAAAAGATTGACAGGGTTCTTCTTGCCGGCCATCTTGGGAAGCTCATCAAGGTAGCGGGAGGCGTGATGAACACCCATTCGAAGTATGGAGACAGAAGAATGGAGATCCTGGCCGACTGCGCCCGAAAGGCGGGGCTCGGGCCGGAAGCGGCCGACCGGCTCCATGGCATGAATACGACAGATGAGGCAGCCGAATTTCTTGAAAGAGAGGGCTGCCTGAGAGCGGTTATGGATGAGGCGGCGGGCCGGGTAAAAAAGAACCTGGAGGATGGTTTCGCCATAAAAACAGAGGTGGTTCTGTTTAACCAGGAAAAGGGGCTTCTGGCGGCGACGGAAGGAGCGGCGGAGCTTACCGTATTATTGAAGGAGGCGGCCTGTGAGCAGAGCGCGGTTATCGTTAAGGACAGAGCATTAAAAGATAGATAACTGGAACAATAGCATATATGTATAATTATTAATAAATATGAATAAATGCGAAATATAAGATAAAGATGTTGCAGATAATTTACAGGGAGGAAAACAGATGGTACATTTTGTAGGGGCCGGTTCAGGTGCGGTGGATCTTATTACGGTGCGGGGAGCCAGGCTTCTTGGGGAGGCGGATCAGATTATTTATGCAGGTTCGCTGGTTAATCCGGAACTTCTTGAGTACAGGAAGAAAGGCTGTCTTGTCCATGACAGTGCGGGGATGACACTGGAGCAGGTGATCGGGAAGATAAAAGAGGCGGAGGATAAAGGGATGGAGACGGTCAGGCTCCACACGGGCGATTCCAGTATTTACGGAGCAATCCGTGAACAGATGGACTTCCTGGACCGGCTTGGAATTACATATGATGTGTGTCCCGGCGTCAGTTCCTTCTGCGGGGCGGCGGCATCAATGAATCTGGAGTACACGCTTCCGGGCATATCGCAAAGTGTTATCATTACGCGGATGGCGGGAAGAACGCCGGTACCGGAGCGGGAGAGCATTGCGTCATTTGCCGCTCACAGGGCGACCATGGCGGTATTTTTAAGTACAGGAATGCTCGGGCCGCTGTCTAAGGAGCTGATACGGGGCGGATATGAGAAAGATACGCCGGCAGCCATTGTCTATAAAGCAACGTGGCCGGATGAAAAGAAAATGCTCTGCACGGTGGGAACACTGAAGGAGACAGCCGCCAGGGAGCAAATCACAAAGACGGCGCTGATTTTGGTAGGCGATGCCATTGCCCATAACTGCTACGAGAGATCAAAACTCTATGACCCCGCCTTTACCACCGGATTCAGGACTGGGCTGGAGGATGAGAAGGGGGAGCATAAGGATGAGGCTGGCAATTATTAGTTTTACCGTTCAGGGAGGAAGGACGGCGGAGCGGTTGGAGAGAGGATTTAAGGACCTGGGGCATCAGTCCCGGGCCTTTTCGGTGCAGAAGCTTAAAATCCCTCTGAGTAAATTCGTGGAGACAGCCTTTCGGGATGAGGAGGGACTGGTTTTTGTCGGGGCAGCCGGTATCGCAGTCCGCTCGATTGCGCCCTGTTTGAAAGGAAAAGACAAGGATCCGGCCGTGATCGTGGTGGATGAGCTGGGGAATTTTACCGTTTCCCTGCTGTCGGGCCATCTTGGCGGAGCCAATGAACTGGCGCTGGTGGCGGCATCCATTTTGGGCGCACAGCCGGTGATAACAACGGCTACCGATATAAACCATGCTTTTGCGGTAGATTTGTTTGCAAAGAAAAATGAACTGGCGATCGATGATTTAAAGGAGGCGAAGGAAATCTCCGCCGCAGTCCTGCGGGGCGAGCCGGTAGGCTTTTTCAGTGATTTTCCGGTGGAGGGCAGAATACCGGAGCCGCTGACCGAAGGGGTATGGCGGCGAAAAAATATCCATGTCACCTGCCGCAGTTCGGACGGTAACAGCGCCGGTTTTCCCGGCAGGGGTACCAGCCGGCTTCGCCTGATTCCCAGGGCTGCGGTTCTCGGCATGGGGTGCCGGAGAGGCGTTTCTACCGCTGCGGTGAAGGAAGCTGCCAGACAGATGCTGTCCGGCAGCGGGTTTGATGAAAGAGCTGTCAGAATGCTGGCGAGCATTGAGCTGAAGCGGGACGAAGCCGCGCTTATAGAGCTGGCGGCGGCGCGAGGGCTTTTGTGGAACGTTTTTTCAGCAGAAGAGCTTCAGAAGGTGGACGGCAGTTTTGCCGAATCAGAATTTGTAAGGGGCGTCACCGGCGTCGGAAATGTCTGTGAGCGCGCCGCTCTGGCAGGGGCCGGTATGAGGGGAAAAAAAGCCGTTCTGGCAGCAGGAAGAAGAGTTTTTCCTTCTGTGACCGCGGCTATTGCAATCGAAGAAATTACGATTCGGTTTTAGAGTTACTGTTCACACCCCGCCAAAAAGCGGCGTGCTGCGAACAATAACACGTTTCGCGATGCACAGAAACGGCAAAAAGCGCCGTTTCGCGCCGTAAAACTCAGAATTTTCGTGCAAAACGCGCACGAAAACTCCTCGCGGAATACAACCGTGTGAACAGTAACGTTTTAGATATCCGATAAAATAATCCGGGAGAGGAACAACAGTGCATATGCAGGATAAAACAATAGAGATTGAGAAAGTGCGGGATAAAGCAGTGAAGGAAGAAGCGCTTAAAAAGAAATT
>JAETPP010000197.1 GCA_021771115.1 Bacillota bacterium | reverse complement strand
GTACATGTCAACAGGCTCGTCCGTCAGCCGGCCCACATATTCATTGACACGGGCAAAGGTCGGGCTGGAGACCACATCTCCCGCTCCCAGGGCGGAAACGAGCCCAGAGGTAAAGGCGGTTTTTCCCATGCCCATTCCCCCGGTGAAGGCAATTACTTCCCCGCCCTCCAGCTGTTCTGCAAGCCGTGCCGCCAAAGCTTCCGTCTCCGCCGCGGAATGCGTGATAAATTCCTGTTTCATCAGAACAGGCCGTGAATGACAGCGTTTTCGTCCACATCGATCTTTTCCGCAGCGGGAACCTTCGGCAAACCGGGCATGGTCATAATATCTCCCGCGTATGCCACAACAAAGCCCGCGCCGCTGGAAAGCTTCAGATCCCGAATAGTGATCTGGAACCCGCTGGGCCTGCCCAGCAGAGAAGGATCATCGGAAAGGGAATACTGGGTTTTCGCAATGCAGACCGGCATGGAATCCCCGCCCAGAGCCTTGATCTCCTGCAAAGATTTCTGTGCCTGTTTTGTAAAGAGCACACCATCTGCCCCGTAAATTTTTTTCGCAACGGCCTTGATCTTTTCTTCTACCGGAAGCTCATCGGGATAGATGGGCGCGAACCTTGTTTCATTTTCTTTCTCCTGAATGACCCGGCAGATGGTTTCCGCCAGCTCTCTGCCGCCTTCCCCGCCTTTTCCAAACACCTCGGACAGAGCATAGGAAACACCCAGCTACTTACAGCAATCGTCGATGACCTGAAGCTCTGCTTCCGTATCCGTGCCAAAACGATTGATCGCCACTACCACCGGCACGCCGAATTTCTGCATGTTTTCCACATGGGCCTTTAAATTCACAGAACCCTTCTTCAAGGCCTCCACATTTTCATTGGCCAGCTCCGCCTTGGGAACACCGCCGTTATATTTCAGCGCCCGCACGGTAGCCACCACCACAACGCAAGAGGGGTTCAGCTGAGCCATACGGCATTTGATATCCATAAACTTTTCCGCACCCAGGTCGGAGCCGAAGCCGGCCTCTGTAATGCAGTAATCCGCCAGCTTCAGCGCCAGCCGGGTAGCTCTCACGGAATTGCAGCCGTGGGCGATATTGGCAAAAGGACCGCCGTGCATAATGGCGGGGGTGCCTTCAATGGTCTGCACCAGGTTGGGATTGACAGCATCCCGCAGTAAAGCGGCCATAGCGCCTTCCGCTTTGATATCCCGGGCATAGACAGGCTCGCCACCGTATGTGTAGGCAATGAGAATGTTTCCCAGCCGCTTTTTCAGATCCTCCATATCCTTTGCAAGGCAAAGGATCGCCATGACCTCGGAGGCCACTGTGATAATAAAGCCGTCTTCTCTGGGAACGCCGTTGATTTTTCCCCCGAGGCCCACCACGATATTCCGCAGGGCCCGGTCATTCATATCCAGACAGCGCTTGATCAGGATCCTTCTGGGGTCGATCCCCAAGGGGTTCCCCTGCTGCATATGGTTATCCAGCATAGCGCAGCAGAGATTATTGGCGGAGGTGATGGCGTGCATATCTCCCGTAAAATGAAGATTGATATCCTCCATGGGCAAAACCTGGGCATAGCCGCCGCCTGCCGCTCCGCCCTTTACGCCGAACACCGGACCGAGAGAGGGCTCACGCAGCGCAATGATCGCTTTCTTTCCGATCTTTGCCATCGCCTCACCCAAGCCTGCCGTGGTGGTGGTCTTGCCTTCTCCGGCGGGAGTTGGGTTGATAGCCGTTACCAGAATCAATTTGCCATCCGGCTGGTCTGCCAACCGGGAAAAAGCGCTTTCATTGATTTTGGCTTTATATCTTCCGTAAAGCTCCAGCTCGTTTTCCCGGATCCCCAATTCCGCCGCGATCTCAGAAATGGGTCTCAAGCTTGTCCCCTGTGCAATTTCAATGTCTGTCAGCATATTTCTTTCCCACGCCTTTCCGGCCAAAACCGGCCTATGGAATTTTTACCTTTCAGTATGAATTATAAAGTATCTTGCCGGAATAGTAAAGACTAAGGGTAAAAAAACTTGCCGCAGACGCTTTCTTCTGGTATACTGAGAGCAATAGAAAAAACACAGCGTATAGAAAAAGCTTTCTGCGCGTTCCGATTTCAAAACAAAGAAAGAGCAATTTTTATGATAAAACGAGGCTTTAAGGGATTATTCAATTATATCAGGCGCGCCGATATTATTTTATGGCTGTTGTTGGCGCTTATTTCCGTTTACAGTTTAATTTTGCTGAAAAGCGTGTCAAGGGCAACGGAAGCCAACTATTTCCGCACGCAGCTTTTCGCCATTGGCTTAGGCGTGATCGGCGCTGTGGTGGTTTCGCTGATCGACTATTCGGAAATAGCAAAT
This sequence comes from Bacillota bacterium, assembly GCA_021771115.1. Lineage (GTDB taxonomy): Bacteria > Bacillota > Clostridia > Oscillospirales > Acutalibacteraceae > Acutalibacter. The sequence continues at coordinate 1,043 of JAETPP010000197.1, read as the reverse complement.
TTCTGGTATCTGATCGCGGGATTTTCCATTTTCCTGATGATCTATACCTCCCTTTTTGGAGAAGAGGTCACCGGCGGCGGCGGCGTTGCCGCAAAAGCGTGGATCAATATCGGCGGGAGAACCTTCCAATCCTCAGAGCTGGTCAAGATCGCTTTCATTTTGACCTATGCCAAGCATCTTGATATCGTGCAAAAAAAGGGCAAGATCACCGAGCCTTTACAGATCGTGTTTTTGGGGCTTCACGCGCTGGTCCCTCTTCTGCTTTGCGAAATGCAGGGCGATACCGGCGCCACGGTCGTGTTCTTCTTCATTTTCCTGGCAATGAGCCTCTCCGCGGGGATCCAGCTGCGCTATTTTGCAATACTGGGAGGTCTTGTGCTGATCGCGCTGCCTCTCTTGTGGAATTTCGTTCTCAAGGACTATCAAAAAAACAGGTTTATCGCCGTGTTCAATTTGGAAAACTCCTCTGTACAGCTGAACGACGGCTACCAGCAATATCAGGGCAGGATCTCCATCGGCAGCGGGCGGCTGCGGGGCCAGGGCCTGTTTGAGGGCGGCCGAGTGGCAAATAACAGCGTGCCATTCCAACACAGCGATTATATTTTTTCAGTTGCCGGAGAAGAACTGGGATTTATTGGCTGCTCTCTGATCATTTTGCTTCTGCTGCTGTTTATGCTGAAGATCCTGCACGTGGCCCACTCTTCTCGGGATGATTTGGGAAAATATATTTGCTTTGGCTTTTTCGGGATCGTGGCCTTGCAGTCCATTTCCAACATTGGTATGTGCTTGACGCTTCTTCCCGCCATGGGCGTTACCCTTCCCTTCTTCAGCGCAGGCGGTTCCTCTGCGGCCTGTTTGTATTTAGGATTCGGGCTGGTACAAAGCGTCTATATGCGCCGGAAGGAAAGCGACGGCCTCCGCTTGAAACGAAGCACGCCGCTGCGCTTCTCCTATAAGCAGATCAAGAATATATGATATATTTAAAAATTGTTTCAGCCAAAACAGTAAAATACAACAAAGATCCCGGCACATTGTGCCGGGAT
>JAETPP010000196.1 GCA_021771115.1 Bacillota bacterium | reverse complement strand
TCGTCGGTTTGAAGTCCTATTCTGCGGTGTATGTAATTTTGTATTGCCTTCTCTCGTGATTTCTCTCCTGTCTCCCCAGATTTCTCTCCGAAATCGGCAAAAATGCCGATTTGAACCCACTTTGAAAAAATGCAGTTGTGATAAGGCTTTAAGAGCGAAAAAGCCTTATTTTATGCGGCTTTAGGCTCAGACGAGACGACCTGAAATTGACACGAAACGACCAGCTCTTGACACGCTGACTAAAAGACTCGAAATTTTACGGCTGCTTGGTCGTTTCGTCCGCCGGAAAACCTTGATATATAAGGGTTTTCAAAATCAAAAATCGAATATTTTTCAGTGTTCTCTCCTGCTTTTCTCTCCAAAAATTTTTTGACCGAAATTTGAGCGAAGAAAAAAGCAGATTGAAATACACACACGGAGAGTTGTCCGAGAGGTCGAAGGTGCAGCACTCGAAATCAAGTAGCCTTCACGGGCTCGTGGATTCAAAACCTTTTGCCATTTTAAAACCACAGCGAGGCGCCGGGGATCCGGCGCCTCGCTGTGGGCTTGCTATTTCTTCTCTTTTACAGCTTCAAAAAGTCCTTTCGGTAGGAAACGCCGAAGGATTCGGCGAGTTCCTGCAGTTCGGTGTCTTTGATGGTGTTTTTGCGGGGCAGGTGGGCGGTGAGCATGTAGATTTGGGCGGCCTTTTCCACGGTTTCGATGAGGCCGAAGGCTTCGTCCATGGTTTTGCCTACGCCGTAAATGCCGTGCATGCCCCAGACTACCAGGCGAAATTCCTTCATTTTTTCCGCGGTGGCTTCTCCGATGGAATTGGTGCCGCAGAGCATCCAGGGCAGCACGCCGATGCCATCCGGGAAGACGACAATGCATTCGGTGCACATTTCCCACAGGGTATGGGTGAATTTCTGTTCGTCCAGCTCATGGACGAAATTCATAGCCAGGGTATAGGTGGGGTGGCAGTGCATGACCACATGGTTTTCCGGGTCCACGCTGAGCCTTGCCATGTGGCTCATGAGATGGGCGGGCAGCTCGCTGGTGAATTTGCCGCCGTCCCGGTAGCCCCAAAGCAGCTGGGCGGTTTTTCCGTCCTCCCCGATGCGGATGATGCCCAGGTTGGTCTCCGGATCGCCGCTGATATTTTTAAAATACTTTCCGGTACCGGTGACGAGGAACAGCCTGCCGATGAGGGGTTTTGCCTCAAAGCCGATGGGAATCTCCCGAAGCACATGGCTTACATCGAGATACTCCCCCACCTCCTGTTCGTCCAAAAGGCAGCTGATATTGCCGCCGTTTCGCTCGTCCCAGCCCAGGCGGTACATATTGGCGGTGGTGTTCCGCATTTCCGTAATAAAGGGCGCTTCCAGAATATTTTTCATGATATGGATCCTTTCTCAGCTTTATAGAGCATCCGCGTCAGCCGCGATGCAGCAAAACCGCTTTTTCATATTCCTCGGCCTGAGAAAGCCACTGGCCGTCCAGCGGCTTTCCGCAGGCGCGGCAGTACTCGTCCCAAACCTCGCCGAAGGGCATGGTTTTCAGCTCCTCCTGCACTACCATGAGCTTTGTGAAATTGCCGCTGTCCTGCAGGGCTTTCAGCTCCTCCACAGGCTGCAACAGGGCAAACAGCAGCGCCTTCTGGAAATTCCGGAAGCCTGTTGCCCAGGCGGAAACGCGATTGATGGAGGCGTCGAAATAATCCAGGGCCAGGAACACCCGGTCGATGCCGCAGCGAACGACCTCCTTGGCGATCTCCTTTGTTTCATCGTCAAACAGCACCACATGGTCGCTGTCCCAGCGCACCCCGCGGGTCACGTGCAGAGCCAGCTTTTCGTCATAGGCGAGAATGGCGGAGATCTTATCGCTGACCAGCTCTGTGGGGTGATAGTGACCGTTATCCAAGAGGCAGATGCAGTCATCCCGACTGGAAGCGTATTTCAGGCACCATTCGGCGCTGCCAACGGTATAGCTCTCCACGCCGATGCCGAATACCTTGGATTCCGCGCAGGGATAGACCTTGGTTTTATCAAAGGGCTCGGAAAGGATCTCATCAAAGGACTGCTTATAGCGCAGGCGGGGACCGATCCGGTCGGCGGGCACATCCTTATAGCCATCCCCCGCCCAGATGTTCATCACACAGGGCTGCCCCAGCTCCTCCGCCAGGTACTGGGAAATGCGGATGCAGGCCTTGCCGTGCTCCACCCAGAATTTCCTGGTTTCCTCATTGGGGGAGGAAAGGGTCAGCGGATCGCATTTGGGATGGCTGAAAAAGGTGGGGTTAAAATCACAACCCAATCCCCGCTCCCGGCAGAACTCCACCCATTTTTGAAAGTGTTTGGGCAAGAGCTTATCCCGGTCCACCCATTCGCCGTGTTCAAAAATGGCATAGCTGGCGTGAAGGTTCAGCTTTACCTGGCCGGGAACAAGAGAGATCACCTTGTCGATATCGGCCATCAGCTCCTCCGGGTTTCTGGCCCGGCCGGGGTAATTTCCCGTGGTTTGGATCCCGCCGGTCAGGGGCTTTGTGGGGTCGGTATCAAAGCCCCGCACATCGTCTCCCTGCCAGCAGTGAAGGGACACCGGCACCGTTTTCAGCTTTTTGATGGCAGCCTCCACATCCACGCCCAGCGCCTCATATTTTTTCTTTGCTTCTTCAAAGCTCATGTTGTTTCTCCCTTACAGCAGGCCGCGGTACAGCGCGGCGATCTCCCCCACGCTGGTATCTCTGGGGTTGCCGGGGCAGCAGGCATCGGCAAAAGCGCTTTCGGACAGGAACTGCACGTCTTCCTCCTTCAAAATGCCCTGGAGGCCGGCGGGAATGCCCACATCGGCGGAAAGCTGCTTGACCGCGGCAATGGTGGCGTCGGCGGCTTCTGTCTCTGTCATGGAATCGATCCCCTGGACGCCCATGGCCCTGCCTATCGCGCGGTAACGCGCTCCGGCCACGCCCTTGTTGTACTCAAGGCCCGTAGGCAGGATGATGGCGCAGGCCACGCCGTGGGGCGTGTCATACAGAGCGGACAAGCCGTGAGCCATGCTGTGCACAATGCCCAGGCCCACATTGGAAAAGCCCATTCCCGCGATATACTGGCCCCGCGCCATGCCCTCCCGTCCGGCGGGCTCGTTGTTTACGGCGCCGCGCAGGCTCTGAGAGATCAGGCGGATCGCCTCTAAATGGAACATATCGGAAATCGCGCAGGCGCCCTTTGTGATGTAGCCCTCGATGGCATGGGTGAGAGCGTCCATGCCGGTGGCGGCGGTAAGGCCCTTCGGCATAGAGGCCATCATATCGGGATCGACTACGGCGATCTCGGGAATATCGTTGACATCCACACAGACAAATTTCCGTTTCTTCTCTACATCGGTGATGACGTAGTTAATGGTGACCTCCGCGGCGGTGCCGGCGGTGGTGGG
>JAETPP010000195.1 GCA_021771115.1 Bacillota bacterium | reverse complement strand
GGAAGATTATTTCTGCGGCGCTTATACTTTCGAAAACCAGAAGGTCCACCAGTATGAAACCTTCTGCACTCCCTACGCGGGCCTTTCCTATGTTTCCAAGCCGGATGGGCTTTACCAGAGCCAGCAGCGGTTCGGCATGTACCGCTGGCACATCATGGACCCTATCCGCTTTGATAAAGATCTGAAGGTGACCATTCAGGCCCTGGGCTGGCGGGAAGGCGGCCGCTACCTGCCGCTGCAGGATGATATCGCTTCCGTGGCCTTCTGGTATCAAACCGGTGAAACGCAGCCCTTCCCGCCCCTTGGCGACAGGGACGCGCTGGAGGTCAACTGACAGAGCTTCATTCTCCGGAGGCCGCGGGGGATCAAATCACAGGGCTTCCACTGAGCTGATTTGAAACTGACAGAAATGAGGATTTTCCTATGAGCAGCAAAACCTACACGGGGGAACACCTAAATTACATTGGTTTTCCCCTGGGAGGCATGGGCGCGGGAATGTTTACCGTAGAGGGTACTGGAGCATTTTCCGCTTTTTCCCTGCGCAACGCCCCGAATGTCAATCTGGAGCCCTGTCTGTTTTCCGCCATTACCGTAAAGGGGGAAAAGAATGTCAGCCGCGTGATAGAAAGCCAGGTGCCGAAGCACAAAATTTACGGAGCGGCCACCGCGCCCACTACTCCGGTTCCCTATGAGGAAAATTTTGCCAGGGCCACCGGCGTTCCCGGCAGGACCTATGGGCTGCCCCGGTTTCAAAATGCCGTTTTTTCCGCCCGGTTCCCCTTTGCGGAGCTCCGCTTTGAGGACAACAAGTTTCCCCTTGCCGTTTCTCTAAAGGCATGGAGCCCCTTTACGCCGCCCCATGCGGACGATTCCAGCTGCCCTGTTGCCTATTTGGAATACACCTTTGAAAACACCCGGCCCATTCCGCTGGATGCTGTCTATTATTACAGCTCCATGAATTTTATGGCTCAGGGGACCGGCGTTCGTTCGGTGTATTCAGTGAAGGACGGCTTTGTTCTGGCCCAGGAGGGAACTCCGGAAAAGCCCTGGGACCGGGGGTTCTATACCGCCGCTGTGCGCGATCCGGCGGTAAAGGTAAATACCGCCCTGTTCCGAGGGGGCTGGTACGATTCGCTCACCATGCTTTGGAACGATATTGAGGCGGGAAAAGCGGAAGAAAAGCACCGGGAAAACGACAGCGAATATCCCAATCCCGGGGGAAGTCTATCCGTGCCCTTCCGGCTGGAGCCGGGGGAAAAGAAGACCATCGTGGTGCAGTGCGGCTGGTATGTGCCGGAATCCAGGCTGCGGATCGGGCAGACAGACCAGAAAGAGCCTTACACCGACGCCCAGCTTGTGAATTTGGAGCGGTACCGGCCCTGGTATACCACGAAATTCGGGAGCATCGAGGATGTGGCGGATTTCGCGGCCTCTCAGTATGAAAGGCTGCGCAGGGAGACCGCACTGTTCTGCGATACCTTTTACGCCTCTACCTTGCCCGATATCGTCATGGAAGCGGTAGGCGCCAATCTGAGCATCTTAAAATCTCCCACCGTACTGCGCCAAACCGACGGCAGGCTGTGGTGCTGGGAAGGCTGCTGCGACAGCGCGGGCTCCTGCCACGGCTCCTGCACCCATGTTTGGAACTATGCCCAGGCCCTCTGCCATTTGTTCCCCGCACTGGAGCGGAGCCTGCGGCAAACTGAATTTTTCGATTCTCAGAATGAGGAGGGGCACCAGAATTTCAGATCGGCGCTGCCCATCGGAGAAACCACCCACGATTTTTACGCCGCCGCCGACGGCCAGCTGGGCGGGATCATAAAGGTCTACCGGGATTTTCTGATCTGCGGCGATCTGGCCTGGCTGAAAAACCTGTGGCCCAGGGTGAAGGCTTCCATGGATTTCTGCATCGGCCAGTGGGATAAAAACAGGGAAGGCGTTCTGAAGGCGCCGCACCACAATACGTATGACATAGAATTTTGGGGCGCCGATGTGATGTGCTCCTCCTTCTATCTTTCCGCCCTGAAGGCCATGGTGGAGATGGCCGCATTGCTGAAAGAGGATGCCCGGAAGTACGAGGAGCTTTTGGAGAAAGGAGCAGCCTATTTATCGGTGCACCTCTATAACGGAGAATATTTCTATCAAGAGGTGGAATGGAAAACCCTGGGGGAGAAGCCGGGCAAGGCCGCCATCAACGATACGAAGATCTCTTCCGAGGCGGAAGCCCTGATCGCGGAGGAAGGGCCCAAATATCAATACGGCAAGGGCTGTATTTCCGATGGCGTGCTGGGCTTCTGGCTAGCGGAGGTCTGTGGGCTGCCGGAGGTGGGGGACCCGGAAAAGATCAAAAGCCACTTAAACTGCGTGCACCGCTATAACCTGAAGAAAACTCTGCTGGAGCACGCAAATCCCCAGCGCTCCAGCTTTTGTCTGGGCGAGGAGGGCGGACTGCTGCTCTGCACCTGGCCCCACGGAGGAAAACCTGCGCTGCCTTTCGTGTACAGCGATGAGGTGTGGACGGGCATCGAGTACCAAGTGGCCTCCCACCTGATGCTTGTGGGAGAGGTGGAGAAAGGCCTGGACATTGTGCGGGCCTGCCGCGATAGGTATCAGGGAGATGTGCGAAACCCCTTTGATGAATACGAGTGCGGCCACTGGTACGCCCGCGCCATGGCGTCTTACGCTCTGCTGGAGGGCATGACGGGGATCCGCTACGACGCCTATCGCAAAACCCTGTATCTCGCGCCAAAAATACAGGGAGATTTCGAATCGTTCCTGGCCACCGATACCGGTTATGGCCTGGCAGGCGTGAAAGACGGCAAAGCCTACTGCAAGGTGGTTTCCGGCGCCATCGATGTGGAAAAGATCCTGCTGAAGGCATAAGGATCTCTGAAAAGAACTTAATTAAGAAAAAAGAAACGTGCGTTCTCCGCACGTTTCTTTTTGTCTGCCGTGAGTTGCCGGAAAAGGCAAAGCCCTATTCGCCGGTCTCCGTGGGCCGAGATCTCTTGTGTTCCTCAGAAAGACAGCAGGTGGGGGAGTTAGTAAGCTGAATGATTGTTTAGCGAACTAGTTGTTAGTTATGAGTAGTTAGTTGTTAGAAGGGATAGCCACCCCACTGTCATCCTGAGGAAAAAAGGCGCTTCGCGCCTTCTTGACGAAGGATCTCGCCCTTATACTCCCGAGTAAAAAAGCCAAAGGACGAGATCCTTCACTGAAAGCAAAGCAGGCTTTGCTTTTGTTCAGAGATGACACAGGAGGGTAGCAGGACGACAGAAGGGAAGCAAAGGAATAACCGCTAAATTATTGTTTAGCGGCGAGCCGCCGTAGGCACTCGTGAAGCTTCTTGGTACAGGAGGAAACTTTCCGACCCGACCGGGAGTAGCTGACAAATTATTGTTTAGCGCACCAATTG
>JAETPP010000194.1 GCA_021771115.1 Bacillota bacterium | reverse complement strand
GTGATAAACGAGTGGTACGTTGCCGACACCAGCCGCAAAATCAAGGCTGTTTTCAAATCCAGAATGGAAAAGGGCTTGCGCTGTTCGGGCAGTGTCTGCTATGGCTACCGCGCTTCCAAAGAAGAAAAAGGAGAATGGATAATTGACGAGGAAGCCGCCACCGTTGTGCGCCGTATCTTCCAGAGCGTCCTTGCCGGGGAAACCATAGCCAGCATAGCAAAGGCACTCCGCGCCGAGAAAATCCCTATCCCGTCCGAGCATTGGAAGCGGACAGGCGAGCCAGTCCGGGCGACAAAGTACGCCGACCCCTACGCATGGTCAGCGACCACGATCGGCTACATACTGAAACGCCCGGAATACACAGGGCGCAAGGTATTGGGGAAAACCGTATGCGAGAATTACAAGACCAAAAGCACCCGAAAGACCGCGCCGGAGGAACAGCACGTTTTTGAGGGCGCAATCCCCGCCATTGTGGACGAGGAAACGTGGAGAACAGTACAGAAGATACGGGAAACCGTGCGCCGCGCCCCGAAGCGGCAGAACGCCCCTAACCGCTTGACCGGGCTTCTCTATTGCGCCGACTGCGGCTCAAAGTTGACACACCGCTATAACCTTGTACAAGGGAAATGGATAGAGGACGCTTTTGTCTGCTCCGGCTACCGCCAGCTTACCCATGACTGCACTATGCACTATATCCCCACGGCGAAGATAGAAGCCGCCATTCTTGCCGTTATCCAGCGCGTGAGCTGGTATGTTGTTGTCCGTCAGATTAAAAGGAGACACATCCGTCACATTAAAAGCAGGTTGATACATGGAAACCGCCGGTGACACATCAGATTATCATCCGGCAGTCCGTCAGACTATCAGAAGAAAAAACTGCCCATGCAGATTAAAACACAGGCAGTTTTCAAGAGGATTTAACCGAGTTCACAGTCGCTGACCGCCTGCATCACCGCATCGGCATTGATACAGTCCATATCCCTGCTTGCGGCAACCAGCATACTGGCGCTACAGAGTTTGTTGATCATGCGGGGTGTGCCGTCGGCGGCATTGAGGACGGCTTCCACAGCATTTCCTTCAAAAATATCAGTGGTTCCTCCTGCCCCTTTCAGTTTTTCTGAGATATAAGTACGCCCTTCCTCTTTGGAAAGCCCCTCCAGGTTATAATTCATGATGATCCGCTGTCGGAGCAGTTCATGCACGCCAAGCCGCAGGGTGGAGTTGAGCTGCGGGAGCCCGACCAGAAGGATGGCCGCACGGTCTTTTGAGTCCATTTCAAAGTTGAAGAGGATCTTTAAGTCATTCAGGATGGCGTTGCTCACATAGTTGGCCTCATCAATGATGATGACAGGTGTTTTTCGTTTTTCAAGGGCAAGGCGTGTGATCTCCTCCTGTATGACCCTGAAATTATCCGGTTTCCGGAAGGAAGGCTGCAGACCGAGTTTTTCGGCAAGGCTTCTGTAAAAATCATTTACGGTGAGGGTGGAAAGGCTTTGATAGATGACTTTGTATAAGGAAGGGTTCAGGGAAGCCTTCCATCTGCGCACGGCCGTGGTCTTGCCTCTTCCGGCAGCGCCGGTAAGGATGCCAAACCCCTTGTTTTTTGCCAGATAATCAAGGCGGAATAAAGCCTCACGGCTCTCTTTCGTGTCCACGGGGATCTCTTTTGCATTTTTAAGGAAAGGATTGAATTCCAGTCCGAAACGGGAGAAAGTCTCCATCAGTCATCACCTCCGCACAGATGTATTTTTTCACGCTTTACGGATGCGTTTTCCTGTTTGTCCAAAAGCCTTATGGGCGTAAGGGAGCCGTCGTGCTCCAGGATAAAGATATCTTTCATGCCGGGGGAATAACGCAGGGTAATGCGCTGTTTTGCGAAGCGGCAGTCCACTTCGTATTCCACCCCGTCGATGACAATCACACTGTCGGCGGAAACGCGACGCTCCAGTTCCAGAAGAAAGCCTGTTTCAATCCGCTGTATGTCCAGACGGCGTATCATTTCCGGCTCTGAAAAGAACCTGTCCTGCGGTGTTCGCCCCTTCAGGGATGAGTGCGGGGCAAGGTTGTAGGAACGGACAAAGGCGGACAGGGAGCCGTGCAGGGCATCAAGGGAATGGAAATCCCGCATATCAAGGGAGGCCATCCACTGGTCTTTCATGGTACGGAACCAGCGTTCTATCTTCGCCTTAGCCGTGGGCGTATAGGGACGGCAGTAGTTTATAGCGGAGCCGATACGGGCGGCGAGCAGCTCCATCTGGCGGTTCTTATAGGCGCTGCCGTTGTCGAAGTTAAGGACCTTTGGCACGCCGTACTTTGAGACGGCAGATTTCAGGACAGACATCAGGTTTACAAAGGTATCGTTAAAAAATACGTCAGCGCCCACGATCATGCGGCTGGCATCATCGATCAGGGCAATGACATAAACCCGGCGCTTTTTCCCATCCGGCGTTTTCAGATAAGGGCCGGCGGAAGAGTCCCCGCACCACACCTCATTGATATGGGGGCGCTCGTAGCGGCGCATGTCCTGGCCTGCTGTCAGCCTCTTTTCCATGGAAAGGCGGTTGATGAAGCGCAGGACGGTGGATTCGGAAAGTTCACCCCGTCTGATGGAGCCATCATGCTGGAGCTGTTTATAAATGGCGGCCGCGCTCATCCTTGGGTAATGCTCCTTAAGATAAATGATCTGTTCCTGCAGGGCGTCATCAAGTTTCCGCGTCTTTCCCTCATCAGAGCGACCGGAGGGCTGCAGGGAGTCAAAGCCGTCTTTGATATAAAGCTCATACCATTTGGCAATGGTGGAAACGGCATAGTGGCGCAGGGAACCGTCGGGGTGCAGGATGCCCCGTTCCGAGACTTCGCGGAAATATTCGCTGAAGCTTTTGTACTGTGCCGGGAGACCGGAGATGACCGGGGCGATGGCAGAGTATTTCATGAGTGCGATGTCGTGTTTCTTTTGCTGTTCCATAGGTATGGTTCCTCCTTTTTTCGATGATAAGAGGAGTATAAAGAAGATACCATAGGAATGCACGGCAGGTTATGTTGGCGGGGGAAAAAAGAGATTTGGCGTGTTTTTTATCTGCATGAACTGCTTCCCGAAAAGTGACAGGCACTGCTGCGTAAGGAGCACAAGGGGGGGGCTCAGGCTGACCTGTCCGGAAAGAAGACGTTCCCGCCAATAGAGCAGATACATTCGGATGAGGCGGAAAGGTGTGCGTTCGTCAATCTCCGGGTTTTTATCAAGTACAGTCTCCGGAGCATCACCTTTTTCAAAGGCTTCAATCAGGGAGACATGGTCTTCTAAAGGGATCTGGGAGTACGGGACAAGGGAAGATGGGAGGAGTGCGTGGGAGCGGCCACAGGTCTGGCACAGGACACGCCGGACGATAAGAGGGAACTTTGCACCATCAGCCTTGACATGGCGGCG
>JAETPP010000193.1 GCA_021771115.1 Bacillota bacterium | reverse complement strand
TCGTCCGCCACATAGCAGGTGGAAAGGATGGCAGACCCGATTCCGGTGAGCAGAACGGAACAGGAAGAAAACAATGCGCCGGACATAGCCATGAGCAGTATGCCGATGACTGCAATACCGGATGCCGTCCTGCGCACCGCCACATCCTGTACCAGCGAACGTACCACCCGTCCGGAAGCGGTCAGAATACCTGCGGTGTTCTCTGCCCCTTTCGCCGCTTCCCTTGCCGCTTCCGCATATTTCCGTTTGATCTTCTGTTTCTGTACCCACTTTGCAAATGTTTTTTTCTGTAATCCGGGATTGTCCCTTAACAGCTGATGATAAGCCATGCTGCCATTGGTCCTGGCAAGACGGCTTTCTGCCCTGCGCACCGCGCTGTAGGGTTTTTCCCGGAGCCTTTTCCTGTTCCGGCGGAGGGTGCGGGTCACACCGCGCTCTGCCGCAGTTCCGGCCTGATGCGCCGCTTCCACACCTGTGTTGTCCTGTTCATCTTCGCTGATTTTCCGGTGTACTTCAAATACGGCTGTGGCGGCTGCCCTGCCCGCGCGTTTTGGGAGTGGCAGATTTTCGTTTTCGGGTACTGCTTCCGCTTCAAACTGCAGGCATTGTCTTACTCTCCCGGATTCGCTGTCGTACTGCTTCCTAAGCTGTATGCGGCGGCGAGTCGGAATCTTCTCCTGCGCCTTTTCCAGTTTCCTGTCTGCCGTTTCCACCCGCCGTTTTGCCCTTTCGTATCTTTTCTGTTGGCGCGGGCTGTTCTGCAGCTCCCTGCCGGACGGCTGTGTGCCGCCCCGGGGTTCCGTGGCGGCGCATTCCGCCGGAGGAAGTTCGCTCTTTTCATAATGCAGGCGCGGTGCGCCATCCGGCGCTCTGGCACCAGCGCCAAACTTCACAGACTGTTTCTTTGTTATTCCAGACCGCCCTGTCGTTATTTCTGCGGTATCTTTCACGTCTTCATGTTCAAACCGCAGACGACTGTGCCTTGAAACAGGCGCGGCTCCCTTTTCCAATTCCGATTCCGTTTTTGAGGCATCAGCAACCTGCTTCGTTTTTCCCGCTGTCCGGTATGCCGCTATTCTTGTGGTATCTTTTATAGCCTTGCTCCCAAACTGCAGACGGCTGTGCGCCACGATATCAGACGGCTTTTTCTCCGGCTCCGGCGTTCCCTCCTTTTCTGCCGTTTTCCCTGCCGGACGGCACTGTTTTTTCCCGCCCCGTTCCGGAGGACCGCTGCCCATATCGGGCAATTGTTCGGACAGCACCGGCTTATCGCCGGCATCCCGCATCGAAACGGGGGCATTCTGCGGCCCCCATACCTCCGGTGCGGTCACATCCGCAAAACGGTCCCCTTCCTGTTCCGGTGTCATATATCCCCTCGTATCTGCCGTTTTCGCCTGTCCTTTTTTCTGTGCGCGGTTCTGCGCGCGGTGTCCCGCTGCCGTATCTTCCCGCTTTTCCTTCCCGAAAGACACGTCTGCAATGCGGCTGCTGAGCCGCTCCCCTGTACCCTGTGACAGATTCTGCTCCGTCAGGCCGTCGCGGGTCATCTTCTGGATTTTCTTATCCCGCGCCCTAAATTCCTGCTCCCTCATAGTGCTGCCTCCTGCGTTTTCCGGTTCTTATCCGGCGCAGGGAGGGAGCAGGCAGCGGCCCGCGCTTTCCCCTCCTTCAGCTCTCCCAGCAGGGACGGTTTTTCTTTCCCTTTTTCCGGCATCTTCTCCGGCATTTTCTCCGACGGCGGTTTCGGATCCTCCGGACTGTCCCGTACTTCCGGCTGTCCGTTTTCCCCTGCATCCGGCACTTTCTCCTCTCCTGTGCGCCCTGCGGCCTGCTCTAAGCGTTCCACGTTCCCGAGCGCAGCCAGTGCCATGTTTCTTAATCTGGTGAGTATCTTCTCTTCCAGCCGCAGAGGGGAAAGGACTGCCTCTTGGAAACGCCCCGCCGTGCCGCCGTCCGTCTGCATTAATTCCTTCCCGCCTGCCGCGCGGCCCGCATTTCTGACATGCCCGCCCGCGCTGCGCAGCTCATGGCCGATAGTTTCCATCTTCCCAATGGACTTTTTTACGTCCGCAAGAGATTCCCCCAAGTCCCTCTGCATCTGTTCCAGCGCCTTTTTTATTCCAAGCACGGAAACGGCCTTATCCAGCGCTTCCACGCCGGTGTGTTTTATTCCCTCCACAGCCTCCCTTGCGCCCTCTGTGATGCGGCTCTTTATATCCGCGATTCGCTCCCGCATGGCGGTATACCTGCTCCCTGCCGCATCAGCGGCGCGGATGGCATACTGTTTCGCCGCATCTTCCTGCATGCCGGCAAGCTGTGCCTTTACTTCCCCAAGCTCTTTTAATGCCGTATCAAGCTGCCGCGCCATGCCGTCCACATGCGCAAGCAGCATGGCATACTCCAGTCCCCTGCCGGGGCTGTTTTCCCGCAGGAGTGCTAAAAACTCCTGTACGGCGCTGTCCCCCCGCGTCGTCTCTGCCCGTGTTCTGTCGTCCTCCATATCACGTTGCCTCCTTTTAATCCACAAATCTTCCGGCTGCCGTTTCATCACCACAGCTGCCGTTCATACCGCGTCAGTTCCTCCAGAATCAGGCTTTCCGGCAGAAGGAAGCGGCAGAAATAGGCGCTGGCAAACGCACAGCCGGGTGCATAGGCCACGGTTTCACGACCCCTGTAAAAACACACACGCTTGTCAAATGCCAGAATCTGCACCCCGTTTTTTAAGTACCTGTACCGGTTCCCGCCCTGTAACGTTGTGAGCGGCAGCAAGACCGCAAACGGCTTCCCGAATCCGTAGAGCCGCTCCAGCACACGGTCTTTCATACTGAACGGCGGATTGCTCACGATAATGTCCCACTCCCCGGGCTCATAATTAAAAAAATCCTGTCCGTCCGCAAGGCTGCTGCGCACCACATGGAAGCCACGCTCCCCAAGCAGGCGGCAGTATGCCGACCATTCCTCATCAAAGGGGCACCACACCGTTTTGCCCGCTGGAAGATACTTCAGAATCGGTTCCACGGCGTAGAATGGTGTATAGGCTGCATCCCCTGTCTCCGTACGGTCACTTTTTAAGACGCCAATGTTAGCTCCCATCGCTTCCCTCCCTCCGTCAAATCTGAATCCCCTGTTCTAAAAAACCGTCTTTTTCCCTTCTTTCTCCCCCACAATGCAGAAACCGCAGCCACGGGGGCAGCCACGTGACAGAAATCCGTAAGCACTCCCCTGAAACTGCGGGTATAACGTGTAATCCGGAAAGTAATCATTCATTCTCCGCCAGATCTTCCGGCCTTGTGGTGAGCAGCCGGTACAGGCGGGTGTCCTTCGGGAAATGGTCGATAAAGGGGATGATCACGTTCCCGTAAAACAAAAGCCCCTCACCGGCATTGGAGTTCGTCACATAGGACAGCTGGTGCGGGGAAATATTCAGCT
>JAETPP010000192.1 GCA_021771115.1 Bacillota bacterium | reverse complement strand
CTCCATAACTGCCGTAAGGCAATATAACTGTGCAAAGCACAATAACACTGCGAAGCAATATCACTCGCCGAATGGCGAATAAAACTGGGGCGCCTTCCGTAAGGAAGGCGCCCCAAAGGCTCCGCTTTTCTTTACAAAACTCTTATGACAAAATGTAGATCACCATATCCCGCCGCCCGATGATGCTGCACTCTTCGATGGTGTTGTAGCACAGGTCGGCAATGATGTCTCCCGCCATGGCCGCGCCGCCGGTGTCACCGGCTATGCCGTAGCCGTACACGATGCTGCCGTCCGGCGAAACGATGTACATTCTTGTGCCGTAGGGAATGATTTCCGGATTGACGGCTATAATGCCGTACTCGGCCTTCCAGCCCAGGGAGGTGGTTCCTCCCGGTACGGAATAGGCAGTGCACTCGCCTACCAGCTTCTGGGAATAGGAAACGGTATTGCCATCGGCGTCCACAAAGGTACCGGCGGAAACGCCGCTGCCGTTGCCTCCGCTGTAATCCGGCTTGGAAGAGCTTTCCCGGGTCTTTGTACCTTTTACCACAACCTCCGGCACAGGCTCCTTGATAGTTTCCTCAGAAACCTTCTCTTTGCTGTCCAGCTCACCGGCAACATAGATCAGCTTATAGGTAACTTCCTTTTCTCCCTTTTCTCCGGGAGTGCGGATCTCAATTTCGTCCTCATACATGGAATCGGAGGTTACATACTGGACGGGATATTCCACCTCTTCCAGCTCCTTGACCTCCTCGGTGGTCACGCGGGTGACCACGATGTGCATTCCGTCTGTGGGATGGGCCTTGCCGTCCACATTCAGCTTATCGTCCGGAGAGACCGTGATTCCGCACTTCTGCAGAGCGGACCGAACGGTGACCGCGGAAATCTCATGCTCAGTGGTGCGTCCGTCCACGGTGACCTTGATCTTCACCGTGCGGCTGACGCGGAGGTTCATCTTGTCAAACAGGGGATCTGTCAGCTCGTAGTTGGCGGAATCCTTGTTCTGCAGGGTGACGCCCGCTTTCTTCAGGGCGTCCGCCACGGTGCCGCCCAGCAGGGAATAGGTTTTGCTTTCGCCGTCGGCAATGACCGTGACCTGGCAAAGCCTGCGGATCTCCACAGAAAGGCCGGCGGATACGGTCGTATCCCGGGAGGGAGTGACCTCGTCGGTATCCTTGATGAGGATATTGTTATCCTCCAGCGTTTTTTCTACGGTATCGCCCTGATACGCGATCAAGTTCTTTTTCCTGTTTCCTTCGGTTACCGTCATGGAAACGCCGCGGCGAATATTCACCGTGGTGGTGTTTCCCACCTGCTCAAACACATCCAGAGGGCCTAAAGGCTTCAGCCCCAGCTTCTGCGCCTGAGCAAGGATCTCAGGCATGCTTGTGCTGTTCATGCTGAACGTATAAGACTCGTCCCCGTCAATCACATTGGCGGAGACCGTATTTGCCATAACGGTAGCAAAGGAGGAGGCACTGAACACGATCGCCAGAACCAGCGCTATGACTCCCCGAAGAATGAAAAGCCGGGGAGCTTTTCTACTGTGTCTGCCGTGCATACTAAATTGCTCCTTTCGCCGCTCAGAGGAGCGGTTCATGGGCTAGTATAGTAAAAAACTAACGATGCGTCAAATTTTTTTGCCGGGTTGTTTTGTATATTTTTCACAAATCTGCATGGCCCATTCCTTGACATAATCCTTTTTTTCGGGGTTTTTTGTCTTCTTTTGCCCTTTCATTTCCCAATTATGGAAACCGACCCCTGTGCAAACTGCAAAAAAATCAAAGGTTACAAAAAAGTTTCAAGGCAAAAAAATGAAAATTTTCTGGATTTTTATGCATAAAAACTGTGCTTTTCACTGTTTTACCCTGGTTTTTCCCCTAAATATATGTATAAACTTATCGTGTATATACAGAAAAGCACCGGAAAAGTTTTCTTTTTCCTGAATCTCTCCCTGTTACTTTTTTTGCCTTTGACGCATCGCAGAAAAACCGCTGTTACAAAAAGCAGCACCCGCAAAAGCAGGTGCTGCTGGAAAAGTGCCGTAATTATCTCTTGGAGAACTGAGGCGCGCGGCGGGCAGCCTTCAGACCGTACTTCTTTCTTTCCTTCATTCTGGGGTCGCGGGTGAGGAAACCGGCCTTCTTCAGCTGAGAGCGAAGGTTTTCGCTGTCATACTGGAGCAGGGCCCGGGCCACACCGTGGCGGATGGCGCCGGCCTGGCCGGTAACGCCGCCGCCGGACACCCGGCAGACGATATCGAACTTGCCGTCGGTATCGGTAAGGGCCAGAGGCTGACGTACAATGTACTTCAGAGTATCCAGGCCGAAATAATCGTCAATATCCCGATCATTGATGGTGACCTTGCCGGTCCCCTGATACAGGCGGACTCTGGCGACGGAGCTTTTGCGCCGCCCTGTGCCGTAAAAATAAGGTGCAGTCTCGTACATACTTTACGTCCTCCTCTTTATAGATTCCACGCGGCGGGCTTCTGCGCGGCATGCTTGTGCTCGGCGCCGGCATAGACCCGCAGGCGGCCCAGCTCGTCCCGGCCGATGGAATTCGCCGGGATCATGCCCTTTACCGCCAGCTGCATGGCAAGCTCGGGCTTGGTGCGCATCAGCGTGTCATACCGTACGGCCTTCAGATGGCCGATATACCCGGTATGGTGATAGTAATACTTCTGTTCCATTTTGCCGCCGGTGAGAACGGCATCCTTGCAGTTGATGATGATCACATGATCGCCGCAGTCCACATGGGGGGCAAAGGTGGGCTTGTGCTTGCCTCTGAGCAGCACGGCGGCCTGAGCGGCCACACGGCCAAGGGGCTTTCCGGCGGCATCGATCACATACCAGCTGCGCTCGACTTGTCCGGCCTTAGGCATCGTAGTTGACATAGCTTTTTACCTCCAACTAAAAATACATCTCATTCCGAAAAGAGGGAGCGCGGCCCAGCCGCAAGTACTGCCCGGCATCCTCCCCCGGAGGGATTTCTGAAACGCATACGCTCCTTTTGAGAGCTTTCCTATGATATCACAGGCTTTTCCGGGTGTCAACACCTTTTCCCGTGATTTTTAATTTGCTTTTCTTTATCTCTTGTTTTCTTCTGTTTTCATGGAGTTTTCTCTTGTTTTCTCGTTTGCTATTTTCATATATCTTCAGCAAGCCGACCGCTCCCTCGCGGCAGGAAGGGCTTTCGTGCTGGAAATCAGGGCATTGCCGTGCTATACTATAAAATAAGATAAGCTTGTGCGATAAGGAAACAGCATTTCATCTTTCATAAAGAGGCAGCTTATGCAAAAACTCATTTCAGGGAACTTTCTGCAATTCCACCGCCGCGGGGCGGCTGTCTATAAAATAAATCTGTTGTGAGGAAATGAAGCGATGCAGAAACTCATTGGTAAGATAAGAGCGGCGGTGGAGAAATATCAGATGATCGAAGAGG
>JAETPP010000191.1 GCA_021771115.1 Bacillota bacterium | reverse complement strand
GTGGTGCCATATGAAGAAGCTCTTCTTTTTTTATTATCCATCCAAAAACAGCCGACGGCCGGTATGCACTGTATGCCGGTTAAATATATAAAATCCGATTGGGAGGAACAACACGATGGACATGATCACAGTGGAAAAAAGAGATTTTGCCGTGAAAGCAAAAAAGCTGAGACGGCTGGGGCTTGTTCCGGGAAGTGTTTTCGGCGGCCCTTTGCGCGAAGCGCTGGCGCTCCAGCTTGAGGAAGCCGACGCGCGCAGGCTGGTGGAGCAGAAGCGGGAAGGAAGCAAGCTGAAAATTGTGCTTGACGGACAGCAGATACCGGTGCAGATCAAGGAAAAGGCGGTAAATCTGCTGAACAATGATATTCTGCATCTCAGTTTTCAAGCTCTGCAGGCGGATCAAAAAGTGAACAGCGTCATCCATATTTTTTTGACAAATACGGAAAAGGTGACGGATGCACTGGAAAGGATGCTTATGGAGATCCCATATGCGTCCCTGCCGGAAGATATGATTGATACGATAACGGTGGATGTTGAGGGAATGCCCTGCGGTACGGTGCTGACGGTCGGAGATATCCCGGAACTCAACAGCGGGAAATTGGATCTGCAAGCAGACAAAACGGAGATCGTTCTTCGCATCAGCGATAAAACGCGCGGCCCGTCCCGCGCGGCAAAGCAAACAGAGGAATAACACGGATGTGCGGCATTACGGCTGCGGGATGGCTTTTTATATCAGCAAGGGAGGAGAACAATGCAGTTGCTGGGACAACCGGTCAGGCACAACGCTTTTGGAACGGGCGTGATAACCGGTCTTTCGGGGAATATCATTACGATAGACTTTGCCCAGGGGGAAAAACGGTTTCAGTATCCGGACGCATTTTCCCGCTTTCTGACCCTGAAGGACGCAGGAAAGCAAAATGAGATACGGGCAGGCTATGAACGAAGGCTGCGGGCGGAACGTGCGGAAAGACAAAAGGAACTGGAACGGCAGGAGCGGCTCGGGAAAATACGCTCCATGAAAGTTACGCCGTATTCGCAGGCGGCTTTTGACATCCCGTGGAAGGAAGCCAAAGCGGCGGCAGAAGCCGACGCGGTATCCACAGGCTTCTATTTGAGCGGCTACTCAAAGGACAGGCCGCGTATCCCCAGCAGGCTCAAGCCGAATTCGGCGTGTCTGCTGACAACTCTGGAGACGGGCTGTGAAGAGAAGGAACGCCGTATTTTGGGAGCTTTCATGGTGCGGGACGATTTTTTGGGCGCTTACTGCCGGGAGGGTATGATCAGGGCGCACGACAGATACAAGCTTTATCTGCCGTCCGGCAGTATGTTGCCATACTGGAATTATTTTGAACAGGAAGAGTTTGTACCGCGCTGGGGAAAGGTGGTCTTCAAATATTTCTCCAGCCGTGTTATGCAGCGGATATTGCTGGATATGTGCGGCGTTATGGACGGTACAGACCAGGGTGAAACCGCAGCCGAATTCTGCGATTACTTCTGTGCGATCAACCGTCTGTCCGCCGAACAGGCTCAGACAAAGGCAACAGCGGACGAGTAAAGCACAGCAGCATATTTTTTGCAGGGCATCTTCTTTCAGGAAGATGCCCTTCTGTTTTGCTGTTTAATATTTCAAAAACAATTTTTGAATATTTCCCGAACATACACACTGTAAAATCATGTGCAGAACGTGAGCGAAAGCTCATGAATTTTGCCGGAAGGACGATATGGATATGAAAAAGAGAGATTTGATCACGATGTTTCTGTGTGTGCCGGGCGCAGGCCTTTTTGCACTGGGAATGTGCATGTGCCTGCTGCCGGAGTGGGGCGCTGCAGTACAGGGAGTATGGACCGGGGCGGCAGGGATAGCCGTGCTGCTGTGGGCGTGGGTGTTGCATCGTATTATGTCAGGCAAGCCGGCCGTGCGGCATTTCAGTGGGCGTAGTCTGATTCGGGGCTTGATTGGGCTGGCGGGCACACTTGCACTGGGAACGGGTATGTGCATGACCATGCTTTGGGGCATGCTGGTGCCGGGCGTCGCGGTTGGCTTTGCAGGAATCGTTCTGCTTCTGTGTCTGATTCCGCTGTGCCGCGGCATAAAGGAGTAAGCGGTGGCGAAACAGGCGGACGGCCGCCGTTTATAAGATTGATTGTAAAAAAGAAAAGAGGAAAGAAAATGCACATCAGAAAGAAAGATTTATTTATGGGCCTGATAGGGCTTTCGATGATGCTCGGCAGTACGTTTTCGCCGGCGCAGCTGTCGGAGCTTGTGGATGAACTGCGCACCATGCGGTAAGAAAGGAAGATGGGAAATGCCCGAATACAGATTAAAAACACCGGCGCTCGCGCGCAAGGTTGTTGGCCTTTACAGGAAAATTGAACAAGGGACGGTGTTGGCCTACAAAAAGATAGAGGACAGATTCGTGGATGCTTTTCTGGAAAAGGTGGAAAATGCTGCGCAGAAAGAGGATGAAGAAGCGCAGGCTGATGCAGGCACCAGGGATTGAATCGCGGCAGATTTCCACAGGCTGGTCTTGCATCTGCCGTTCTTACCCTGTATGATAAAGAAAAGCTGACGATTCAGGATGCGCGGGGAGTGATACGAATGGATGCAGTCCTGCTGCAGCGTCTGGCGCAGATCACTGAGGAAGAACGGGAGCTGCTGCAGGGCCGTGGTGTGGACCGGGCGCTGTACGCCTCGGGCCGTGCGTTTGAGGTGGATGCGGCAAAGATGCTGGAGAAGGGAAAGCTGATGTCCATCCGCCCCCATACGCGCTTCGCACCGTTTCCGAGGCACAGCCACAATTATGTGGAGATCATGTATATGTGCCGTGGAAAAACGGTGCACCGCATCGACGGGGATGCGCTTGTGACGCTGGAGGCCGGGGAGCTTTTGTTCCTGAACCGGCACGCGAGCCATGCCATCCAGCGGGCGGACGCGGGCGATATCGCCGTCAATTTTATTGTGCTGCCCCAGTTCTTTGACGAGGCGTTCAGTATGGCGGGGATGGACAATGTTCTTTCGCGTTTTTTACTGGGGGAACTGTACACTGGAGGGGCTGCCGTCAGCTATCTGCATTTTCGGGTGCGGGAGGTGCTGCCGGTGCAGAATCTTGTGGAGAATATGGTGTGGACGTTGGTGAACCGCCAGCCGGGTGCCCGGCGTATCAATCAGGTGACGATGGGGCTTTTGCTGCTGCAGCTGATGCATTATACGGAATGCATTGACATGTCCCGGAACGGCAGCATCCGCAGCCCGATGGTGGAGGCCGCGCTACGGGAAATCGAAGAGAACTACCGTGCGGCGAGCCTCACCGATGTGGCGGCTGCATTTCATGTGGGTCTGCTGTGCCCTTCCCGGTTTCGTGGACAGTAAAAATGAAGAAAAAACAGAAAGAAACGCAGGATATCTTGTCGTATCACAGTCAGGCGGCGGGATGCTCAGACAAGGCACGCGCGAAGG
>JAETPP010000190.1 GCA_021771115.1 Bacillota bacterium | reverse complement strand
CCGGCGGTGGCCAGGCTGAACACCGGGCCGTAAAAATTGTAGGCCACGTTAAAAAGGCCCATGCCGTACTCGCCCACCGAATATTTCAGCGGGATCTTGAACAGCGCGCCGATCAGCTTCACCGCGGCCATGCCGGCGGTAAGGATCAGCGCCCCATGGAGAAAGCTTTGCCTTCCCTGTCCCCCGATTTCCCGTTTTGTTTTCAAAGACATCCTTCCTCACATAAGTTTTCTGTTCATTCATATGTGAGAAGCGCCGCCATTATTTTGAATTTTCCATGTTTGCGCTGTACAAAAATGCCGGCCCAAACGGGCCGGCATTTTCCGTCGCTATTCTTTTTCTTATTCGCCCAGCTTGGTGCCGCAGTTGCTGCAGTACTGAACGGAGTTGGGGCTCTGCTTGCCGCAGTTGGGGCAAACCACCTTGTTCTGTTTGTCGTTCAGTTCCTTCCTTACAGCGGCGTGCTGAGCCTTCAGCTCGTCGATCTCCGCCATCTTGCCGACGGCCTCGGCATCCTCCGCCAGCTTTTCCCGGCAGGATTCAAACACATACTGGCCCAAGGCCTCATAGCGCTTGCTGATCTCGGCGTTCAGCTCCGCCGCATTGATGCGCAGCTTGGAAGCGTCTACGATCTGCCCCGCCTTCTTGCCTACAGCCTCGGCGGCAGATTTTGCGTTTATGACCACATCATCCAGAATTCCCATAACGGTATTCCTCCTTTTTACTTTCTCTCTAAGAATTTTTCAGAAAGCTTTGCGCTTCTGATATATTTTATTATACAGGAAATTTCCGGAATGTAAAGAGAATTTCCCTTTCAAAACACTTAAAAATCCCTTACGTTCCGAGCGTGTCGAAAAAGATTTTTTCGACACGCTCAAACTTATTGAAACGCGAGAGAGGGGTCTCGCCTGTCGGCTCGGTCGGCACTGAACGGTCTCCACCGGAGACCAGCGCCCCTGATGGTCTCTGGAAGCTGCAAAGCAGCTTTTTCACACATCTTCCCCTTCCGTTTCTTATGGTTGTGAGACTTTACTGACAGTCTGTTTCCATACTCTTTCCCCTGTTTGTAAAAAACAGGGTGCAAGCTCCGGCTACCCGCTCAGCCTAAAAACTCCCGGAGCATAGAGGTTTTCGGAACCAGAGCGGCGTCCACCGGCTCAAAGCGCATCAGGCGGGATTCCAGATCTCTGGCTTTTCGATAGTAAGGGCTGTCGGCCGCGATCTCCCGCAGCAGCGGAATGGCCACGGTGCGCAGAACGCAGGGTTCGTAAATATGAATGGAATTTACGGTATAATCCGCGCTGATCCGATAGGGGCGGATATATTTGTCCTCGCCGGACACTACCTCCGGCCACATGGAAATGGTGTGCTCCGCCGTAGTGCTGCGAAACTGGATATCCCGCACGATTCTGCGCACCAGGCGAAGATCCATGGGAGAGATCACCTCGCCGTTGGCATCCTTGATCTGCTGCTTGACGCTGACATACAGCTTGACGCACACCTCGGGGGAAAGCTCTCCGGTAAAGATGGGGTTCAGGCCGTGGATCCCTTCTACGATCACCACATCGGAGGGGCCGATCTCATACTGCCGCTCCTCCGCTTCCGGACGGCCCATGGTAAAATTGTACCGGGGCACGCTGAACCGCCCGGTGCTGGTGACCGCTTGCAGGCAGGCCTTGATCTTTTCCACGTTTAAGGCTTCCACCGATTCATAATCGTACTTTCCGTTGGGAAGCACGGGGGCTAAGCCGGAGCCCCGATAAAAATCATCCAGGGAAATGATATGGGCTTTTCCTCCGAATTCCGATAAATAGGCCCGCAGCAAATGGGCCGTGGTGGTTTTGCCACTGCTGCTGGGCCCGGCAAGCATCACCACCCGCACCTGCCGGTGCTGCTCTCTGATATTCCGGGCAATATTTTTCAGATGCTCATGATAGGCATCCTCCACCTCGTCGATCATCCGCTGGGGACAATTCACCGCCCCGTCGTTGATTTGCTCCAGGTGGTTAATATATTTCATGTAACCGCTGGCGAAATTGCTCATAGAGTTTACTGATACCCTCCTTCCTGTCCAGTATTTCTTGATTTCGGGAAATATATTCCTGGGGATACTTGAAATTGAAGATCCGCTCCAGCCTGCTCGAGTAGGGGTCCTTCAGCTTGGTCACGCCCCCCGCCCCGCAGGCGATCACGGAATTGGATTCATCCATGGTATAGATATTGTAGGCGCACAGGGTGCCCGGCTTTGCCCAGCCGGTGTTTTCCTGATTTCCGGCCATTCTGGTCTGGCGGTAGAGGTAATAGGGTTCATAGCCCTCTGCCGTCAGGCGGTCGATGGAATAGTCCACCATGGCGGCGGTCTCCTCTCCCTTTCGGTGAAGGGAAAGGTCTCCGCCTTCGGAAACCAGGCGGGCAGAGCGCTTTAAGGCCAGGGAGTGGACCGTTACATTGGAAGCGCCCAGGCCGATCACCCCGTCCAGGGTTTTCCGAAAGCCCGGCAGATCGTCCCCCGGCAGCCCCACGATCAGATCGGCGTTGATTTCCCGGAAGCCCTCATCCTTTGCCATGGCAAAGGCGGTGAGCACATCCCGCACCGTATGCCTGCGCCCGATGTTCTGCAGCACCTGATCCGACAGGGACTGGGGGTTGATGCTGATGCGGCTGACATTTGCCGCCTTTAAAGCCCGCAGCTTTTCCCTATCTATGGTATCGGGCCTTCCGGCCTCCACGGTAAATTCTTCGCACCGGGAAAAATCAAACTCTTTTTGAATTTTCTCACAAAGCCTGGCAAGCTGTGTTGCGGAAAGGGTGGTGGGCGTACCGCCGCCGATATAGACTGAACGGAGCGTAAGGCCCAGGGCCCTTGTGACCCGGGCGGTCTTTTCCAATTCCAGCAGAAGCAGTTCAAAATATGGCTCCATCAGCTTCTTTTCCCGCTCGATGCTTTGAGAAACAAAGGAGCAATAGGAACAGCGGGTGGGACAAAAGGGAATGGAAACATACAAGCTGAAATCGTTTTCCGAAAGGGCGCTGACAACCGGTTCCTGGGCGTGCAGCACCCGAAGGGCCAGGTCCGCCTTCCGCGCGCTCACATGGCCTCTTTCCCGGAATTTTTCCACTCCCGCCTGCTCGCCCAGCTCCTCACAATACTGGCGCAGCAGCTTGACCGGATGGATCCCGGTCAGCATTCCCCAGGCAGGGGTATAGCCGGTCAGCTCCGACAGGGCTCTGTACAAAAGATCCGTCATGCTGTATTCTTCCAGGGTATTATGGAGCTCCTGTTTTTCCAAAAGCCGCTTTCCATCGGAAACCCTGACCCTATAAGCATATTTCTCACATTCCGGTTCTATGCCCGCCGCCTGTGGTTCCACAGCGGCCAGCGCCCAAGGCTCTTCGACTTCCGGCTGTCCTCCCTCCTCCACCCGAACAGGGCTGTAGGGAAAGAAGAGCCTGCACAAATTCTCACATTCATACCGAAAGGAATGCCCAGATAAGGTAAGAAACACAGCCTTCACCG